>NZ_CAZEQR010000032.1:0-6027 GCF_964513795.1 Tenacibaculum sediminilitoris | reverse complement strand
ATTAAAAAAACTGGAATTATAGCAATGGACTTTCCTGGAGATAAATTAATTAATGAAATAATTAATGTAAATAAAAGGTGAAAGTAACATCAAAAAAACTATCTAAATAGAAAATGAGGTGGGGTTTAAACCCCACCTCATTTTTTTTGTACAACTTTAAAATACCTTTTCTTATGAAAAAGAAGATTAAAACCTTACAAGAGACATACATACATACATACATACATACATACATACATACATACATACATACATACATACATACATACATACATACATACATACATACATACATACATACATACATACATACATACATACATACATACATACTAAACATGGTATTAGCTATTTGTTTAAAGACCTGTATACAAGTTTATTACGAAAAACTTACTAAATGGAAAGATTAGAAAATACACCAAAAACAAACTCTCTTTTCCAACTGACGAAGCTGTGGTGAAATCAACATTTTTTTCTTTAAGAGAAGCTACAAGAAAATGGCTCCATGCCTATTAACCTAAGCTCGATTATTAAAAGAGATAAATTTGCAGAGTATTTACAGTTTGATATTTTATAGAAGGTTTTTTAGGTAAAAAGCTATACGCAATAAGTATGGAGATTAAGTTTGTTGTAAAATTACCAAAGTTTCTATGTCTATAATGTTCTATTTGACAACTATTTTTGAGTTCATCGTTTACCCATTTCAATTACCAATTGTCTTCTAAGTAGTATTTTATTAGATATTGTTATTAAACAATTCTTTATATTGTTTTTAATTTGAGTTATAAGTTGCACGCCATTAATAAACAACATTTATGCTAGTTCCTCTCCTATATAACCTTTATTAGTAAAAATTTTCCAACTATTTTATTTAAAAAGCGTTCTTTTTTTAATGGATTTCTATTGTCTTCACTAGCCTGTGTACAAAAATTTAATATTTCTCCTTTTTCATTAATGATAATATGAAGTTTAAAACTAAGAAACTAACTCATGGTGAGTTTACCTGTATTAGCAATGTTTTTAAAAACTTTATAAGTATAAATACGCTTGTTTTTGCAAACACGTATTGGTGTAGAATTGATAAACGAAATACCTTAGCATTTACCTAAACAACAGGTTTTAAAAATAAAGTAGTGGTATTAAGTTTTGCTGAGTAAGTTCTGTAAAGCGATTATATGAAACAGTATTTGGAAAAAGAGTTCAACTTTAATTAAGTCAAACCCTCGATAAAAAAGTTTACACACCTTTAGAGATAGTGTATATATAATGCTGTTTCTTTCAATAACTTTCTAAGTACTACTTCATAGCACTTTTATTTGAAGCTTTAAAAATCTACTCAAAAAAAGTAGCCCTATTTCTACAAAAGCAATACTTTATAAAACCTATATTAAACTCGACCATAAAATCATTTAAATAATATGATAATAAATGATAATTGATAGTGTTAAAAAGGAGATAACATTTAACAATTAACGTAAAATACTTCAATACATTTATTATCAACCTTTAAAACTCAAACAAAATGAAAAAAACAAATTTATTAGTTTTTATGATGATGAGTGTTATCATACAAACAACTTACTGTCAATATGTATATAATTCGGAAGCTGAAGCTGAAGCTCGTGTAGAAAAAACTCATGCTCAGTTAGGTAAAGGTAATGCATTAAAAGGTATTTTCCATAATAATACAGATTTAGTTATGAAAAGGGTCTCTATTAATAAATATAACAGTTCAGAAGATTATAACTTATGGCCAGCAGAGGTATTAAATCCTGGAGAATTTACACCTTACTATGCTTGGAATGTAGCTGGCGGTTCTGGAGCTTACTATAGTGTGGCTTATGAAGCTACAGGAAGAGATAACGAAAAACATACTTTTTTTGTGGGAAGCTGTACTCCTACTAGTTTTTTTTACCTAAATAAAACCATAACTCGTCTTCAAATCGAGTCGGATAAGGCAAAAATAGATGACGGTGGTTATACAGACGACAAAGAAAACAGTTTTTTTTACTTACAGAGCAAAATAGATAAAGGCTATTATCCTTACGTTAAAAGTAGTGTTAAGTTAAAAAATCCAAGCAGTGTCTATGTTTCTGCCTATAGGGTATTAAAGTCTGAATATAAAGAAACCTTAGTAGGGAGTTTTTACAATTTAACTACACAAATAGATCATTTTAGACCTATGTCTGAATTAATTGAATCTGATTGGGCTAAATACCCTGATTCTGATTATTTAACTTTAAGTGGGCATTGGAAAAAAGGAAGTTCATATTTTCAAACCGCTGAAAACTACTTCATTGCCAATAAATATAACGACTCAGAACTTGTTGACGAAGAGTTTTTGACTAAAGTTGTAAAGAAAACATTTGGTGATGATGATTCTTCAGCTCTTTATTATAAGTCTTATGTCTCTCAAAACTCTTTTGGCTATGATTATCCTGTTTATAATGAATCTAATCAAACAGGAATTTCAGCATTTAATAAAGAGTCTTCTTTAAACTATACAAAAATTTTAAGGTACGCACTTACCGCTTCCTATGCTTATAAGATAAATGATTTCTGGCAGAATTGGAAAAATCAATTTGAGTTCACTAATGATGATAGTTATAAAATTATTGAAAAAATTATGTTTCCTAATTCATTTGATTTTAAAGTTATAGATGAACTTGATGATTCTGCGTCAGGACTCATTGCTGTAGCTGTAAAAGTTCCTAGCCATGAAAACTTAGGGCTTGATGAAGAAATAATTATTGCTTACAAAGGAACAAGTAACCAAAACGATGCTATTCAAGATCTAAAAATTGGATTAAAAAATATCTCAGAAAAGGATTTTCAATGGCAAAAAGATGCATATGATTTTGCTAAAAAAGTAATTTTAAAAGAATGTAATTGCGGAACCGATATAGTAGAGGCTTCAAAAAAATTAAAAGATAAAGTTGTTTTTACAGGTCACTCACTAGGCGCTTATACTGCGACAGAAACTGCAGTTAGATTTAATATAAATGCAAGGGTGTTTTCAGGACCTGCCACTAAACTAGTAGATTCAACTATAAAATTGTTTAGTACTACAATGCGTTTTTCAAACGTTATTAATTTTTATAGATCTGGAGACCCTGTTGTTGAGTTTACAGGAAGGCATGATACTCCTTTAGTTGTATTTAAAGGTGCAGGGGCTACGGGGAGTATAAATAATCATTATCTAACTCCTTTCATAGATGATATTTTATTCAAACTATACAAAGGAAATAAAACAAATGCTACACTACCAATTGCTGCTTATATACTACCAACAGACAATATTGGTGATGGTTTAAATCATTCAACAAATGTTTGGAGAAAACTTTAGATAATTAAAAATGAAAGGTTTTGATTAAATCAAAACCTTTCATTTTTCTAGGTAGTATCACATTAAGTGTGTAAAATTTTATACACCACGAATAAAGATAATTTTCTAAAACATTTCAAAACAGAAGAAGAGCAGACTTCCTTTCTAAAAAGTATACAAAAGTGAGGTATTAAAAAATGCTAGAAGGTAAACTCAATACCTATTTAGATTATAATAAACACGAGCAACCCCATAACAACAATACTCGCAATGGCTATGCTTCAAAAAAGGTAAAAACTGCTTTGGCACAAACAACTATAAAAACTCCTAGAAATAGAAAGGCCTTCTTTAACCTTGTGCTTGTTCTTAAGCGAACCAATATGGTTGTCAATATGAGAAAAGAAATGAGTAATTCTGATATAGAAAAACAAGTTCGAGAAGTTTATGATTTTAATAATTCTACATCCACTATACCCCCATCACAAACAAAATTACCAATAATATTGTCACTTGGATGAACGGTATTGTTTTCAAAGTTCGAGAGAATTTAAAGTTATAAACAAGACTATGTATATTGCTGTAGGTTTACATAGAAATAATAAAAAGGAAGTTTTTAGAACTTTGTTAGCCAAGAACAAATCAGCAGCCTTTTGAATGAGCGCTCTGACTAATATGAAAACTAGAGAGGTTCATGATTCACTCATTACAGCTACAGATAACCTTAATGGGTTTACTGATACCATTAAAAATGTTTTCCCAGCATCTAAAACCCATATTTGTGATACACCAAATACGCAATGCTTGTCGATATGTGGTATAGAAAAACAAAAAGGAGTTTACACACTTTTAGAGGTAGTGTATATATAATGCTGTTTCTTTTCTAAGTACTACTTCATTGAATAGCACTTTTATTTGAAACTTTAAAAGTATACTCAAAAAAAGTAGCCCTATTTATACAAAAAACAACACTTCATAAAACCTATATAAAACTCGACTATTAAATCGTTTAAACAGTTATGACAATAAGTGATAATTAATAGTATTTAAAAGGAAGTAACATTTAACCATTAACGTAAAATACTTCAATACATTTATTATCAACAACTTTAAAACTCAAACAAAATGAAAAAAACGAATTTATTAGTTTGTATAATGATGAGTGTTATTATACAAACAGTTTATTGTCAAAGAAAATTTCAATCGGAAGCTGAAGCTGAGGCAAAATTAAATGAGCTTTATGTAAAAGGTACAACTTCATTAAGAGGTATTATCAAAAATGATACAGATTTAGTTATGAAATTGGTCTCTGTTCATAAATATGACCGTTCAGAAGATGGTCTCCAATGGCCTGCAGAGGTATTAAGACCTGGAGAATGGACAGCTTACCATCCTACTAATAAATATACAGGTTATGGAGTTTACTATGGTGTATATTATGAAGCTGAAAAAGGAGGCATCAAATATCCTTTTTTTGTTGGAAGTTTTACTCCTAGTAGTAATTTATACACAAATAAAACCTACACTAGTTTTAGTAACGTGACGAAAAGGAGTAAACTTGATTATGGTGGTTATACTAAAGAATCAACAAACAAACAGTTTAAAATAAAAAGTGATATAGATGGAGGCGTTGCTCCTTTCGTTAAAACTACTTTTTCGTTATTCTCTCCAAGCAGCCTCTATGTTTCTGCTTATAAAGTATTAAAATCTGAATATAATGAAACCACCGCAGAGACTACTTCCAATTTATTTACAAAAACAGATCATTTTAGACCTATGTCTGAATTAATTATATCTGATTGGGCTAAATACCCTAGTTCTGATTATTTAACTTTAAGAGGGCATTGGAAAAAAGGAAGTTCATATTTTCAAACCGCTGAAAACTACTTTATTGCCAATAAATATAACAACACACAACTTGTAAACAAAAGGTTTTTGACTAAAGTTGTAAAAAAAACATTTGGTGATTATGATTCTTCAGCTCTTTATTATAAGTCTTATGTCTCTCAAAACTCTCTTGGCTATGATTATCCTGTTTATAATGAATCTAATCAATTAGGAATTTTAGCATTTAACAAGGAGTATTCTTTAAACTATATAAAAATTTTAAGGTACGCACTTACCGCTTCCTTTGCTTATAAGATAAATAATTTTAGTGATTGGAAAAATCAATTTGAAGGGTTCAAAAATACTGATGATTATCAAGTTATTAAAGACATTATGTTTCCTAATTCATCTTCTTTTACAATTATAGAAAAACTTGAGGATTCTGCGTCAGGACTCATTGCTGTAGCTGTAAAAGTTCCTAGCCATGAAAACTTAGGGCTTGATGAAAAAATAATTATTGCTTACAAAGGAACAAGTAACCAAAACGATGCTATTCAAGATCTAAAAATTGGATTAAAAAATATCTCAGAAAAGGATCTTCAATGGCAAAAAGACGCATATTATTTTGCTAAAAAAGTAATTTTAAAAGAATGTGATTGCGGAACCGATATAGTAGAGGCTTCAAAAATATTAGAAGATAAAGTTGTTTTTACAGGTCACTCACTAGGCGCTTATACTGCGACAGAAACTGCAGTTAGATTTAATATAAATGCAAGGGT
Source organism: Tenacibaculum sediminilitoris (assembly GCF_964513795.1). Lineage (NCBI taxonomy): Bacteria > Pseudomonadati > Bacteroidota > Flavobacteriia > Flavobacteriales > Flavobacteriaceae > Tenacibaculum > Tenacibaculum sediminilitoris. Next base: position 99 of record NZ_CAZEQR010000032.1, on the reverse strand, counting down.
GTTTTCAGGACCTGCCACTAAACTAGTAGATTCAACTATAAAATTGTTTAGTACTACAATGCGTTTTTCAAACGTTATTAATTTTTATAGATCTGGAGA
>NZ_CAZEQR010000031.1:0-6478 GCF_964513795.1 Tenacibaculum sediminilitoris | reverse complement strand
GTAAAGTCTGGTCTTATTTCTGGTTGAATTTCAATAGTTCTTGAAACATCACACATTGGTGTAGCATCTAAATCTCGTACCGTAACTGTATATGTTTGTGGGGTTGTGTTTCCATTAGGAATTGTAATCGTGAAAGGATCACTCGTTACAACAACATTGGTTACCAACGATCCTTCTACAGAACCTGAAACATCATACGTATAGTTACTTGTTCCTGAAGTCCAATTCACAAAATCAACGGTTACGATTCCATCTGGTGATACTGAACAATCTACCTTCTTAGTTTCTACTAATGAGAAGTTAACATCAGGGTTGATCGTTACATTTGTTGGGGTTCCTGCATCACATCCGTTTGAATCTACCACATTCACCGTATACGTATCTGCTGGTAAATTAGTAAATGTGTAAGTAGTAGCTGTTAAAGTTTGAGTCTCGAAAATCCCTCCTGAATTTGACAGCGTATAGGTATAAGTACCAGTACCTCCTAATGCATTTACTTCAATGCTTCCTCCTACTGAAGTATCACATACATTATCTGTTTCACTAACCGTAAAGGTTACTGGTGTTGGATTTGCTATAACAACCTGATTACTAGCTTCACAATATCTTCCTGCTACTCCATCTTTATCCCTTACTACAACTGTGTAGTCTCCTGCTGGTAAGTTCGTGAAAATGTTATTTGAACTATATGAATTTCCTGCGTAAGCAACTCCTGGGTTTGATGTCTCTTCTAATTGATAAACATAAGTACCCCAGCCTCCTGTTGCTGTTGCTGTAATTGTAGCATCTGATCCATTATTACAACTTACTACTGGATTTGTATTTCCTACTACTGATAATGGAGCTAACGGCTCTGCTATTGTAAAGTTAGAGCTTTGTGCCTCACAAAATGGTGAGTTTGCGCCCATATCTATCCTTACATAATAAGTACCTGCCGATAAACCTGTTATAGTCGTTGGTGTACCTCCCGTACCTGCGCCTGTAATAGCTGTTGCTACTCCTGATGACGTATACACAGTATATGTATAACCGCTTGTATAAGGCGTACTAGAACTAAAGTTTAATACCGCACTTCCATTACTATCTCCTTGACAGTCTACATCTTCTATACCCGTAATTAATAAATCAAATACTGGTTCGTCTCCAACTGTATAGTAGGTTACTAACTCACAACCTGTTGTTGGATTCTCTATCGTTATTTGATAATCTCCTGTTGGTAAATTATCAAAATCTCCTGTAGTATTAGTTACTAGCCCATAAGTATTACCATTAATTCCTTCAATGCTAATATTTGCTACCACTGGTGCTGTTGACGTATAAGTAACTGTAATATCTTCTCCTGTTGAACAAGTTATTGCTGTGTCTAGTGTAACTAAAGGTGCACTCAACTCATTAAATGGTTGAATTGTTGCTGAAGTCGTTCCTGAACATCCTTGATCGTCATAAACCGTGATATCTACTGTTCCTCCTGATGTGTTAGTCGTTGTAAATATAAAGTTACTTGAATCTAATATCTCTACTGATCCTGAATTTGGAGTATATGTAAACACTACTCGACTATAAGTTCCTGATCCTCCTACTATACCCACTGGTAACTCTACACTAGCTACATTAACAGTATTACCTGTTGTACATCCAAACTCTGTAACGATTGGTGTACTTGACACAACTGGAGCATACTCTGTTATTACAATACCTGTTATAGTTGTATCACATCCATTTACTGCTGTACCTGTTATATCGTATGTTCCTGGTGGTAAGTCTGAGAATGTACTAGCTCCATCATACGTACCTGCTACTGGACTAATTGTATAGCTTATTGGTAAAATTCCATTATCAACTGCTGTTAATGTTATAACTCCTGAGTTATCTCCAGAACATAAACTTGCTGTTACTACTGGAGTAAAGTCTGGTCTTATTTCTGGTTGAATTTCAATAGTTCTTGAAACATCACACATTGGTGTAGCATCTAAATCTCGTACCGTAACTGTATATGTTTGTGGGGTTGTGTTTCCATTAGGAATTGTAATCGTGAAAGGATCACTCGTTACAACAACATTGGTTACCAACGATCCTTCTACAGAACCTGAAACATCATACGTATAGTTACTTGTTCCTGAAGTCCAATTCACAAAATCAACGGTTACGATTCCATCTGGTGATACTGAACAATCTACCTTCTTAGTTTCTACTAATGAGAAGTTAACATCAGGGTTGATCGTTACATTTGTTGGGGTTCCTGCATCACATCCGTTTGAATCTACCACATTCACCGTATACGTATCTGCTGGTAAATTAGTAAATGTGTAAGTAGTAGCTGTTAAAGTTTGAGTCTCGAAAATCCCTCCTGAATTTGACAGCGTATAGGTATAAGTACCAGTACCTCCTAATGCATTTACTTCAATGCTTCCTCCTACTGAAGTATCACATACATTATCTGTTTCACTAACCGTAAAGGTTACTGGTGTTGGATTTGCTATAACAACCTGATTACTAGCTTCACAATATCTTCCTGCTACTCCATCTTTATCCCTTACTACAACTGTGTAGTCTCCTGCTGGTAAGTTCGTGAAAATGTTATTTGAACTATATGAATTTCCTGCGTAAGCAACTCCTGGGTTTGATGTCTCTTCTAATTGATAAACATAAGTACCCCAGCCTCCTGTTGCTGTTGCTGTAATTGTAGCATCTGATCCATTATTACAACTTACTACTGGATTTGTATTTCCTACTACTGATAATGGAGCTAACGGCTCTGCTATTGTAAAGTTAGAGCTTTGTGCCTCACAAAATGGTGAGTTTGCGCCCATATCTATCCTTACATAATAAGTACCTGCCGATAAACCTGTTATAGTCGTTGGTGTACCTCCCGTACCTGCGCCTGTAATAGCTGTTGCTACTCCTGATGACGTATACACAGTATATGTATAACCGCTTGTATAAGGCGTACTAGAACTAAAGTTTAATACCGCACTTCCATTACTATCTCCTTGACAGTCTACATCTTCTATACCCGTAATTAATAAATCAAATACTGGTTCGTCTCCAACTGTATAGTAGGTTACTAACTCACAACCTGTTGTTGGATTCTCTATCGTTATTTGATAATCTCCTGTTGGTAAATTATCAAAATCTCCTGTAGTATTAGTTACTAGCCCATAAGTATTACCATTAATTCCTTCAATGCTAATATTTGCTACCACTGGTGCTGTTGACGTATAAGTAACTGTAATATCTTCTCCTGTTGAACAAGTTATTGCTGTGTCTAGTGTAACTAAAGGTGCACTCAACTCATTAAATGGTTGAATTGTTGCTGAAGTCGTTCCTGAACATCCTTGATCGTCATAAACCGTGATATCTACTGTTCCTCCTGATGTGTTAGTCGTTGTAAATATAAAGTTACTTGAATCTAATATCTCTACTGATCCTGAATTTGGAGTATATGTAAACACTACTCGACTATAAGTTCCTGATCCTCCTACTATACCCACTGGTAACTCTACACTAGCTACATTAACAGTATTACCTGTTGTACATCCAAACTCTGTAACGATTGGTGTACTTGACACAACTGGAGCATACTCTGTTATTACAATACCTGTTATAGTTGTATCACATCCATTTACTGCTGTACCTGTTATATCGTATGTTCCTGGTGGTAAGTCTGAGAATGTACTAGCTCCATCATACGTACCTGCTACTGGACTAATTGTATAGCTTATTGGTAAAATTCCATTATCAACTGCTGTTAATGTTATAACTCCTGAGTTATCTCCAGAACATAAACTATTTTCAGCTACATGTGTAAAGCTAGGTTGAACTGGATCTTGAACAGTAATTGCTTTGGTATCTGAACATCCTGAAGTGGCATCTGAAACCGTAATATTATATGTTCCTGGTGCCAGCGTAATAGTAGCTGTTGTTGTAGCTCCTATGTTTATTCCTGGGCTACCATCAACACTATAAGTGTAGTCTCCACCAGCCCCTGAGGTAATATTTAATGTTACCTCTCCGTCTACTGTACAAATTGCATTTTGAGTTACTTGTAAGTTAAAGTCTATATCTGGATGAACTACAATTCCTATTAAACTATCAGTACAACCATTTGCATCTCTAACAACTACATCATAACTACCTGCAGCTAAAGCACTGAAAGTATATGGGTTTGAAGTTGGTGATGTAAAAGTTCCTCCATTTATAGAGTATTGGTAAGGTGCTAAACCACTTGACGCAGAAACAGTAATTGTTTTATTACTATCACAACTTACTACATTATCTAAATTGATTGTAGGTGAAATACTTACACTTAATGCTACTGGTCCGAAAGTTTCAGTACAACCATTGGTATCAACGACTTCAACTGTTACATTTACTGGTAAAGTTACATCTGACACATCGCCATAAGCTATGTTAAATGTATTACCTGTTAATGTTATTGGTGTTGTTAATGTAGTATTAGTTACTGACGTTACATTATATGTGTATCCAGGAAAACCTCCAGATATATTTTCTATTCTTACCGCACCATCAACACTACATGTAATATTATTCAGTACATTTAAGTTCCCTGTTATAGATTCTCCTTCTAAAATTTCTATATCTCCACTTGCCCATTGACATGTTCCACCAGAAGTACTTTCAATTACTATAAAATATAACCCTGGATTTAAAGTTGCTGTAGGAGGAACATTAAAAGTATGAGGATACGTTTCTGTATCTGTTATGGTACCTGTAATTCCTAAAGGTGAATCTGTTATTCCATCATACAGCTCCCATCCTATTGTATTTCCTGTTAAAACGCCATCTGTGTCTTCAATAGTAAACTCTATTTGACCATTATTGGATCCATTACATGATTGATTACTTACAGCGGATGTAATGTTTACATCAAAAGTAGAGTCTATTAATGAATAATCAATTGGGTCGTCATTCATTTCAATACAAAGTGTATTTGTATCTCTTACAAAAAACTGATAGTTTAAGCCAGGAATAATATTGGTAAAAACTTTTACTCTTGGGTTACCTATTGGATCATCAGCAGGATACCAAATACCAGTGTTAATAGGGTCGTCTGTACTAATTCCAAACTCAAAAGGCCCAACACCATTAACTGCTTCCACTGTTGCACTATAACCGGTGGTACAATTACCACTTGGAACAACATTTACCACAATACCACTTACTTGGAAAGGCATTACAAATATTCCATTATCAACTTGACATCTAATGGTAGTTCCATCCATTATTCTAATCGCCGGATAATAAACCTGACCAGGTGTTAAACCTCTAACTGAATATAAGTTATCTCCTGGTGTTGGGTGTGGTGCCACACTAATAGAATGAACTAATGTACTCATGTCTATCCAAGTAGAACCATCTATCGTATACTCTAATGTATACGGTGCAAAACTTGCTAAGGTTAAGCTTTTAAAATTGAAATCAAGCCCCGTATTTGCTGGTGAAATTATCGTACAATCAGTTGGTAATATAGGTTCTATATTCATTGGAATCGCTGGTGGATTCGTTAATGAGAAGCTAAACGTATCACTACATCCTAAATCATCTGTAATCGTAATCGTATATGAATCTACTACTAAATTATTAAAGCTAAAATTAGCTCCTAAAAAATTATTAATTGTATCAACAACTACATTTGCACTATTTCTAATAACAATAGTATGTGGGGCTTGCCCTGTATTTGCTACAATTTGCCCATCTACACTACCTGCATCTCCATTACATGTAGGTTCGTTTACCGTTGCTGTAATATCAATAGGTGTTACTGCATCAATAACTACATCTTGAATTATGTACTCACAATATCCTGCTGCTCCATTGTTATCTCTTACATAAACATCATAAACTCCTACTGCTGTTGTAACAGGGTTTGTTGTACTAAAAGCTCCTGCAGACAAACCATCTGTTACGACTGAGAACACATAAGTTCCCGCTCCTGTTCCTCCTGAAGGGTTTATTAAAATTTCTCCATCATTACAACTTGCATTCGTAACATCAGCTGTAGCTAATAATTGCGGATTAATAGTTACTGGAGTATTAACAGTACAACCTTTACCATCTTGTACATATACCGTGTAATTACCATCTGATAATCCTGAAAAAGTATAGGTATTTGATGTTAATGGTGTTGGCTGTTGCCATGTTGTACCGTTTAAACTAAAAATATAATCACCATTACCTGTGTTAGCAGTTACTACAATTTGTCCATTAGTTCCATCATAACATAAAGGTTCCGCAGTAAAAGTAACTGCTGTTACTGGATTTACAATTACTGTTACTGGTGCAGATGTACAACCTAACCTATCGGTAGCTACCACAGTATAAGTTCCTGCAGCTACATCTGTAAATGGACTCGTTGTTGATACTGAGGTACTTGTTGAATCAAATAATTCAAATGTATATGGACCTCCGTTTCCATTACTCGCTGTTGGTGTAATTGTTGCTCCTGTTGCTGGGCTAC
>NZ_CAZEQR010000030.1:0-6865 GCF_964513795.1 Tenacibaculum sediminilitoris | reverse complement strand
TTTACGTGGATACATGGAGCGTACAAAAATACTGCTTGCAGATTTTTGTGTGTGGAATGAGCGATGGATGATGCAAAAAACAATATGCTGTACTAGCTTTGGAAGCCATAAAGTACAGGGGTGGTGGGAAGTGTGGGGTTTTATCCATCCACAATAGACCGTCTGCCTTCTAAGCAGATGCTCCTTTATATGGTTTGCTTTTTAGCTTATCGGGTGGAGGTTGTTCACCATATCGTGTAGGCTTTCTAAATCGTCTTGCAAGTAACGTTCGGTAGAGCTGATGTGTCGATGTCCTGCTAAGTATTGAACCTTTCGTAAGTTGTATTGTTTTAACCAATGGGTAATGACTGAGGCTCGTATCTGTTTGATACTGGTTACTTTTTGATTGTATCTTTTTAGCTTTTTAAAGAGTTCTTTTAAAAGATTGAACTGAGCACCATAAGGAAAAAGCTGACGGTAATCTACAGGGTTTTTTACGCTCTTTATGAGTAAAGGTCTTATTTCATTGGTATATTCGATAAGTTCCATGAGTTGCCAAGCTTTTAACTCTAAAGTTCGCGAGTTGCTACGATTGCAAACAGGTATATAGATCTTTCCTTTACTAAGTTGTAGATGCTCTAACAAAAGTCCTTTAAGGTCACTGGTATTAAGCCCTTGATACACCATAAAGCCTACAATAATCTTATTACGTTTGGCGGTTAATCTGCGATATGAGTTATCTATATTTTCAGTTTCAAAACTGTAATAAAGGTCTTCTAATTCTTCTATATCTAAGATGGTATAGCTGAGTGGTTCAGGTGTTCCTTTGATGGTGGTATTCTCTACAGGATTATCTTTTCGATGCCCTCCGTTTGTTAGGTAATTAAAATAGGTGCGTAAATGTGCTAGTTTACCATTGATAGTGCTTTTACTGTTCTTTTGGTTTTTTAAGTAGTTAATATATTCTAATGAACTTCGGTAAGTAATGGTATATACAGTGATTCCTTTTGAGCTACACCAGTTTGTAAAGCTGATGACTTCTCTTAGTTTCGTTTCTGTGGTTTTTTCGGTATAGCCTAGGGTTTGTAAGTAGTTTATAAAGTCTACATAATTGGAGGTGCTCTTTTTGGTCTTATTCATCGCTAATTGTTTTTAATAAGTGTGTATAGAGTTGTGTAGATGCTAAGCTACTATGCCCTAAAAATGTTTTGATACTCTCTATAGGCACTCCTTTTTCTAATAAATGGGTAGCTATACTATGACGTAGTATATGAGGTGTAATCGACTTTTCTATAATCGCTTTATCAGATGTAGCTTTGGCGATGGCTAATACTCGATTGTATAATGTTTGCCCTGTAATTCTCCCTCCTTTAGTACTGATAAAAAAAGCATCACTACTATCAAAGTTGTAAAAGTTTGGACGAGCTTCGTATAAATAGTCTTCTAGTATTCGGGAGTTGTAAGAGTTAAAAGGAACAAAACGCTCTTTGTAGTTTTTACTTTTACGGATATGGATACGCTCACGGTCAAAAAGTACATCTTTAATATCTAGGTTCATGACCTCTGACCTACGTAGCCCACAACTATATAGGCAAGTAAGTATCGCTTTATCTCTTAAACGTATACGATACCAAGTATGACTGTATTGGGTTGCTTTAAAAAGGGTTTTTATTTGTGATTGGGTTAAGATATTACTGCGTTCTTCTGTATCGTTTTTCTCCGCCATTAAATGAACTCTAAGGAGTGTATCTGCATTATGAGCTATTAAATAATCTCTTAGTTTTCGTAGTGCTGTTTGGTGCATATTGAGATAGGTATTGCTTAAAGCACCTCCTTTGTATTGGTTGGAACGTTGTTTTAAATATTCGTAATAGTTACTTACTAAAGTGGGAGTAACATTACTAATATGGGGATGCCCTTGGGTTTCTAACCAGTAAAAGAACTCTTGCACTTTTATAGGTATTAAATACACTGTACCCTGAGCATAGCCTAAAATGTCTAACCACTCGGTAAAGGATTGTAATAGTGTTTTGTAATGCTTGTTATGTAGCTTTAATTGTTTCATTTTTTTTGCCTGCGGTGGCTCACCGTTTTTTTATCCCTCTTGACCTTTTTTTAAGTTTAGTGGCGAACCTTTATTAATACCTTATTTATCAACCTGTTAACTTCGCTATTTTGCTAGTAGCGAACCTATGACGAAGTGGCGCACCGTAGCACGGTGTGGCAAGTATATTTTTATACCTTTATTTGTGATACTGCCTTTTGTAAGGAGTTACTTATCTGCTCTTTAAGGTTTTTGTATTCATCTATATCAATGATTTCATAATGATACAGTTGTCCTTTCTTTCCTTTGGTTTTCTTGATATAGCCTTCTTCTAGTAATTGTTTGTGATACCGACGTAGTGTAGTTTCTTTTACTCTTAATCTTTTTCTTATTTCTGTACTGGTGTAGGTAGTTTGGTTGTTTTCTTGTAAATAATGTTTTAAACTTTCTAAGTAGTTTCTACAAGCTCCTGTGATGGTATCTGATTTTCTTAGGAGTACTTCTGTGATAAGCTCGTTTGCTTCTTCTATATCTTCGATAGTGGTTTCGATATATTCTTCCCCTGTTTCTTTATGGTATTTCTTCTCTCTTTGATATTGTTTATAGAATGTTATTGCGTTAATGAACTGTAAGTAGTGTGCGTTGGTTCTTCTTGGTTTAAATACAGATTGTGGAAGTTCTAAGTGCATTGCATAAGGATTGATTACACGTATAGGTTTGAGTACTCTTTGAATGTTGCGGAGAAGCTCCGCAGCTAGGTACTCTTCTTCTTCATTTACCTGTCCCGCCGACACGGCGCGTTGATAGTGCATTATTCTAGTGTCTTGCTCTTCGCTTTCATCTATATACAGCAGGAAGCTCCTGTTGCTGTTATCTTCGTAGATACTTTCTTGAGTGGTACAGCCTGCTACACTTACAGGGCCTTCCACCGTGAGGTGGATGGTTTTGGTAGTTCCTTTGCTATCCTTATGTACGACCGTTTTGGTAATACGCTTTTTAGACTGTAATTCTCGTAGTGGGTACAGTACACTTTCTGCTCCGTCTAGGTCTTCTATGAGTATTAACCTGTGTTGTAATTCGGTACGAGTGAAGTAATAAAAGGCGTTGGCTGATAATACGGTAATTTCTATTTTATCTTCTTCTGGGATGAGTTCTGCAACTTTACTTTGTAGGTGAGTTTTTCCTACTCCGCTACTTCCTAAACTAATACAGTGTAATGGGTTGTTTGTTTTACGACTGGTAAAAATGAGATACATCAGCAGGCGGTTGGTTTCTTCTCCGATTACTCCGCTTCTGCCGATGTACTCATTGGTTCTAGGTAGCAATTTTCCCTTCGTTAAAAATGCCTCTGCGGCTCGCAGTTCGGTAGCATTTAATTGTTTATAAAATGGTTTATTGGCTTGTTCCTCATTTTTTAATAACAAGAACCTGTAATTTTCTAACTCGTGGGTTAATTCTTGTAAAGTCTTTCGTACCACACTTGTACCGATGGCTAAACGTTCTGCCAATCTTCGCACAAACTTTTCTACTTGAGTATCGTTGTAAAGGTCTATACTATGACGTACTATATTTTGTGTTTTTAGTTTCTGAACCGATACCGTTACCCGTAAACTTTCTAGTTTATTAGTCTTAATACCTCCTAAAATGTGGATTTCTAGGTGTTTTGTTACGTATGCGTAGTTGTTTGGGTTGGTGGTGTCTAGATTGTTCATAAATCACTTAAAATGGTAATATAGTTCACAAATCTATAATATTTTTACTTTTTAACCAAACTATATTTATTATTCAAGTATTATATTTGTCTAAAACAATCATTTTTTGGTAACATTATTCACGTTTCTATATGATAGATATTGCTAACAAAATCACTTTATTAAGAAAAGAAAGGGGTTGGTCACAAACTGACTTAGCCAAGATTATAGGTTCTTCTAGAGAGATTATCTCTAAATATGAAAAAGATAGTGTAATGCCTTCAATTGAGATGGCTAAAAAAATAGCAGATGCCTTCGAGGTATCTTTAGATTATTTAGTAGGGGTTGGTTTAAATGCCTCTTTTGATAAAAAAATGTTACAACGTTTAGAAGAAGTAGAGAACTTACCAGAAGATGAACGTGAACGTATTTTTCATTTTATAGACTTAATTATACGTGACTATAAAGCTAAAAAAGCATACTCTTAATAACAACAAAACCACAACATCTCTGCTGTGGTTTCATTTCTATTATTTTAAAAGTTAAGTTCTAATTCCTTACTCTTGCTCGGTACTAGTCAAAGACTAGCACTAGCCCTTACGATGACATTCTATGAGCCATCGGGGAAACTGTTTCTGTTTACAATGCTGTAAGACCTCAAATGGGTTTACAAGGAAATACGCCTATTCAAACTTTTGAAGGAAAACCTATGGACTTTTCTAGCTATTCACAACGATTTTCAACCCAAAAAGCAATGAGAATTCAAGAAAACACCAAATCTAAGTGCCGAAAGTGTCAATAAGCTAAAGAACTTAAACCAAAGTAGAAGGAACTAAGTTCCTTCTACTTTTAGAATTCATATTCAAATGTTAGTTTTTATATTATTTTTTACAAACCACTTACTTTCAAGTAATTCCCTTATAAGGGACAGCTTTTGGTATAAACATCTCGTAGGGAGCAGGGCTAATCTGACCCATTACCCACATTAGGTAAAACTAAATACCCTAACACAAAGTTTAAATCGGTACTCAAATAACATATGTACCTTTTCAATTTAGTTTTTAAAATAGCAAGCTTAACAAACTCGTTAATTGACTTTGATTTCTCCAAAGAAAGTATAAGCTTTTCAAGTTCCTCTATTTCATTTTCACTAGCAGTATTCTTTCTTATTTTCCATATGGAGATTATTTTATGAATACTTTCTTCATCAGTAGATAATGATAAATCTATCAAACTATCACTAGGTAGTTTAAAAAACTCCTTTAGTATCTTTAAAATTTTGTTTTTGCTGTTTGTTTCCATTATTTTTTTTGGGGATTTGTTGTTTCTACATCAGCACCTGTTACTACTCCTCTCACTAACCATTCCATCTCTTCTGGCTTATATGACCAATAATTAAAATCAACTTGAGACTTCTTAAACTTTTTTGTTAAAATTACACCATTTCTATTTCCATTATCGCCCAAGGCAAAATTTTTAGCCACTTCTTTATTTGAACTCCAAGAAGTCCAAACTGTATTGTTGAACCCAAAAGAATGATTTTCTTCACTACTATGCGGTTGATTATTTTTACCTGAACGATAAGCATTAGGTATAGCCATCCCAATTAAAGCCTCTCCATATTGTTCCATATTTTCACTTGAAACTCCTCTAAATAATGTTATAGCATCATCATTATTGTCAGTCTGATTATCCGAAGATATAAAATCATCTTCTGATAATGGTTGAGCTCCTTCAAGAAAATCTGGTTGTTTTGTAGGTGCATGAGCTTCAGTTGGTGTCATTAATGCAATAACAGTAGTCAAAGCTGTACTTGCCCCTGAAGCTACCTTAGAAATTAAACTTGGTTTTTTTACGACCTCTTTAGCTACTTCTTTAGTTGTTTCTTGGACTACTATCATTTTACCCAATCCACCACCTATAAACCCTTCTTTTGTTTGAGGTCTTTGATTTTGATTAATTACTTTTATAGGATCATGATTAGTAGTATCTCCTCTACCTTTTTTATTGGTAGTACCACCCTCTAAACCTTCCAATTCAACCTTCCAAATCGGGCTATTATGAGCAAACTGAAAAGTAGAGATAGACATATATTCACTAGAAACAGGGTCGACTCCAAAAAACCTACCGAGCTCTGGCATATAATTACGATACCTGAAAGTTAACCAATTCAAGCCAAATTCTTTATTCATTTCTTGACCTAAATACGTTTGGTAATCATTCTCAGCTCCTATTACATTTGAATTATACCCCTTATGTTCAAGTCCAAATGGATACGTATTTCTTTCATCCAAAATCTCACTAGATGCCTGTATAACTCCGTCATTATTTAGGTCTGAATAGGATAATCTTATACTTCCTAAATGGTCAGTATAAGAGTACACGTAATTAAACGTACCATTATCATTCTTTACATAACCTTCTGGATGTGAAAATTGCTTTAAAGCTCCGTTCTCATAAACAAAGTTTCCTGCATACTCCACCGTCTTATTAGCTAAAACTTTCTTCTGCTTTTCTCCTTTGGCATCATATATAAAACTTATATTGTTGCCATTAATGGTTACTTGTGTTGGTAAATTAAGATGATTGTAAATGATGTTGGTAATCCCTTTATTCCTATTAACAACCATGTTTCCATTTATGTCGTATTCAAAATCATTATTGGTATTTGTACCATCTTTAAATCCATAGGTTTTATTTCCTGCATCGGTAACTTTCAAAAGCTTATTACCATTATCATAGGTATATGATAAATTATCCATTACCCCAAAAGAAGTTGCATCTGCGTTCAAATGACCTTTTCTTGTAAGTGTCAGAATATTTCCCATTTTATCATAGGTAACATTCGATAAGTCATAATTTGGGGTTGAAACTCCTGTTGCACTTATCAGCCTATTTAATCCATCATAATTGTACGAGTATGTTTTGGTACTGGTATCTACGTTTAAGGTATTCCAACTCGTTTCGCTTATATTCCCATTAAACAGGGGCGTAGCTCCGTTTGTTGGATTATTGTAGTTGATAGTAAAGTTAAATAAATCACTGCGTTTTTTTTCTCCGCATACCCTTTTTTACCGCATATATCTCCAGAAAATTTGTAAAAAGAACGTCCTGCCTGCATTACATCGTCTGGTAAATGTAAAAAAATTAG
>NZ_CAZEQR010000029.1:0-9030 GCF_964513795.1 Tenacibaculum sediminilitoris | reverse complement strand
GAACCTACAGAACATACAATCATTCCTTTTGGAAAAGGAATTTGTGGTCAAGTTGCTGTTAGTAATGAAAAATTTGTAGTTCAAGACGTAAACGAACAAGACAATTACATTTCATGTGGATGGAAAGTAAAATCAGAAATCGTAATCCCTATTTTTGTAAACGGAGAGAACATTGGACAAATAGACATTGATTCTCATAAAGTTAACCCTTTTACAGAGGATGATGAATCTTTATTAGAGTATATTTGTGAAAAAGTAGCCACTTTTATTTAATTTTTTTTATAATCGTTTGATTATTAGGTTTTTTTTTACTTTCTTTGGAGAGTTTAATAACCTTTTTTTAAATTCCCCTTAAAATATGAGCTATAGAGAACATCCCTCTTATGCAGCATTAGGTAGTGCTAATGCTCATTCAAAAACTCAACAATCTTTAGTAGAGAAATTTACCTCTTGGTTTCGAAATTTTTTAGAAACTGCAGAGTAGTAGTATTTTCTTTTTATATTTTGTTGTAAAAAACACCACCAAAAATATTTTCATTTTTGGTGGTGTTTTTAATGTTAAAAACTAAAAAAACTATTGTGTAACGCCTACTGTTTTACTAGCTTTGCAAGCTTAACAACACAACAATAATGAACAATACAAAAACTATTAAATCTGCATTAATATCCGTTTTTCACAAAGATGGATTAGAGCCTATTGTTAAAAAACTTAACGACCTAGGGGTTACTATTTACTCTACAGGAGGTACTGAAAAATTCATTAAAGACTTAAATATTGATGTTGTACCTGTAGAAGATGTTACTTCTTACCCTTCAATCTTAGGGGGAAGAGTAAAAACTTTACACCCAAAAGTTTTTGGAGGTATTTTAAATAGACAAGATCACGACGGAGATGTTTCAGAAATGAAAGAATACAACATTCCTCAATTAGATTTAGTGATTGTAGATTTATACCCTTTTGAAAAAACAGTTGCTTCTGGTGCTTCTGAACAAGATATTATTGAAAAAATTGATATTGGTGGAATTTCATTAATTCGTGCTGCCGCCAAGAACTTTAAAGATACTGTTATTGTTTCTTCAATGGAACAATACGAAAGTTTCTTAAGTATTATTTCTGAAAACAATGGAAATACTTCTTTGAGCGATAGAAAAAAGTTTGCAGCTAAGGCTTTCAATATTTCTTCTCATTATGACACAGCTATCTTTAATTACTTTAATGAAGAAGAAGTTGTATACAAAGCCAGTGAAACTACTTCTAAAGTATTACGCTATGGTGAGAACCCACACCAAAAAGGTTTTTTCTTTGGTAATTTAGAAGCTATGTTTGACAAACTACATGGTAAGGAACTGAGTTACAACAACCTTTTAGATGTTGATGCAGCCGTAAATTTAATGGAAGAATTTAAAGGTGAAGCTCCAACATTTGCTATTTTAAAACACAATAATGCTTGTGGTTTTGCTCAAAGAAAAACAATTCACCAAGCATATGTAGATGCTTTAGCGGGAGACCCTGTATCAGCTTTTGGAGGGATTCTTATTGCCAATACGAAAATTGATAAAGCTACGGCTGAAGAAATTCATAAATTATTTTGTGAAGTAGTTATTGCCCCCTCTTATGATACTGATGCATTAGAGGTTTTAAAAGGTAAAAAAAATAGAGTTATTTTAATTCAAAAAGAAGTTGAATTACCTAAACAAACAGTAAGAACAGCTTTAAACGGAGTTCTAGTCCAAGACAAAGACTACATAACTGATAAATTAGAAGATTTATCATATCCAACCAACAATAAACCATCAGAAAGTGAGTTAGAAGACTTGTTATTTGCCTCTAAGTTATGTAAAAACACTAAATCTAACACTATTATTTTAGTAAAAGACAAACAATTATTAGCTGGTGGTACTGGTCAAACAAGTAGAGTTGATGCATTGAGACAAGCAATTGAAAAAGCAACAAGTTTTAATTTTGATTTAAAGGGAGCTGTAATGGCAAGTGATGCTTTTTTCCCTTTTCCTGATTGTGTCGAAATTGCAAATAACGCAGGTGTTAAAAGCGTAATTCAACCAGGGGGCTCTATAAAAGATCAATTGAGTATAGACTACTGTAATGACAATGATGTAGCTATGGTTTTTACAGGAACAAGACATTTTAAACATTAATTATATTCAATGTAAATTACCCACAGATTTTTATTAGATTTGTGAGAACACATTGTAATAAATATAAACAACGAAATCTTTATGGGTTTTTTCGATTTCATGACAGAAGATATTGCAGTTGATTTAGGTACTGCAAATACACTTATAATCCACAATGGAAAGGTAGTTATTGACAACCCATCTATTGTTGCTCGAAACAGGTTAACTGGCAAAATTATTGCTACTGGACATGAAGCAAACAGAATGCAAGGAAAAACCCATGAAAATATCAAAACTATTCGTCCGTTAAAAGACGGTGTTATTGCAGATTTTCAAGCTTCTGAAGAAATGATTAAGGAATTTGTAAAACAAATTCCCGCCATTAAAAAGAAACTTTTCCCACCTTCATTACGTATGGTTATCTGTATTCCTTCTGGAATTACCGAAGTAGAAAAACGCGCGGTTATTGACTCAGGCAGACATATGAATGCTAAAGAAATCTACTTGATTTACGAACCAATGGCAGCTGCAATTGGTGTTGGTATTGATATTATGGAACCCAAAGGAAACATGATTATTGATATAGGTGGTGGTACTACCGAGATTGCTGTAATTGCCCTAGCTGGTATTGTTTGTGATCAATCGGTAAAAGTTGCTGGAGATTTATTTACAAGTGATATTATGTACTACATGCGTACACAACACAACTTATATGTTGGTGAAACTACAGCCGAAAAAATAAAACTCCAAATAGGTTCTGCTACTGAAGATTTGGACAACCCTCCAGAAGACATGATGGTTCAAGGACGTGATTTACTAAGTGGAAAACCAAAGCAAGTACAAGTTTCTTATCGAGAAATTGCAAAAGCATTAGATAAATCTATTTTACGAATAGAAGATGCCGTAATGGAAACCTTATCAAAAACACCTCCTGAATTAGCTGCTGATATATATAATACTGGTATTTATTTAGCTGGTGGAGGTTCAATGTTAAGAGGATTAGATAAACGTTTATCAAGAAAAACAGATTTACCAGTGTATGTTGCTGAAGACCCACTACGTGCGGTAGTTCGTGGAACTGGCATTGCACTTAAGAACCTTGAAAAATACAAAACGGTATTAATTAAATAAATTTGAATGATTATTTATGCAACAGCTTATTTATTTCTTTCAGAAGTATAAGTATTTCTTATTTTTTCTATTTTTAGAAGTTATAGCCGTTGCATTAATCATTAATAATCACTCTTTTCACAAGAATAAATTTATTAGTTCTACAAACTATATTGTAGGTAGCCTCTATAAAAAAACTTCAGATATTTCAGAGTACCTTAACCTAAAAAGAAGCAACCATATACTCACTGAGGAAAACCTAGTATTAAAAAATAAACTAGAAAAACTTACCACTTATCTAGATAGTTTATCAAGTAAAAAAATAACAGATACAATTAACCTTAACCAAAACTACGAATACACTTCTGGAAAAGTTATTAAAAACTCATTTCATAGAGTCAATAATTTTATAACTATAAACAGAGGTAAAGAAAATAATGTTTTGAAAGAAATGGGTGTAGTAAACAGCAAAGGTATTATAGGTATTACTGATAATGTATCTAATAAATTTGCTCGAGTACAATCTATTTTAAATTCAAAAAGTAATATTAATGCTAAATTTAAAAACAACAATCATTACGGAACACTAACATGGAATGGTATAGATTACAATATAGTGCAATTAACAGATATACCACGTCAGGCTATTTTTAATAAAGGAGATACCATTATTACTGGTGGTAGATCTACTATTTTTCCTGATGGTATACCAATAGGAACCGTAATCGGAGTACCTGAAAAATTATCAGCAGTAAATAGTATAGATATTAAACTCTTTAATGATATGTCTAACCTAGGACATATTTACATTATAACTAATTTGAATAAAGAAGAAATAAAAAATGTAGAAAATAAAAATGAATAGAACACTATACCTTATTTTTTTATTCGTTTTCCTCTTGTTGTTACAAGTATTGGTTTTAAACAATATATTATTCCTAGGATATATTAATCCCTACATTTATATCGTTTTTATATTCTTATATCCAATGAAGGAAAATAGGTTTCCTCTTTTAACAACTGCTTTTTTACTAGGGCTATGTGTAGATGCTTTTTCTAATTCTGGAGGAATTCATACTTTCTCTACCTTG
The DNA here is from genome assembly GCF_964513795.1 of Tenacibaculum sediminilitoris. Lineage (NCBI taxonomy): Bacteria > Pseudomonadati > Bacteroidota > Flavobacteriia > Flavobacteriales > Flavobacteriaceae > Tenacibaculum > Tenacibaculum sediminilitoris. The sequence goes on along the minus strand of NZ_CAZEQR010000029.1, from coordinate 4,693 downwards.
TTTATTGCATACGTACGACTATTCTTTTTCAAAGCTATTTTTAAAAAAACAGCTTCAGACTATCTACTTTTTAATTTACGACACGAAGCTTTTGATAAAGTCTTTAATTATACCGTTATTTTAACATTAATACATCATTTTATTTTATTTAGTTTAACTAACTTTAGCTTTTATAATTTTTCTAACGTACTTATCAACACACTCTCCTCTAGTGTATTTACGTTACTACTATATTTTTTAGGAAGTTTTATATTTAGGAAAAAACTAACATGAAACGAAGTTTATTACTCATATTTTTAATTACTCTTGTTGGAGTTGTTTATATTGCTAGGTTATTTCAACTTCAGGTTATTCGTGGCAGTGAGTTAAACTTAAACCACAGTGCTACAATAAAAATTGAATATGACTATCCTGAAAGAGGTTATATTTATGACCGCAACGGAAAATTATTAGTAGCGAATCAATTATCATACGATGTTATGATAATACCCAAAGAAGTTAAACCTTTAGACACTTTAGAGTTTTGTTCTCTTTTAAAAATTGATAAAGAAAATTTCATTAAACGTTTTAAAAAAGCTGAAAAATACGCTCGTTGGCTTCCTTCTGTTTTTTTAAAACAATTAGCCAAAAAAGATTATGCTTTTTTACAAGAAAAGCTACCTAAGTATAAAGGTTTTTATGTACAAAAACGTGTCATTAGAAATTACCCTATAAAATCAGCAGCTAATGTATTAGGTTTTATTAGTGAGGTTAATGAACACATAGCAAAAACTAGTGATTATTATGAACAAGGTGAGTTAATAGGGAAACTAGGAGTTGAGAAACAATATGAAGCTGTTTTAAGAGGTGTTAAAGGAAAAAAAAGGTTTAAACGAAATAACTTAAACGAAATAACAGGTTCTTATAAAGACGGTAAATATGACACGCTAGCTGTTCCTGGTAAAGATTTAACCTTAACAATAGATAGTGATTTACAACTGTATGGTGAGTTGTTAATGACAGGTAAAAGAGGTGGTATTGTTGCTTTAGAACCTCAAACTGGTGAAATACTAGCCTTAGTTACTGCCCCTTCATATGATCCAAATTTATTGGTAGGTAGAAAACGCTCACCAAACTCCGTAAAATTATTCAATGACACCATTAATATACCTACTTTTGATAGAGGCTTGCAAGCAATGTACGCACCTGGTTCACCTTTTAAAATTATTAATGGTTTAATTGGTTTACAAGAAGGAGTAATCGATAAAAATTTTGGAGTTACCTGTCATCATGGATATCGCTATGGTAAAAGACCAAATGCTTTTATGAAATGCCACTGCCGTATTGTTGGTCGGTCTATTCGTCTAAAAACTGCCATTGCTAAATCTTGTAATAGTTATTTTGCAACAACCTATCGAAAAATTATAGATAAATACGAAAATCCAACAATTGGCACCAATGTTTGGAGTAATCATGCTAAAAGTTTTGGGCTAGGTGATTATTTAGGGTATGACCTACCCTCAGGTCAAAAAGGAAGAATTCCTAATGGAGAGTTTTACGATAGAAGTTATAATTTTAGATGGGGAGCTACCACCACAATTTCTAATGCTATAGGACAAGGTGAAGTCGAAACTACTCCTATTCAACTTGCTAACATGACGGCTGCAATTGCCAATAAAGGTTATTTTTATACACCGCACGTTGTTAAAAAAATTGACAATAAATCAATAACAGACTCTACCTATACAACACAAAGAAAAACCACCGTATCTCCTGAGCATTTTCCTATTGCAATTGAAGCTATGCACGAGACATTTACAAGAGGTACTGCCCGATACAGTAGGGTAAAAGGGATTGATATCTGCGGAAAGACAGGAACGGTTGAAAATTTTATCAGAGTCGATGGTAAGAAAGTACAATTAACCGACCATTCTATTTTTATTGCCTTTGCTCCAAAAGATAATCCAAAAATTGCCATAGCCATTTTTGTTGAAAATGGAGGTTTTGGTTCCACAATTGCTGCACCTATAACTAGTTTATTGATTGAAAAATACCTAAAGGGGAGCATCTCAAGAAAGTATATTGAAGAAAGAATGATTAACTTAACCCTTAAAGAGGAATACGATAAAAAACAGCAATTACTAACCCAGAAGAAAGATACAATTGAGACAGGAACGAAATAATATATTTGCTGGAATTGACTGGTTACTTGTATTTATTTATATACTTTTAGTTGGCTTTGGTTGGATGAATATCTATGCTGCATCGTCTACTGAAGAGTCAAGAGAAATTTTTGATTTTTCTACAAAATATGGAAAACAACTAATTTTCATATGCTTAAACATACCTGTTATAATCTTTATACTTTTTTTTAACTCTAAATTTTACGAACAATTTGCCAGTGTTTTATATGTTTTTTCATTAGTGTTACTTGCAGGCGTACTTGTTTTTGGAAAAAAAATTAATGGAGCAACTTCCTGGTATAACTTTGGAGGAATTGGCTTACAACCTTCTGAATTTGCCAAAGCATTTACAGCGTTAGCACTCGCAAAATTAATGAGTGATAGACAATACAACCTAAAACTTATAAAGAATCAAATCAAAGCTTTTATTATTATTTTTTTGCCTGCTTTCTTTATTGCATTGCAACCAGATATGGGATCTGTACTAATTTACTTTGCTTTCTTCTTTGTTTTGAATAGAGAAGGTTTAACGCTAGCATATATTCTATTTGGTGCCTTATCTGTTTTACTATTTATTGCGACTATATATTTTGGAGCAAAATGGGTTCTTATTACATGTTTATTTATTATAACAATTGGCACCTTTTATGGTATATATAAAGATAAATTATTTTTTAGATTCAATGCTTTAAAAATAGTTATTCTATACCTTTTTTCAACTTTATTCATACTTGGTATTGGTTACACATATAATAATATTTTAGAGCAGCATCAAAAAGACCGCTTCGATATTTTATTAGGGAAAATACAAGATAATAAAGGCATTGGTTACAACTCATATCAATCTGAAAAAACAATAAGCTCTGGTGGCTTCTCTGGAAAAGGTTTTTTACAGGGAGACAGAACACAAGGAAACTTTGTTCCTGAACAGCACACAGACTATATTTATAGTACTGTTGGTGAAGAATGGGGGTTTTTAGGAAGTTCCTTAGTAATTATTCTATTCATGATTCTTCTTTACAGAATTATCTACCTATCAGAAACACATACAAATAAATTTGGGAGAATATATGGCTATAGTGTAGCTTCTATTTTCTTTTTCCACATCATCGTAAACATTGGAATGGTTATAGGCCTATTACCTACTGTAGGAATACCTTTACCTTTTTTTAGCTATGGTGGTTCCTCACTATGGGGCTTTACCTTACTTTTATTCATCTTCATCAGATTAGATGCTCACAAAAAATACGATTGGTAAAAATCACCATTAGTAACTCTTTGTTCCTTTGTTTTTAAAGAAAAATAAAGGCAAGAGACCATTGTACCTTACTTAAAATTTATTAACAAAAAAAGTGTTCTGATTAAATCAGAACACTTTTTACTATTAACTAACCTTAAAACTCTTATAAAGCTGCAACATGTTTAGCCAATTTAGACTTTAAATTTGCTGCTTTATTCTTATGAATAATATTGTTCTTTGCTAATTTATCTAACATAGACACAACAGTTGAAAACATTCCTTCTGCTTCCTTCTTATCTTCTATAGCTCTTAATTTTCTAACAGCATTACGAGTTGTTTTATGCTGATACTTGTTTCTTAAGCGCTTTGCTTCGTTACTTCTAATTCTCTTTAATGCTGACTTATGATTTGCCATTGTACTGATGCGTTAATTGTTTATAAAAAACTTGTAGTCCGTACGGGAATCGAACCCGTGTTACCAGGATGAAAACCTGGCGTCCTAACCCCTAGACGAACGGACCAAAACAATCTTTCTGATTGCGGGTGCAAATATACAATTCTTTTTGTTATTTGCAATTAAAATTATTTTTTTATTTCTTTTCTTTTTACTCTAAAAAAGAAACAAAAAACCTGTAGTCCGTACGGGAATCGAACCCGTGTTACCAGGATGAAAACCTGGCGTCCTAACCCCTAGACGAACGGACCAAAACAATCTTTTTTGCGATTGCGGGTGCAAATATAAAAACTGTTTTTTATTGCACAAAGCTTTTTTTTATTTTTTTAATACGCTTTTGCAAAAAGCACTCTTTTTGTTGATGGTTTACCTGTTAATACACATACTCCCTTCTCTTCTTTTGCATTGTTAGGAATGCATCTTATAGTAGCTTTTGTTAACGTTTTAATCTTCTCTTCAGTTTCTATAGTACCATCCCAATGTGCAGAAACAAACCCGCCTTTATTCTCTATTACCTCTTTGAACTCTTCAAAAGAATTTACCTCTGTAGTATGTTCATTTCTGTATGTCAATGCTTTATTAAAGATATTTTTTTGAATCTCTTCCAATAGATTCGTCACAACTTCTACGACCTCATCTCTAGAAACAGTTTGTTTTTCAAAAGTATCACGGCGCGCTACCTCTAAGGTGCCATTTTCTAAATCACGATTACCCATTGCAATTCGCACAGGAACACCTTTTAATTCATATTCAGCAAACTTTGCTCCTGGTCTAAAGGTATCTCTATCATCAAACTTTACAGAAATTCCTTTAGCTCGTAATTCTTTTACAATTACA
>NZ_CAZEQR010000028.1:0-10210 GCF_964513795.1 Tenacibaculum sediminilitoris | reverse complement strand
CCTTTACTTGTGTATGGACTTTTAATATATACTTCCCCGATTTCTCCCCACATACTAAGTCCACTATCATTAACAACAGCAATCATACTATTGTCAATCGATTTCCCAACAGGTAGTACGCTTCCTGATTCTAATTCCTTCTCTGGAATATGATAACAGCTCTTTAATATTGTGGTTTCTGTAAGTCCGTATAGGTTACTCATTCGTGCAGAATGCCCTTCTAGTGATCGCCATAACTCAACATCTCTTCCATAAAGCTTTTCTCCTGCTAAAACTACTTCTTCTATACAGCTAAGTGATATGTTTTGTTCTTTTAAAGTGTTAGTTAGCAATCTGAATAATGAGGGAACGGTTTGTAAAACCGTTACTTTTTCTTCTGCTAACCAGCTGCCTAAAAGTACCATGTTTTGTTTGGTCTTTTCGCTTGGAATACACAAACAACTTCCAGAGATTAAACTCGTTAAAATGTCTTTTAAACTTGCATCAAAAGTAACAGAGGCTATTTGACTTACGCGTGTAGCTGGTGTGAATTTAAATGTCTCTTTGTGCCAGTTGACATAGTGTGCAATGCTTTCTTGGTTCCCTACAATTGCCTTCGATTTACCCGTTGTTCCTGAACTGTAAAAAATATAACTGCTATTATCTACAGGGTATACTACCGATAAATTATCGGTACTGTAAGCATCTAAAGTATATTCCTTCAGTTTACCTCCTTCTGAAAACAATACGATGTTTTCAAGTTTTGTTTTCGATACATCTATCTTAGTTTTTAGTATTTCATAAGCTTTTTCAGTAGCAATTAATGTTACCATGTTTGTTTCTGAAAATACTTGTTCTAATTTGCTTTTTGAAAATTCTGCAGCTATAGGAACATAAGTCGCTCCAGTTTTCAAGCATGCTAATAAGCTTCCTACAAGTTCTTTCCCGCTAGGTAATAAAACACCAATTGCTTTTTCAGGTCGTGTGTTAAGCTCAAGTAATAGGTTTCCTATTTGGTTACCAAACTCATTAATTTCTTTATATGTATATACTTTTTCTTCGAGTAGTAACGCTTCTTTTGTTGGGTAGGCGGCAACAGTTTCTTCTATTATTTTGTGAATATATTTTGGAGCTGCTTTTTGTATTACTTCATCAAACCATTGTGCTTTCTCTACTTCAGCGTCTTCTAAATATTGTATTTCATTTAATGGTTTATTTGGTGCTTCTACAATAATTGCCAATAAATTTTCCATATGCTTTACCATACGAGAAATACGTGCTTCATCATACAATTCTGTGCTATATTCTATGGTTCCATCAATAATGTCTCCTTGGTCCATAAATTGGAATCGCAAATCACCTTTACTTATTTCTAAATCTTCTCCTTCTGCAGAAACTTCCAAACCTTCCATTTCTACGCCTTCCAACAGATTAAGCTGTACATTTTGTAATATGACCACAACATCAAATAATGCATTTCTATTTTTTGGTGGATATATCCCTAAGTCTTCAATTAGCATGTCTAAAGGGTATACTTGATGATTGAATCCATCTAAACTTACTTTTTTTACTTCATTAAGTAATGCCGTAAAACCTTCTTCCTTAGAAAATCTTGATCGTAATGCAAGCGTGTTTAAGTAGAGTCCTATTTGATCCTCTAAATCAGGATGTTGTCTTCCTGCAACTGGCGTTCCAATAATAATGTCTTGTTGCCCTGTATACTGATATAATAATGTTTTCACTAAAGATAGTACCCCCATAAACAAGGTTGCTCCTTCTTCTTTTACTAATGCTTTTAATTTTGAGCTCAGTGATTCATCTAGCTTAAAATAGTATTGTGCACCTGAGTGATTCATAATTTCAGGTCGTCGTCTATCCGAAGCAAGTTCTAATGTAGGAATACCTCCTTGAAATTGTGTTGTCCAATATTTTTTATGCTCTATAAGTTTTTCTCCGCTTAGCTCCTCTAGTTGCCAAGCTGTAAAGTCTTTGTATTGAATTGGTAACGGTTGTAAGGCATGCATTGTACCTTTTACCGCAGCATTATAGAGTAATACTAAATCTCTTACCATTACTTGCATAGACCATTCATCAGAAATGATGTGATGCATAGCAAATAATAATTCATGAGTATCTTCTTTGTGTCTTAAGATGTCTATATTGAATAATGGTGCCGTATTTAAGCTAAATACTTTGCGCGATAGTTTCGACTTATAGTCTTCTTTTATAGCTTCATCTTCATTGGAAACATCTAAGTAATTAATTTTAAATTCAATTACTGAAGCATCTATAATTCGTTGTCTTGGTGATCCATTTGCCAATTCAAATACCGTACGCAAGCTTTCATGACGTGTTACGAGTTGTTGAAAAGCAAATTCAAAAGCTTCTTTATTAAACAATCCTACAAGATGATAGCTTGTAAAAACATTGTGTGCTATGGTGTCTTTTGATTGTTCTACTTGTAGCCAAGTTCTTTGTTGTGTTGCTGATAACGGATATGTTTTTTGTTCTGCAACTTTTGGAATAGAAATATAATTACTTGTGTCCGAATTTGTAATTAGTAATGCTTGTTCAGTCAAAGTTGGGTTATTAAATATATCTCCTATGTTGAGTTGAACTTGATGTGTTTTATAAATTTTTGTAATTAATTGAATTGCCTTTAACGAATGTCCACCAGATTCAAAGAAGTTGTCTTCTACACCAATACGTTCTTTATTGAGTATTTCACTCCATATAGTAGCTAAGCTTTCTTCAGTTGTATTTCTAGGTGCAACATAGGTTGTGTCTATTTTTATTTCTGGCTTAGGTAGTTTCTTTTTATCAATTTTACCACTTGAGTTAAGCACAAAATCATCTAACTGAATTATATAAGGTGGAATCATATAATCTGGCAATATTTTTCGCAAGTATGCCTGAAGATCTATTACATTTATTTTTTCGGTAGCTGCATAATAGGCTACCAAAGCTGTATCATCATCTGCTGTATGAGTTGTTACCAAAGTCTCTATTACTGCTGGATGTGATTTGATTACTTTATCAATTTCATTAAGTTCTATACGATACCCTCTAATTTTCACTTGGTTATCGATACGTCCTAAGAAATCAATATTTCCATCTGCCAAACGAATTCCTTTATCTCCAGATCGGTACATTTTTCCTTCTCCAAACGGGTTTTTCACAAACTTTTCATTGGAAAGTTCTTCCATATTTAAGTATCCTTCTGCTACTCCACCACCAGCAATACAAATTTCTCCAGGAATTCCTTCTCCTACTAAATTCAAGTGTTCGTCAACAATGTAAATTTGTACATTTCCTATCGCTTTTCCAATAGGTAACCGAACTCGTTTTGTGTCTTCTTCAGAAACGTTATAAGTTGTAGACCAAATAGAACATTCTGTTGGTCCATAGCCATTATAAGTAGATGTGTAAATACTACTTTTTATTGCTTGATTTTTATTTACAACATCTCCAACAGAAATTGCAATTCGTAAAAACTCAAGTTCTTCTACAGGAACTGCAGAAAAATAAGCTGCTGGTAATACTGCAAATGTTACAGTTTTTTCCTTCATGTGCTTAATTAACTGCACAGCATCTTTTATGATGCTATTTTTTGCAACTAATAAACGACCTCCATTTGCCAAAGCAACAAAGTATTCAAAAACAGAACCATCAAAAGCCATCGAAGAAAACTGAATAATGCAGTCATCTTCCGTTAGATTAAATTCTTTTCTCTGATTGTGAATAACGTGTACACCATTTCGATGTTGCAACATAACTCCTTTTGGTTTTCCAGTAGATCCTGATGTGTAATAAATGTATGCTAAATCGGATGCTTTGTTAACTTTCAAAGGGTTTTCATCACTAGTTGAAAGAATATCAAATTCTATATCGACTGCAAAAATACTTCCTGTAAAATTGCCGATACTAAACATGTTTAGTGACTCTGTGATAATTACTTTAGCTTCTGAATCAGAAAGCATAAAATTGTTACGTTCCGTTGAGTTGCTTGAATCTATTGGTAAATATACACCGCCAGCTTTTAGTATTGCTAAGAAACCAACGATAAGCCATTCGTTTCTTTCTAGCATTAACGCTACCGTTTCTCCTTGTGCTACTTTGTATTCATTGCGTAAATGATGTGCTACTTTGTTTGCGCGTGCATTTAGTTCTTTATATGTAAGCGTTTTACTTCCAAATTCTACCGCAATATTATCAGGTGTTGTAATAACCTGACGTTCAAAAATGTCGACTAATGTCTCGTCTTGATTGTATTTGAGTTCTTTTTGATTGAGTTCTGAAAGTAACCATTTTTTTTCTTGTGGTGCTAAGTAATTGAGTTCACTTATGGCAGCCAATGGTTTTTCGATTACTGAATTTATCAACGCTGTTAAGTGCCCCAATAAATTCTCCATACGATGTTTACTGTAAATATCTGTGTTGTATTCTAATGTTAGTGAAATGTTTGATTCATTTTCAACGAAATAGAAACGTAAGTCAATTTTACTTATTGGAACATCTAACTGATTTTCTGTAATTGATAGTCCTTCAAATGCTGGTATTTCATTTTTATCTAATAAGTTTTCTAACACTACAACTACATCAAACAATGGCGAACGACTCATATCACGTACAAGTTGTAATTCGTTTACCAACAAATCAAAAGGATATACTTGATGAGTGAATGCATTTAAAACGTTTTCTTTTACTTTTTCCGAGAGTGAGTTGAAGGTATCGTCTTCACTAATTTTAGTTCTTAGCACCAATGTATTGATAAAAAAACCTATTTGATCTCTTAAATCTGGATGTTCTCTACCTGCCGATGGCGAACCTATAATAATATCGTTTTGCCCTGTATAACGATGTAAAAGTGATTTTACAAGTGTTACCAACCCCATGTAAAGCGTAATTTCTTTTGCCTTTAAACAGGCTCTAAATGCTTTACTTGTTTCTTCACTTAAACTTAAGTGTACTTGATCCCCATGAAATGTTTGCACTGGCGGTCTTGGATAATCTGCGGGTAAGTCTAATACTTGTATTTCTTCTTCAAATTGTCTTAACCAATATGCTCTATGTGCTGCTAAACGTTCACTTTGTAATTCTTTTTCTTGCCAAGCTGCATAATCTTTATATTGAATTGGCAGTACTGGTAATTCAGGTGATTTATTTTGTAAAAAAGCTTTGTAACTTTCTATGATTTCCTTTATGAAAACATGTACTGATCTTTCGTCAAATATAATGTGATGTACACAGAGATAAAATAAATATTCATTTTCTGCAACCTTAATGATATGTGCTTTTATTAAAGGAGCTGTTTCTAAATCGAAAGGAATTAAAGATAATTCTAATGCTTTATTTCGGGCATATTCTTTAGGACTTAAAGTATTACTTACATCTTCTTTTGTAATACTAAATGTATATTCTTCTGATGTTAGTATTTTTTGATATGCCTCTCCTTCTTCTTGTATGAATGACGTACGTAAGCTTTCATGCCTATCGATTACATGTAAAAATGCAGTATTTAGTAATTTGATATTTACATTACCTTTGAGCCAATATGTTACTGGAATATTGTGTACTGCTTCAACTTCATCTTCAAACTGTTCTAACAACCATAATCTACGTTGCGCATAGGAAAGTTTGTAACGTGACTGCGCTTCAATTTTTTCAATTTTTTGATAACTGGTTTTACTAGAATTTTTCAATAAAATTACTTGTTCTTTAAAAACAGGATGTAAAAAGATATCTTCTAGTTCTAGTTTAATTTCTAATTTTTTGAATAATTGAGATATTAATTGAATTGCTCGTAACGAATGTCCTCCAATAGAGAAGAAATTATCTTTATCTGAAATTTCTTGAATTCCTAAAACATTTTGCCACACTTCTAGTAATCCTGCCTCTAAATCATCATTTGGAACTACAAGTTCTTTGACTTCAATTTCTATATGTTTTGGTAATACTTGTTTATCAATTTTTCCACTACTGTTTTTTGGTAAATTCTCTAAATAAATAATATGAGGTGGTATCATGTATTCAGGCAAGAAAGTTTTTAAGTATTCTTTAATATCTGAATTTGAAATTTTCCTCTCTCCTTCGTAGTAAGCCGCTAAAGTTTTATTATTTCCTTCACCTAATGTAATAACTGCTGCATTAGTAATTTCAGGATGTTTGTTTAATACACTTTCTATTTCTCCAAGCTCTATTCGGTAACCTCTTATTTTTACTTGCGTATCTACACGTCCTATGAAATCAATGTTTCCATCAGAATACCATGAAGCTAAATCACCAGTCTTATATATATTTCCTTCACCAAAAGGATTTTTTATAAAACTTCTTTTAGTTAATTCTTTTTTGTTGAGATATCCTTTTGTAACACCAACACCAGCAATGTATATTTCTCCAGGTACTCCAACTGGTTGTGGTTGGAGAAACTCATTTAGAATATATACTTGAAGATTTCCTATTGGTTTCCCTATTGGTAATCGTGGATATTTAGTGTCTGTCTTTGCTACTTTATGAATGGTTGTCCAAACAGCAGATTCTGTAGGACCATAGCAATTCATATATGTTAGCTCCTTACTGTAATCTATTGCTAATTGTTTGTTTGCAACGTCTCCAGCAGTAATGATTAATCGTAAAAAAGATAATTCTTTTACTGATATTGCCGCTAGATATGCTGGCGGTAGGATAACAATAGATACGTTTTTCTCTTTAAGGTAATTTGTAAGTGCAATAACATCTTTGAGAGTCTTTTCTTTAGCTAAGACTAAACTCGCACCTGATGTGATTGCCATAAAAATTTCAGCAATGGAAGCATCAAAAGACGGAGAAGCAAATTGTAATACTTTATCTTTTGTAGTTGGTTTAAATATTATATGCTCATTTTTAACCATGTTTACACAGTTTTTATGAGATACTAATACCCCTTTTGGTTTCCCTGATGAACCAGAAGTGTAAATTACATACGCTTCATCTTCTGCTGTATAGTTTGGTGTTAGGTTTTCTTCGTGTACCTTTAACGCATCATAAACTTCATCAATACTGAAGACATTTGACACAAGATTTGAAGAACGGTTAATGATACTACTTTCGGTAATTAAAAGTGAAATATTGGCATCAGATACAATGTAATTTATTCGTTCTTTAGGACTAGAAACATCTATTGGAATGTAAACAGCACCTGCTTTCATTATTGAAAGCATTCCTACAATTAACCATTCATTTCTGTTAACCATTACACCAATATGCTTTCCTTTAGTTACATCAAAAAATTCTTGTAATGATTTTGCAGTAGTGTTTACTATAGTATTTAATTCTTTGTAAGTCCAAGAGTTTGTTGGTGTTTCAAGCGCTATAACATGTGGGTTTTTATCAACTTGATTTTCAAATAATTGAACTAATGTTAGTGATTGTTCATACTCAAAAGCTTCTTGATTAAAATCATAAAGTAATTGTTGACGTTCTTTAGCCGTAATATAATTGAGTTCATTTATTTTTTGGGTAGGAGCTTCTACCACTGCTCTCATCAATTCTTCAAAATGTAGACAGAATCGTTGTATTCTTTCCTCTTTAAAAAGGTCTATATTGTATTCTAAATTTAGATTGATTTCGTTCTGGTTTTCTATAAAGAACAATCGGAGATCTACTTTACTTTTGTTATTAAGCAACAATTGATCTTCTATAGTCACACCATGCATTTCTGGTAGCTTTTCAATGTTTTGCTTGTTTTGAATTCCAACAACAATGTCAAATAAAGGCGACCTGCTTAAGTCTCTATCTAAACCTAAATCTTTAACTAGCAAGTCAAACGGATAAATTTGATGATCGAACGCTTCAACAACAACTTGCTTAACTTTTCGTAAAGTTTCTATAAATGTATCTTCGGTATCTAATACCGTTCGTAATGGTAATGCATTGATATAAAAACCAATTTGATCTTCTAATTCTACATGATCTCTTCCTGCTGCTGGTGTTCCTAAAATGATATCTTTTTCACCTGTATATTTATAAACTAATACTTTTGTAAGCGCCAAAAGCCCAGCAAATAGTGTTATTTTCTCTTCAAATACTACCTCTCTAAATTTTGCTACTAATTGCGGATCAAAAGAATATTTAAACTGAGTACTATCAAACGTTTTTACGGAAGGTCTTGGTTTATCCATTGGTAAGTCTACCACGGGAATATCACCTTCAAATTTATGTAACCAATAATTTCTATGCAAATTCAGATGCCCACCAGCCAACTCTTGTAATTGCCAAGCTGCATAATCTTTATACTGAATAGAAAGTGGTTGTAAGTTTGTTTCTGTTTGTAATTGTAATGAATTGTATATGCTTAAAAACTCTTTAATTAAGTTTTTAATTGACCATTCATCTGTTATAATGTGATGCATACAAAGCATAAATAAGTATCTTTCTTCTTCAACTTTAATTATGTGTACGCGTATCAATTGATCCTTTAATAAATTGAACGAAGTAAAAGCCGCTTTTTCTGATAATTTTGTTGCTACTACTTCTGAATTATCTTCATTTGACACATCGTGGTAATCAACATTAAAATTTAGCGTATCAACCTCATGTATAAACTGACATGGAATTCCATCAATTGCTTTAAAATTAGTTCTTAGAATTTCGTGACGTTCTATAAGTTGTGTGAATGCTTCTGTTACATGGGCTATATTTACTTCTCCATTGAGCCAATAGCTCATTTGTATATTATACGCTGTTGAACCTAAAGTTTCAAATTGTTCTAAAATCCATAACCTTTGTTGTGCATGTGATAATTGATACGTATCGCTAACTTCAATAGTACTTATTTTTTTATAATCTACTATATTTAACTGTGCTATATATGCCGCTAAGTCTACAAGTTTGGGGTATTCAAAAATATCTTTTAACTGTACTTGTACATTTAATTCTTTATAAATATTAAGAATTAATTGAATTGCTTTTAATGAATGTCCTCCTATTTCAAAGAAATCATCTGTAATGCTTATGTCTTTAATATCTAGAATAGATTGCCATAAGTTTACCAGTTTTTTTTCAGCAGTAGTTTGCGGAAGAGTGATTGTTCTTTCTTTAACTTCAATAACTCTTTTTGCAAGTTCTTTTCGACTAATTTTACCATTGTGTGTTAGTGGGAATTCTTCTAATTGTATAATATGTGCTGGCATCATATATGCTGGCAACTTACTACGAAGTATTGTTTTTATACTATCTACTTCAATCGTTTTTTTTCCTGTAACATATGCTAAAAGATCATCTCCTTTTACAATGACAACAGCTTGATTTATATTTGAATTTATTTCTAATAATGATTCTATCTCTCCTAATTCAATACGATACCCTCTAAGTTTTACTTGACTATCTCCTCTTCCTAGATATACCAATCTTCCATTAAAATCCCAATAACATAAATCGCCTGTATCATAAATGATTTCATCACTAATAAAAGGATTGGCTATAAACTTTTTTGCAGTTAATTCTTGGTCTGTATATCCTTTGGCTATTCCTGCTCCCCCTATAAACAAATTCCCTACAATTCCATGCGGTAATAACTCTCCAAATTTATCAAGTATATAAAGTTTTGTATTGTATAGAGGTCTTCCTATAGAGTTTAAATCTGTAGTTTCTTGAATGTGTTGACATGTTGACCAAATTGTAGTTTCAGTAGGTCCAAACATGTTATATAATTCACCAGACATTTCTAATAAACGTGCACCTAGTATAATTGGTAGATACTCTCCTCCAGATATTTTCTTTAACGCTGTTTTTGCTTTCCAATTTACTTCTAAAAGTAAGTTCCAAATACTGGGTGTAGCCTGAACTATTGTTACCTTGCTTTTATCAATCATATTAGCAAGCAATCTTGGACTTGTAACGACCTCGTTTGAAGCAATCGTTACCATACCACCAACACTTAATGTTGTGAAAAACTCTAGTACAGAAATATCAAATGTAAATGTGGTAATAGCCAATAAGTTATCATTGCTTGAGACGTCAAGAGTATTAACTATTGATTTTAATAAGTTAACCACAGAGCTATGCTTAATCATTACCCCTTTTGGTTTTCCTGTTGAACCAGAAGTATAAATAATATACGCTATGTCTTCTCCACTTATCGAAACATCTAATTTACTTACTGAATACTTCTTTAATTCTTCTGCTAATGTTTTGATGTTGATACTTGTAACTTTGGATTCAGTTATGGAAGAATCACCAATAATCAATGATG
>NZ_CAZEQR010000027.1:0-13183 GCF_964513795.1 Tenacibaculum sediminilitoris | reverse complement strand
AAAGTATTATACCAAAAGGACCAGAACATGTTTATGTAAGTGATATAACATACATTAAAAGTAGAGACAAAACACATTACTTGTCATTAGTTACAGATGCTTATAGTAGAAAAATAATGGGCTATAAGCTTAGTGATGATATGGGAGCTGAAAAAGTAGTGCAAGCTTTTAATATGGCAGTTAAGAATCGGAACAACAACAACAACGAATTAATACATCATTCTGATAGAGGATTACAATATTGTTCTTCTATTTATCAAAAGGCTTTGTTAAAAAATAATGTAAAACCATCAATGACTGATGGATATGATTGTTATCAAAACGCATTAGCCGAGCGTATTAATGGAATATTAAAACAAGAATTTTTAATTTATAAATGTAATAATGGAAAGGAACTTAAACAATTAATTAAAGAGTCTATAAATACATATAATAACAAAAGACCACATTTAAGTCTTAACATGAAAACACCTAACTTTGTACATAACAAAAAACCAGAGAAGTTAACTTCTCTGGTTCAATATAATTTTTTAAATAACTGTCAACCTATTTTAGGACGACTCAATAAATTATAAGTGTCTTTCTTAATCTCTCGACATAAATATCTGTAATACATACCAGAACAGCAACATTAAAGAAGCAAATAAGCCTAATGCTGCTGGAATGTAGTCATCTGTAGAAAATTTGTGAACCAAATTAGAAGTCTGATATAAAATAGAACCAGCAGCTAACACACACATTCCAACAGAAAACCATAAACCTAGGTTAAAACCAAATAAAGTACCAGCGATGATTAATCCTATAGCAATAAAGAATCCAACAGATAATCCTGCTCGGATAAAAGAAAAATCTTTTTTGGTAATAAATACAATTGATTAAATCCCAACAAATAAGGCTAATGTAACAATGCCTGCTTGTTTTATAACATCAAAATTATTAGTGTATGCTATAGCAATGTAGATTAAAGGAATAAAAATAAATGCTTCTGCAAAAATGTATCCTGAATAGGCTAAGTATTGTAAATTTTTATCGGAGGTTTTTAAAGCGGTACTTTCAGCATAATTAGTAATTAACATAAAACCACCTAGTAGTAATAACCATTTATAGCCTTGGGTCATTGATAAGGCAAATTCAATAATGGTGGTGCTTTGTAAAAACAAATATTCAAACAAAACAAACAATAATACTCCACCAGCAACGTGTGCATAGGTTTTTTTGTAAAAAGCAATTTTATCAGCTTCTGAGACTTGTGCAACAAGCACTTTTGAGTTAAATGAATTTTCCATAATTAATTTTTTAAATAGGACGTAAAGATATATTTTTTAAATCATTTTAATCTTGTTTGTCTATTGATGAAAATACAATTTAATGATTTAAAAATTATCACTTTTATAGGTGTTGTTGTTTAAAATTGACGTTTTTTTAGTGTTTTTGTTTAGTTTTTATATTTAGATAATGTTAAGAAATGGATATCTACAAGTTATAAAACCTAAGGATTTAACTTTTTTTTATTTTTTTTTTTTTGCATAAAAAAAAACATATATTGAAAATCGTTAAAAAACCCCCCTGATTTTTATCAATATAATATATATTTAACATGTTTATTGATTAAAATACCTTTTTAAGTTTTTTAACAGAGTTGTTGCCATAAGGGCAATTTTCACTAATTAATTTTATAATTTTTCACAACATGAAAAGAATTTTTTTAACACTAGCTGTAGCAGCTTCAGTTTTAGTAGGATGTCAAGAGAATGCTAAAGACGAAGCTTTACCAACTCAAGAAGCAATTGACATGAGCGATTTCTATGTAGAAACTGAAGAAGTCTCTCAAAAAGGTGGTTTTGAACAATGTCAGTCAATGAGGGTTTTAAACCGTCAACTTAAAGAGAACCCAGGATTATACAAGAAAATGTATGATATTGAGTATGCAACAAGAAAAACAATTACTGAAAAAGGGAAGCCAGGAGGTGGATCTGGAAGTGGTGATGTTGATGTAACTCCGATTGAGGACGGATTAGGGATTATTAATATTCCTGTTTATGTACATGTAGTATACAGTAATTCTAATGAAAACATCAGTGATACTCAAATTGCTTCTCAAATTAGAGTTTTAAACGAAGACTTTAGAGCACAAAATAGTGATTTAAACCTGCCTTCAGGTACTACTTTTGCCAATGATGTAACAGATGCTGAAATCGAGTTTACCTTAGCTAATACTTTTAGATATTCAAATTCAAAAACTTCTTGGGGTACTAATAATACTGTAAAACAAGCTTACCCACCAATCACTCCAGAAACTCATTTAAATATTTGGGTATGTAATATTGGAGGTGGAATTTTAGGATATGCTCAATTTCCAGGAGGAAATTCTGTTACTGACGGGGTTGTATGTTCTCCTCAATACTTTGGTGATACGGGCTATGTTGAGTCTCCATTTAATAGAGGACGTACTATGACTCACGAAGTTGGTCACTACCTAAACTTACGTCATATTTGGGGAGACGGAAGATGTCGTAAAGATGATTTTGTGGAAGATACTCCTTCTTCTGATGCTGCAAATTATGGATGTCCATCATATCCAGATGTTAGTTGTAAATCTGCTGACATGACAATGAACTATATGGATTACACTTATGATGCTTGTATGTACATGTTTACTGATGGGCAACGTAACAGAATGAGAGCTATCTTCCAACCAGGAGGAGCTAGAGCTTCAATGTTAAACTAAGAAACCATAATAGTCGTAGTCTTTATTAACGAAAGACGTTCTAAATAACTATTAGTAAACCAAGAGATGTACATCTCTTGGTTTTTTTTACTTTTATACAATACTATTAACTAATCAAAAGTATTTGTAATAGATGAATTGAGTTTATACTTTTCTTTGGTTATCAACCAAAAAATAAAACAATCAGCATGCAGAAAAAAATTGTAATTGCTCATCGTGGAGCTTCAGGATATTTACCAGAACATACTATGGAAGCCAAGGCGATGGCACATACAATGAACCCTGATTATATAGAACAAGATTTAGTGTTGAGCAAAGACAATATTCCAATTGTTATTCATGATATTTATTTAGATGATGTTACCAATGTTGCTGAAAAATTTCCAGAAAAAAAACGAGAAGATGAGCGTTTTTATGTAATCGATTTTACATTTGAAGATTTACAAAAATTAAATGTTACCGAACGTTTTAATCCAAAGACAGGAGAACAAATATATCCAAATCGATTTCCGAAGGGAAAAGGAAATTTTAATTTACATTCTTTACAGCAAGAAATTGAATTGATTCAAGGATTAAATGTTTCAAAAGGTAAAAATATTGGAATTTATCCTGAAATTAAAAACCCAGAGTTTCATCATCAAAACGGAAAAGATATTGCTAAAATTACGTTGGATATTCTCTCAACTTATGGCTATAAAACTAAAAGTGATAAATGTATGTTCCAATGTTTTGATGCTAAAGAGTTGGAGAGAGTACGAAAAGAATTTAAATCAGACTTGTTTTTAGTGCAGTTAATTGAATTTCCAGAAGAAACTAAACAACTCAAACATTTTACATCGTATGCCGACGGATTAGGTCCTTGGTATAAACAAATTTTAGATAAAAAAGTAGCAGGTAAATGGCAATTCACACCATTGGTTAAAGAAGCACATAAGTTGGGGTTGCAAGTACATCCATATACCTTTAGAGCTGATCAATTAGATGAGTTTTTTTCTTTTGAAGAAATGATTCAGGTACTACTTTTTGAAGCAAATGTTGACGGTGGTTTTACAGATTTTCCTGATAAAATGCTTGCTTATTTAACTAAGTATTAGGTTGAATACAATGAAACATATCAAAAAATAAAATTATACTCTTTAAACATATTACTTAATAATTTTTATAAAGGTAATATCAAACTTTAATTCTTCAGAAGTGATATTACTTGAATTTAACTAATAAAAATCTCTTTTTAGAGAACATTACATAATGTATTAATTTTTTTAGATAAATTACAGGATAGAATACCTTATTTATATACCATCGCAACAGATAATGAAAACAGTTTAAAAACATGAATTTGTAGCAAACAACTAAAAACGTAGCATTATTTTGCAGAAGTTTCAATCTTTATAAGCTAGTATTTGAAAAATATAAATAAGCACAAGAGATTGAAAAAACACTAAATGGTATACCAAAAAAACGTTTTGATTTCGAAAACTTTATATCTATAATGAGTTAGTTTTTATTTAATCTAAAGGTTACTTTTATTACTTGAATCCAACCTCTTTTAGCTGTCATAATTTTCAAATAATACCTCCTTTTTTTATAAATAGTTCCCTTTTACTTCAATTTTGTTTTGCTAAAAATTTAATATTTGTTTCCAACTTATTGGAAAAGAATAATTTAAATGCTCTATAAAAAAGTTTTTTTACTAAAGAGGGTAACCAAAAAAACACTTGTAATTTATATAGGTGTAAAAAAGGGAGTAAGCCGAAAATCCTATAGCAAAAGAGTAGGTAATCAAATAAATATTTATTATGAATTCAAAAATGAAATCATTAAAAGAGTTTGAAATGACTCAAAATGAGATGGACACAACAAAAGGTGGTCTTGGTCTTTATTGGAGAGATGAGAAAGACGAAGACTATGTAGGAAGCTTTAGTATTGGAACCTATGTAGATGGTTTTAACATGGGAACTGATGGTTATAAAGATTAATTAGTCCTTAAATAACCCATTCTGCCAAAATAGCGTTGGCAGAATGGGTTAAACAGTTGAATTATGATATTAATTTTATCTATTGAACAAGATGAAAGTACCGTTGATATAATACGATGGCTTTGTTATTTAAAAGAAGATTTTATAATACTTAATAATAATGAGCTTATAAATAGCTTAACTGTAAATGTAAATACCTCAGAGGTATTTATTACTACTAGCAGTGGAATTGTTAATTTTAATGAGATTACCTCAGTTTGGTATCGAAGAGGGAACTTTACGTTGTATGATTGTATTGAATTAAAAGATTTTATTGGAGATAAAATAACGGAGTTTTATAATGAGGAAAAAAAAGATTTATTTGAGTATTTACACTTTTTACTGAGCCAAAAACCCTCTATAAATAATTACAACTATAAAAAAGTTAACAAGCTTATTGTATTAACAATAGCTAAACAGTTGGGGTTGTGTATTCCTAAAACCACAATTACAAATCAAAAAAGGGTTTTAGAAAAAGCATTAAAAGACAAAATGTTAGTTACAAAACCTATTAATGACCCTATTAATTTATATGGAGATACTTATTGGTTGCCTACTTATACAACATCAATAGATACAGAAAAAACAAATTCATTTGATGATTCTTTCGGAGTTAGTTTATTTCAAGAAAATATTAAAAAAACACTAGAAATACGTAGTTATTTTTTGGATGATGAGTTTTATTCAATGGCAATTTTTTCTCAGTTGGATGAACAAACTAAAACAGATTTTAGATGTTATAATAATCAAAAACCAAACAGAACAATTCCATTTAATTTGCCTTTAGACATAGAAATAAAATTAAAAACGTTAGCAGAAAAGCTAAGTTTAACTAGTTGTTCTTTCGATTTAATTTACACACCTTCTAAACAGTATGTTTTCTTAGAGGTAAACCCTATCGGGCAATTTGGTATGGTTTCTTATCCTTGTAATTACTATTTAGAAGAAAAAATAGCAAACAAACTTAAAAATTATGATACCTCAAAAAGAAGCTCTGCGCTTATTAGATAAAACAAAAGAAAAATGTAAAAAAAAGTTACCCCTAGTAATCTATTTATCAAAAATAAAACCCATTAGCAATAGTTCAAAGTCATTAATTTATAATAGAATATCAATAGATAAATATCACGATAGGTATGCTTTAAAAAGAAGTTTTTATAAGCCAATAACGATACAACACCCTATATATGATGAATAACAACTATAAATATGTAAGAATGTTTTCTAACTGTATTCCTGTTTTAGGAAAAGATAAATCAGTTATATATGATTTGCAAAGAAAACAAATGTTTAATATTCCAAACGATTTATACACATTTATTCAGTTGTTTGAAGAGCATACTATTTCAGAAATATTTGAATTATGCGGTGAAGATAATAAAGAGGTAGTAGAAGAGTATTTTCAGTTTCTGAAGGCTAAAGAACTTACATTTTTAATAAATGAAGATGAAATTAAGTTGTTTCCTAAATTGAGTATGAAATGGGCATCTCCAGCTAAAATATCAAATGCAATTATTGAGATAAGCGAACGAACATATCCTTTGTTCGAAAAAATAATAAAATACCTTACAGCTCTAGGTTGTGAATACTTATATATTAAAATACGTATTCCTGAATCGTATATAATTATTAAAGATATTGTAGAAAAGTTAACAACTTCTTCTATTTTTTCTATTGCTTTTGAAGCAAAGTTTAATGCAAATGAAAGAATGGTTGATTATGAGCAGCTTGTAGTTAAATACAAACGAATAGAAACTATTTTTTTGCTAAGTAAAGAACCATTAAAAACAACATCTTCAAAAATTCTTATAACACCATTTAAGAAATTTGTAAATAAAAAGGAATGCTTTTTTACGGTAAATATTTCTTTATTTACAGAATCTCAAAAATATAACACTTACTTTAATAAAAAGATTTTTATAAATAAGGAAGGTATGTTGCTTAATGCTCCAGAAGCAGAGGAGGTTTTCGGGAATATAACAGATACTACTTTTGAAGATTTAGTAAAAATTATAGACTCAGAAAAATTTCAAAAATATTGGAGAATTAATAAAGATGTAATAACAGAATGTAAAAACTGTGAGTTGCGTTATATGTGTGTAGATAATAGAGTGCCTCAAAAATCTAAAGAAGGAAATTATTTTTTTACATCAAAATGTGAATTGAAAATGTAAAATTGTTTTAAGTTAAACAGTAACTTCAATTAGTTTGTTTCTATATGCTGATAGTAATTTTGACTTAGAAATAAAACCAACATACACTCCATTTTTAACCACAGGTAAGTTCCATGCACTACTTTCTTTAAATCTTTGCATTACCTTTTCTGTACTATCATCGTAAAAAATAATAGCAGGAGCTATCTTCATAAAATCTTCAACAGTGATGGTTTCATATAACTCTTGATTAAACATCATAGGACGGATATCGTCTAATAAAACAATTCCTAAAAACTTATTTTCATCATCAACTACAGGAAAAATATTTCGTTTCGATTTAGAAACAGCTTGTTTTAGCATTTCTCCAAGAGTCATCTCTGGATGAATTTTAATAAAGTTCTTTTCAATAATCTTGCTAATCTTCATCATCATCATTACATTTTTGTCTTTATTGTGTGTAATAAGTTCCCCTCGCTTTGCTAGTTCGATAGTGTAAATTGAATTAGATACAAAGTATTTAGTAATGGCATAAGAAACCGCAGAAACAAGCATCAACGGAACAAATAAGTCATAACCTCCAGTTATTTCAGCAATTAAGAAAATTGCAGTTAAAGGCGCGTGTAAAACACCGGCCATTAAGCCCGTCATACCAATCAAGGTAAAATTAGTTTCAGAAACATCAAAACCAAATTGGTTGATAATTTTAGCGGTAACATTTCCTAAAGAACTACCCATAACAAGTGTAGGAATAAAGATACCACCAACTCCACCAGCAGCAAAAGTGGTAGTCATGGCAATTACTTTAAAAACACCAATAATCAATAAAAAAACAATCACCATCCAAACATTGTCAAAATCAATGTTGTAATGAATACTTTTAAGGGCAGCACTAGCGTTTTCAGACAATAAGTTGTTGATAATTCCATACCCTTCACCAAATAACGGAGGGATTAAAAACAGCATTATACCAATAGCTACTCCACCAAATAGTAATCGTTTGAAAGGATTATATTTTTTAAAGAAATTAATGATTTTAAAATAAATTTTAGAAAAGTACACAGAGGAAAAACCTGTAAAAATTGCTAAGGCAATGTAAAAAATAAGATCATTAATTTCAAAAGCATCTTGTAGTTGTACACTAAATAACACATCTTTTCCTAAAAAGAAATAAGAAGTAATTACTGCAGAAACAGATGCTAATAACAACGGAACTAACGATGCAAACGCAAGATCTAAGCTGAAAATTTCTACTGCAAAAATAATGGCTGCAATAGGAGCTTTGAACATTGATGACATCGCTCCGGCTGTAGCACAACCAATTAATAACATACGAGTTCTCATGTTCATATGAAATAACTGTGCTACTCCAGACCCTAAGGAAGCACCAGTACTAACAGCAGGGCCTTGCAATCCTACTGAACCTCCAAAACCAACAGTTATTGGAGCTGTAATTAATGAAGCGTAAATTTTATAACGCTCAATAATTCCATTTTTTTTAGAAATAGATTGCAAGGTGGTTGAAATACCATGACCAATATCTTTTTTGATGAGATATTTTTTAATGTAAAACACTAAAAATAACCCTATGATAGGAAAAATAAAGTACAAAGAATGATGATAATCTTTAATAAGCCCATCTTCTAAAATACGATGAAAGTAAAAAGTAAGGTTCTTAAGAATTAAGGTACCAATACCGGCTAAAAACCCGACTAAAATGCTTAAAACATACACAAATTGTCGTTCAGAGATATGTTTGTATCTCCAAATTAATATTTTTTTATAAGCTTCCTTAGATGTAGGCATTGTGCTTCAGGTTCTTTGATGATGTATAAAAAACTAGTTTTTTGATAAAAAATCAGTACCTAAATAAGTGTCATTTTTATTATAGTACCACGCTCTAACTTTAGGCATTTTTATTCCATTAATAGTTTCTTCTTCTGTTAACAAAATATACTCACCACTAGTAGGAGAGTCTTTAAAAAACTGATATACTTCCATAGCATAGGTTTTCGGGTTAAAATAGAAGTACCAAGTATCTGAACCTACTTTTTCATCATAAGTAACTTTAAGTACTAAGTATTCTTTCCCTTTAAATGCTTTATACTCTACTTTGTTATGAATAATAGTCCCTTTATCTTTCAGCTTCATAGGAAGCCCATACAAGTAGGTATAGTAGTTTTTATATAACTTAGCACGATTACAACTCAATTGGTGTTTTTGTAAAATTTCTTCAGAAAGATTTTCTTCTCCATTAAAGCTAATTTTACAGGTATCTTTATTAAAAGTATATTCTGTGGTACTATCTCCTTGTGTAGCTTTTACATAAAAACATTCTTGCGGAAGATTAATGGTTATTTCACTATTACGAATAGGTTTACTAGGAGTTTTCATAGAAACAAATAAGGTTCCGTTGAAAGTTTTCCAACTATTATTAGGGTCGTGATATTGTATTGTTTTTTCTAATACTTGTGCTCCTGAAAGTTCTTGGGAAAAACCAGTAGTTACCAAAAATAAAACAAAAAGAATAGTTAGTTTTTTCATAAGATTAAAAATACTAAAAAATCCCGTTCTAATTTTAGAACGGGATTCTTATATCATTAAAAACTATAAATACTTAGTTTATTGTTCTTTAACATCTAATTTGATGCTTAGTTCTTGTAGTTGTTCATCATCTATAGTTGCAGGTGCGTCTATCATTACATCACGTCCTGAATTGTTTTTAGGAAAGGCAATAAAATCACGAATGGTTTCTTGACCTCCTAAAATAGCTACCAATCTATCCAATCCAAAAGCTAAACCTCCGTGAGGCGGTGCTCCATATTCAAACGCATCCATTAAGAACCCAAACTGAGCTTTTGCTTCTTCTTCGGTAAATCCTAAATGCTTAAACATGATAGCTTGTGTTTCTTTATCGTGAATTCTAATAGACCCTCCACCGATTTCGTTTCCATTTAACACTAAATCATAAGCGTTCGCCTTAACAGCTCCTGGATCGGTGTCTAATAATGCTAATTGTCCTGGTTTTGGAGAAGTAAATGGATGGTGCATTGCGTGGTAGTGACCTGTTTCCTCATCTAATTCTAATAATGGGAAATCGATTACCCATAATGGCGCAAACTCGTTTGATTTACGTAAACCTAAACGTTCTGCCATTTCCATACGTAAAGCACTTAATTGCGCTCTAACTTTGTTAGAATTTCCTGAAAGCACACAAATTAAATCTCCTGCCTTCGCTCCGGTAGCTTTTGCCCATTTTGCTAAATCTTCTTGGTCGTAGAACTTATCTACCGATGATTTAAAGCTTCCGTCTTCGTTACACTTTACATATACCATTCCTAAAGCTCCTACTTGTGGACGCTTTACCCAATCAATTAATTTGTCAATCTCTTTACGAGTGTATGAAGCTCCTTCTGGAACAGCAATACCTACTACTAATTCAGCATCGTTAAATACTTTAAAGTCTTTGTGTTGAGCTACTTCGTTTAACTCACCAAACTCCATTCCGAAACGAATATCTGGTTTGTCATTTCCGTATTTACGCATTGCTTCATCAAACGTAATTCTTGGGAATTTGTCTACATCAACGCCGTTAATTTCTTTTAGTAAATGACGTGTCATTCCTTCGAAAATCTCTAATATATCTTCCTGCTCAACAAACGCCATTTCACAGTCTATCTGTGTAAATTCTGGTTGACGGTCGGCACGTAAATCTTCATCTCTAAAACACTTTACAATCTGAAAGTATTTATCCATACCACCTACCATTAATAACTGTTTAAAGGTTTGTGGTGATTGTGGTAACGCATAAAACTGTCCTGCATTCATACGAGAAGGCACTAAGAAATCACGTGCTCCTTCTGGAGTAGACTTGATTAAATACGGAGTTTCCACATCAATAAAACCTTTGTCAGATAAATATTTGCGAACTTCCATCGATACTTTATGACGGAAAACCAAGCTATTTTTAACTGGGTTACGACGGATGTCTAAATAACGATATTTCATACGAATATCTTCACCACCATCCGTTTCATCTTCAATAGTAAAAGGCGGTAATTTTGCCTCGTTTAAAACTTCTAAGCTAGATACTAAAACTTCTACATCACCTGTTGGAATATTTGCGTTTTTAGATTGACGCTCAATAACTTTTCCAGTTACTTGTACAACAAACTCACGTCCTAAAGTTTTGGCTTTTTCCATTAATTCTTTAGAAGTACGTTCTTCGTCGAAAATTAACTGTGTAATTCCGTAACGATCACGTAAATCTACCCAAATCATAAAACCTTTGTCACGTGATTTTTGTACCCAACCAGAAAGGGTTACTTCAGTATTAATGTGCGATGCTCTTAACTCACCACAAGTATGCGTTCTGTACATTTTTAAAAATTTTATTCTCGCATAGCGAGATTTCCTACAAATTGTCATTCCGAACTTGTTTCGGAATCTAGAAATTTTTGCTGTGCAAATTTAACTATAAATGTTAGTTTGTAAAAAATTACTACGAGTTAGTTTTTATGAGTTTAAATCTTTTGTTTTGCAGCGTAAAACCTTTTTCAAATGACACTAGATACATTTAAACAAACGATACAAAATGCACCAGAAAAAGTTAAGTTTTCTGATACTATTTCAGTGACTGGAAACTTATATAATTTTACACCCACTGCCTTTAAAAATGGAGATTTATACAATGAAGCTGAAAAAAATCAAGGTTCATGTAAAGTATTTTCTTTTGCTATACAACAGGGGTTCAGTAAAGAAGAAACCTTGGCTTGTTTTGGGCAGTATTATTTTGAAGATGTTTTAAAAAATCCTGAAGGAACAGATCATCAAAACATTAGAAATTTTATAAATACAGGTTTTGAAGGGTTACTTTTTGAAGGAGAAGCACTAACAAAACGTTAAGTATTGTTAGAGCTATTCTGTTTCTTCTATCTTAACTAAATACTCCAAAAAAACATTAAACATCTAAGGTTACTCTTTAATAAAGTAACTAGAGCTTTATTATTTATTGATTTTTTCGTAAATTAAAGGGTAATATGTTTATTATGAGGAGTTCAGCTATGTTTTTGGTGTTGTTTACCACCGTATTTTTATTCGTGATAACTGCTTTGGCTTTTACTAATATAGGTTTTAGGTGGATGTTTATACTTACAGTTATCGGTCAGTTATTAGTAGTATTAATGGTTTACAAAGTACTACGAGATAAATATACTACGGATAAAACTTTTGAAGATTTTTATGAAGATTACCCAATAGGGAGAGAGTAAAACTATATATAAAGAAGTAACAACAACCTCTTAAAATTCATTCACTTTTAATTTCAATACAGTTTGCAGTTTTTGTAACGTATTAAAAAAGTTGTTGTCGTTAAGAAAGCAAAATTGACCAGCACAAGAAGACATAAAAAGTGTACATTTAAAGCCATAAAACCCCGTTATGCTAAAAAAAGGTTATCTATTACCTGTCCTTTTATTATTTATAAGTTGTAAGAATGAAAAAGCGGCTCCTGTTTTAAATACTTCTAATTATTTTGAGGTGTTAAACGAAGAATTTACGGGTGAATTGGCTTATGAAACAACTTCTTTTGTAGAAAAATATTGGCGTGTTGTTGGTAATACAGGCTTTAATAAAAGTGTATACAAAATTGCAGAAGAATTAGAAAAATTAGGATTTGTTAAAGAAGATAGTGCTACGAGTAATGATGTTTTAACCTACAGTGAGTCGTCCTAAAATAGGTTGACAGTTATTTAAAAAATTATATTGAACCAGAGAAGTTAACTTCTCTGGTTTTTTGTTATGTACAAAGTTAGGTGTTTTCATGTTAAGACTTAAATGTGGTCTTTTGTTATTATATGTATTTATAGACTCTTTAATTAATTGTTTAAGTTCCTTTCCATTATTACATTTATAAATTAAAAATTCTTGTTTTAATATTCCATTAATACGCTCGGCTAATGCGTTTTGATAACAATCATATCCATCAGTCATTGATGGTTTTACATTATTTTTTAACAAAGCCTTTTGATAAATAGAAGAACAATATTGTAATCCTCTATCAGAATGATGTATTAATTCGTTGTTGTTGTTGTTCCGATTCTTAACTGCCATATTAAAAGCTTGCACTACTTTTTCAGCTCCCATATCATCACTAAGCTTATAGCCCATTATTTTTCTACTATAAGCATCTGTAACTAATGACAAGTAATGTGTTTTGTCTCTACTTTTAATGTATGTTATATCACTTACATAAACATGTTCTGGTCCTTTTGGTATAATACTTT
>NZ_CAZEQR010000026.1:0-16403 GCF_964513795.1 Tenacibaculum sediminilitoris | reverse complement strand
ATTTATAAATGTAATAATGGAAAGGAACTTAAACAATTAATTAAAGAGTCTATAAATACATATAATAACAAAAGACCACATTTAAGTCTTAACATGAAAACACCTAACTTTGTACATAACAAAAAAACCAGAGAAGTTAACTTCTCTGGTTCAATATAATTTTTTAAATAACTGTCAACCTATTTTAGGACGACTCATACCCCATGAAATTTTACCAAAAAGAAATTCAATTACCTGCATTTAATAGAGGGTACCATTTAATTACTGATATCATAGAAAAAGCTTTACTAGAGCTTGCAACTATTCAAATAGGACAGTTACAAGTGTTTATAAAGCATACTTCTGCTAGTTTGACAATTAATGAGAATGCAGACCCAACAGTGCGAATAGATTTCGAGTCACATATTAACAAAATGATTCCTGAAAATATGCCGTATTATAAGCACGATTATGAAGGTGCCGATGATATGCCAGCACATATTAAAAGTTCTATGTTAGGGTGTCAGGTGCAAATTCCAATTACCAACGGAAAACTCAATTTAGGCACTTGGCAAGGAATATATTTGGGAGAACACAGAAATCATGGAGGTAGCAGGAAAATAGTACTAACAGTTTTTGGAAGTTAATGAAGTATCATAAGTTTAATTTTTACAGAAATACCTATTGCGAGTTTGAAATTCAAAACATCAATTTTTTTGAAGAGATGAAAGCACACTTTCAAAGCAAATCGGGTAGTTATTACTATTATACAGAAAATGGAGTTTTTCGTTACTCAAACCACTGGGGAAGAGTAGCTAATTGTCGTTGGAAAATTCAAGGGATTGATCGATATAAAAACCAAAAATATTATGTAGGCTTTGCAAATTGGTCAAGTTTTTATCCGTTAAATACTACAGATAAAGTGTTCTATTTAGAAGTAGATTATACAAAAGCTAAGGTAACTATAAAAAGAATTCAAAATGATTCAAAAAGCTCTCAATTCTTAATGACTTCAGAGTTTGCACACCAACGCTTAAAACAAATTCAAACGCTACTTAGAGAGTATAAATGGGCAATGTATTATGATGAAAATATTGATGTGCTGAGAGAGAAAATTATTAGTGAACTAATATCAACAAACAAAACGCTACAACAAATAAAACTAGAGTTATGAATCTCTGTAATCCCTATTCACTCCAATACTAAACCCAAAGCGAGTATCATTTTCTCTACCTAACCTATGAATAGCAACTTTACCTAAAGAAATCTTACCAAACTCATTATTGGTGATTTCTTCATCGTTTAAAATCAATTTTCCTTTAAACTGTTTCTTAGTATTGTATTCACTTCTGTCTTCTTTGTTTTGATAAATATTTATAGAAAGAATACTGTCTTTATCAGTATAACCACAAAAAACACCATGCACATCCCAAATAATATAGTCATTACTTTTTTTTAATTCTCTACTAGGTTTACCTAAAATATCTATTAAAGTAGTATAATTAGTGGGGAACGTAAGCGGCTTATTATTTATGTGAATAATATCGGTATCACATACAATAGTTAAACTTTTTTCTTTTTTCTTTTTAAAAAAATTAAACATGATAGCTTCTTATTTGTTTATAGAGGTTAACGTAAAACTAAAAAATAAATTTTAACTAACTCATTTCTCTTTTAGTTAAATTTGCTAATTATAAAAACCTAAGACATAATGAACATACCTCAAACAAGTTTTCCTAGAGTAATCATTATAGGAGGAGGATTTGCAGGATTGGCAGCCGCAAGAGCATTAGAAAATCAAGAATTACAGGTTGTTTTAATAGATAAACACAATTACCATACTTTTCAACCTTTATTATATCAAGTAGCAACGGGAGGGTTAGAACCTGATAGTATTGCATTTCCTTTACGAAAGAGGTTTAATGATATAGAAAATTTTTTCTTTAGATTGGCAAAAGTTATCCAAATTAATTCCGAGGAAAAAAGCATAGAAACTACTATAGGGAATTTGGAGTATGACGAATTAATCATAGCCACAGGCTCTACCACAAATTTTTTCGGAAATACTAATATGCAAAGGTACGCTATGGAAATGAAATCGGTTCCACAAGCCTTGAATATACGTAGTTTAGTGTTAGAAAATTTTGAAGAAGCTTTATTAGAAACTAATTTAGAAAAACGTTTGGCGTTAATGAATTTTGTGATTGTAGGAGGAGGGCCAACAGGGGTAGAGTTAGCGGGTGCTTTAGCAGAAATGAAAAAAGGTATTTTACCTAAAGATTATCCAGATTTAGACATCAGACAGATGAAAATTAACCTCATTCAAAGTTCTGGAGAATTATTGAAAGGAATGAGCAATAAAGCCTCTGAAAAAGCGGAAGACTTTTTAATAAAGCTAGGAGTAGATATTTGGAAAAATCTCCGGGTATTAGATTATAATGGAGAAACTGTAACTACTGACGGACAAGATCACTTTAAAGCACAAACAGTTATTTGGGCAGCAGGAGTAAAAGGAGCAGCAGTTAATGGGTTAAACAAAGAATGTATAGTTGAAAGGGCTAATAGATTTAAAGTAGATGAATATAATAAAGTAATAGGTTACGATAACATTTATGCTATTGGCGATGTAGCTTGTATGGAAACTAAAAATTACACTTACGGGCACCCAATGATGGCACAACCAGCCATTCAGCAAGGAGGGTTACTCGGTAAAAATATTTTAGCAAAATTAAAAAACAAAAAACAAAAGCCATTTGTATACAATGATAAAGGGTCAATGGCAACAATTGGAAGAAATAAAGCAGTGGTTGATTTACCTAAGTGGAAATTTCAAGGAGTTTTTGCTTGGTTTGTTTGGATGTTTGTACACCTGTTTTCACTTATTGGTTTTAGAAATAAGGTAATAGTATTTATGAATTGGGTATATAATTATGTTCGTTTTGATCGAGAAACAAGACTTATTATACGTCCTTATAAAAAGAAAAATAAATACAGCTTTAAAGAACAAGAAAATGGCAATTACTAGAAACATCAAATGCCCTAGTTGTGGTGTTTTTAATACCAATAGAGATTATTGTAAAAACTGTAATACATTGATTTCTTTTGAGAAGAAGCAAGAGCAAAAAGTAGCTGCTTACAAACAAGAAGAACTCAAAAAAGTAAAATACGATATTGAGAATCCTAATTTAGCAGAACGATTAAAAAAACATCCAGTTTGGCTATTTCGAATTGTAGGTTGGGTTTTGTATTCTGCATATTTATTAATAAGTGTTATAGGAGCTTTAATAGCTTGGTTTGTAGCGATGGTTGCTGCAGGGTAGAGTAGTATGCAAAAAAAAAAACTTATATATTACTTTATAATTTCAATAACTATAGGAAGTCTTATTTATGCCCTGCAAAAACTAAGTTTCAGGATACCAAGTATTATTAATAATTATGCAAATGATTTTTTAATAATACCCATTGTACTAACTATATGTCTCTTTGTTTTACAGTGGAGTAGAAATAATAAAGATTATCAAATTTCTTTAGGAGTAATATTTTATATCTGTGTGTTATATTCAGTATTGTTTGAGTTTATTTTACCTAAATACTATGCAAGGTATACAACCGATATATTAGATGTTATTTTATATTTTGCAGGTGGTTTTGTGTTTTTTTTCTTACAAAAAAAAGATAGCTAATGAAACAACGATTAATTATTTTATCAGACCTATGGGGAACGATTAATATTCCTTGGTTTTCGATATATGTAGATAAACTATCGGAAGATTTTGAGGTTATTTCGTATAATAGTTGTGAATTAGCAGAAATACCAGAGAAGAATTTATTAGAAGAAGAACGACATCGCTTTTTTGCAGAAAAAGGGATAGATAAAGCAGTTACAAACTTAGTAACATTAGAAAAAGAACAACTCATCGTTCTAGCTTTTAGCATAGGAGGAACTATAGCTTGGAAAGCCTGTTTAAAAGGTTTAAATATAGAAAACCTATATGCAGTTTCAGCAACAAGATTACGTTATGAAACAGCAAAGCCGAAAGCTGAAACAATACTTTATTTTGGAGAAAAAGACAACTATAAACCCAATAAAGATTGGTTTGATAAAATGGAGGTTGATTACCATATAACTCCAAAGAAAGTGCATGAAATGTATAAGGAAGAAGAATTTGCTAAAAGATTGTGTTTACAAATAAAAAGTAATCATGAATCCATCTGAAAAAATACCAAACAAAACAGTGATACGAATTACTAAAGCTCTTGATTTTATTGAAGAGAATTTAGATAAAAAACTAATTCTAGAAGATATTGCAGAAAAAGCATATTTTTCCCCATATCATTTTCACAGACTTTTTAAAGTGATTACCAAAGAAACAGTTAACGATTACATCACTAGAAAAAGAGTAGAGAGGGCAGCAGCATTTTTATTACATAAAAAACAAATAACGGTTACAGAAGTATCCGAAATAGTTGGTTTTACAAGCGTATCATCACTTTCAAGAGCCTTTAAAAAGTTTTACGGAATAAGTCCTGTTGAATTTAAAAAAGAAAGTGCGTTAAAATATAGCAAGATTTGTAAAATAGACAGCAAGAATGGAAAAATAGAAACACAGTTTGAGCAATACATTTGTAATATACATACAAACTTAAAATGGATGCAAATGAAAGCTAAAACTAAAGTAAAAAAGATGCCAACCTTAAAAGTAGCCTATTTAATACATCAAGGAAAAATGGATGCCGTAGGGAATACCTATCTTAAACTGATGCAATGGGCATATCCTAAAGGACTAATACAGCAAGAAGATTTAAAAATGTTAACGATATACCATGATAGCCCCAAAATTACCGATGAAGACAAAATAAGAATGAGTGTTTGCATGACACTTAATACAGATATTAAAACAGAAGGTGAAGTAAACGTAAAAGAAATACCAGCAGCAAAATGTGTAGTATCTCGTTTAGAAATCACTCCATCAGAATTTCAACAAGCATGGGAGAGTAATTTTGTATGGATGAGTGAGCATGGTTTTAAAAAAGCCGACCAAGACCCATATGAGATTTTATATACAAACCCTAACGAACATCCAGAAGGTAAATGTGTTGTAGATATTTGTATTCCTGTGGAATAGAAAATCCGAGAAAATTTTTGCAAGTTGGCAAGAACTAGCCATTAATTATACACGTCTTAAGTTTGTATCATCAAAGGGTTGTTGTTTCTGTTGTAAATCCGTTGTCTATAAAACGCTTTATACAAATGAAGTTAGCTAAGGTAAAACCAATAAGAGCGATGCCAAAGTAATTTGTGATTATGGGTTAACCCGAGAAGTTCCATTGTATATTAGGTTTCTAAGCCTAAAATACCAATGTTCAAGTTTAATGAAGTTAACTCAGTTCTTTGTTGTGCAACGGTTTTATTTCGCTTTTGTCAATGCCATTTTCACAGCAAGTCCAGTTAATACAGAAGCCATAAACCACTTTTGTATTCTTAGCCAAACAGTTTTTTTTGAGAACCAACTTGCCATTTTAGCAGCAGATACGACAATCAAGAAATTAACTGAAAAACTTATTATTATTTGAATAATTCCGAGTTGAAAACTTTGACTCAAAATAGAACCATATTCAGGTTTTATAAATTGAGGAAAAAATGAAAGATAAAACACCGCCATTTTTGGGTTTAGAATGTTTGTTAAAAGCCCAATGTTAAATAATTTAAGAGGCTTATCCGATTTTATATTTTGGTCAGCATCAAAAATTTTGTTTTTTGATTTAATAGTATTGTAAGCTAAGTATAGTAAGTATCCGACGCCAAGAAATTTAACAACTACAAAAGCATAAGGTACCGCAAAAAATATTGCAGTAAGTCCAAAAGATACCAAAAGGATATGGAATAAAAATCCACACATAACTCCAAAAAGAGATAAGATTCCCGCTTTTTTTCCTTGTGATAATGACCTTGAAATCAAATAAATCATATTTGGACCTGGTGAAATAACCATAATCAATGCAGCTAATCCAAATAGTAATAAATCGTTAATTGGTATCATATTTCCTTTTTTAATAGTTTGTTTTTCAACTCACTTCTTTGTTGTAAAACATAATTTTAGTTCACATGTTTTTTTTCCTCCTAACTTTATTAAATCATTCGAAGTCTTTAACTATTTTTGGAGTGATATTTTCAAAATTGTTAATAGACTTTTTAATCTTTCAAAAGTAGCTTTATCAAGATTTAAATAGCTTTCATTAGGTAATATATTCCCTTGACTTTCGCTGACTTTTTATACCATTTATTTCTATACCTTTTTAATTCAGTTACAGTGTATTTTTTACCTTTAGGATGGTCAGGATTGTATTGCATCACATCTGCATGACAGCCAAAACAAAGAGGTAAACAATTATCAAAAGAACCTTCTCCACCATCTTTTTTTTGTTTAATATGATGTAATTCTATTTTAGTTTCACAAAAATTATAACATAAAGAACAATGTCTTCCACTAGCTATAAGAAAATCTTATACAACTTTTCATTTAAATCCCATATTCTATTTTATGTTTTACAACTGACTCGGCCATGAACAGTTGGGTTTTTAAGCCCTAATTGTTTAACTTAGCTCCGACTTTTGTTTTATGTTTATACTTTCGTTTTGTTACTTTTGACCCAATTGTTCATAGCCAATGTTATTTTTCAATCTTATAGACTAATAGTTCCTCATCATCATTTGGGAGTTTTGTTGTTTCCGTGAGTTTGAGTCCAAGTTTTTCTAAAAGTCTTTGAGAAGAAATATTATCTTTTGTTGTAATTGCACTAATGACCTTAATTTCAAATTCATTAAAAGCAATATCCATTACTTTGCTAGACGCCTCAAAAGCAAATCCTTTTTTTTCATATTCAGGAAGAAATGCAAATCCAATATCTATTCCTTCCAATCCTTCTCTATCATACAATCCACAAGTTCCTATTTTTTGATTATCTTTCTTTCTAATCAAAGTATAATTAGAATAGCCAAGTCTTTCTAATTGTGGAATCATTTTTTCTCTTATATACATTTTTGCACCTTCTTCCGTTTTGACATTTCTTTCCCCAATATATTTAATCCATTTAGGTGTGTTTAAAAGCTTAAGAATAAATTCTGAATCATTTTCAGATGTTGGTCTTATAATAAGTCTTTCAGTTTCAAAGGTCTTATACTCCATCCTTATTATTTTAATTAGCTACAACTGGTCATATTTGTAATAAAATTACTGTTAGCCCTCCTTAACGACAGAATAAGCGAAACCTTTAGTAATTTTATCTTCTCAAATATAAAAAATAAACAGAAGAGATAACATAACTTTTATCAGATCGACACCCCAAGCCTAATCGAGTTGTCACTCCAACGGTAAGGGAAACAATACTCTTCGCTTAAGGGGAGTGGTATTCACTACCTACAAAGTGCTGTTGTAAACAAATTATTTGCTGTAGAAAAATGCTAGTTAATTAGTCTGTAGGTATGAAAGTATGTCATAGCTTTTTATATTAATAACACAACAAAAATCCCGAGTTAGCCAACTCGGGATTTTTAGTTTTATATTGTTTTTGGATTAGTAGTTTACGTAATCAACAATTTCCAATCCGTAACCAATCATACCTACACGTTTGGTTTGTTTGGTGTTAGAAATTAAGCGTAGTTTATGGATGTGCAAATCGTGTAAAATTTGTGCACCAATACCAAAATCTTTATTATCCATTACTACATTCGGAGCTTTCATTTCTCCTTTAGCTTGGTTTTCTTTTAAAATACGAAGTCTATTTAATAAGTTTAACGCCTGCATTTGCTGGTTAATGAATAGGATAGCACCTCTACCTTCATCATTAATCACTTTAAACATTTGATCTAATTTTTTATCAGCATTGTTGGTAAGGGTTCCTAAAATATCATTGTTTACCAAAGTAGAGTTTACACGAGTTAAGATAGGTTCATTTTTGCTCCATGTACCTTTGGTTAAAGCAATATGAATTTGATTGTTAGTAGTTTGTTGGTAAGCACGTAAACGGAAATCACCAAAGCGTGTTTGAACGTTAAAGTCTTCTTTCTTTTCAATTAATGAATCGTGCTCCATACGGTACGCTACTAAATCTTCAATAGAAACGATTTTTAAATCAAATTTTTTAGCAACTTTCATAAGCTGAGGTAAGCGTGCCATGGTACCGTCTTCATTCATTATCTCTACGATAACTCCAGCGGGCTCTAAACCTGCTAAACGAGCAAAGTCAATAGCAGCCTCAGTATGACCTGTTCTGCGCAATACACCACCATTTTTAGCTTTTAAAGGAAAAATATGTCCTGGTCTAGCTAAATCAAAAGGTTTGGTGTCAGGGTTCATTAAGGCTTGTATGGTTTTAGCTCTATCTAAGGCAGAGATTCCTGTAGTAACACCATTTCCGCGTAAATCTACCGATACGGTGAAAGCAGTTTCCATAGGGTCAGTATTGTTACTAACCATCATTCCTAACTCTAATTCTTTACAACGGGTTTCAGTGAGAGGAGTACAAATTAATCCACGACCATGTGTTGCCATAAAATTAATCATTTCTGGGGTGATTTTTTCAGCAGCTGCTAAAAAATCACCTTCATTTTCACGATCTTCATCATCAACTACGATAATAACTTTACCGTTTTTAATATCTTCTATAGCTTCTTCAATTGTATTTAATTGAATATTAGTTGGAGTTTGTGTTGTCATTATGTTGTTGTTAAAAGTCTATCAGGACCTTCTTCCTATTGTTTTGAAGATTTTGATTATAAAAACTGTTATCCTATCGAATCGCGAACTTATATTTAGTAAGCCTTTGTCTTTAGTAGCTCTAACAGTTAATGTTATAGCCAAAGGTAGCATTAAAAATACACTTAGCCAAGATCCAGTAATGGCTGTTAATGAGCTTTCTTCTGCTAAGTTTCTTCCAAAAGTATTAGAGAAGAAGTATAAAACGTAAATACCGATAGCCAAAATCATAGGCAGCCCCATTCCTCCTTTTCTAATAATAGAGCCTAATGGTGCTCCAATAAAAAAAAGTAATAAACAAGAAAGCGAAAAGGCTACACGATTGTAAAACTCAATATCGTATAGGTTTAAATACTTTCGTTTGTTTTTTAATGTGTCTTTGTTAGTTTTATTGTTGTTTATAGTACGTTCTAATTTTGAGGTAGCAGTTACAAGAATATTTTGTTTTTCTTTAAGTTCAAAATTTTCAAGAATATCTAAAGAAAGCTCTTTATTAATTAAAGAATCAGGGTATTGATGTAGGTCTTCAATATCAATACTTAAAAATAAGTTTTTGGCTCTACTATTAACAAAAGCATCATAGTTTTGTTTCATAGTTGGTAGAGTATCTTTTAATTGAGCCAAACTAAGCATGTTAAAATTAGTTTTATACTTTTCTTCTTCAAGATCATCATTACTAAATGAAGAAATATCAATATTAATAGTGTACTCTTCAAAATTAGCATAAGAAGCGGGCATTTTTTCTCGTTCTTTAAACGAAGAACCATTTTTTATATGATGTTCAAAATAATAACCATCTTTTAAAACTAAGGTCATGTAGCGGCTACCGTCTTCTGAAAGAATTTCTCCTTTTTTTGCAGTGATAATTTTATTATTTCCTTTTTTAGAAGATAAATCGTAAATCATCACTTCCTTTAAAAGGTTATCTTTTTCACCGTATTTTTCTTTAAATTTTATTTGAAAATTAGGTATTTCAGTATTAAAACCACCTGCAACCAAGGCTATAGCAGGTTGCTTCTTTTTAATATTTACCTTCATGTTTAGCTGTTTTAGCATAGCATAAGGGTATACATAATTAAGAAACAAAAAGTTAATACCACTTAAAAAAATAGCTAAAAACACGATAGGACGTACCATACGTTGCAAAGAAACTCCAGCAGATTTTGCTGCGGCGAACTCGTAGTTTTCAGACAAGCTACCTAGTGTCATTATAGAAGAAAGTAAAACACCAATAGGCAATGCTTGAGGAACTACAATAAGTGTAGTATACCATAAAAAATTTAAGACAATTTCTACACTAATACCTTTACCAGCAAGGCTATCAAAAACTAACCATAGCGCCTGCATTACCAATACAAATAAAATGATAAGAAAAGTTGCTAAAAAAGGAACTAAGAAGCTTTTTAATATATATCTGTCTAATGTTTTCACAGATGCAAAGGTAGTAGGTTAGTGGCATATAAACATAAAAGTTTTGTTAATGATTTACTTACAAAAATCATTAACAAAACTTTTATGTAATTTTTTAATCTATATAGTATCCTTGCTTAGTATACTTATCTCTATTAAACGAAAAGAGTTGAGCAGATATAGGTTGGTTACTTTTAAATTTAGTAATGGTAAAGGTTGTTTCAGCACCATTAGAACCTATTTGTGTTAGTTTGTATATATGCTTTGTTTTGGCATCAATACCTAGTTCTACTTTTACTATATCAGAATTACTATCGATAGGAGTTAAATTAATATATTGAACTTTACGTCCATTATTATTTTTTAAGGTTCCCATTTGGTAATTATATCCTTCTTTATAAAAGGTTAATAGTTTAGAAGGGTAAATAAAACCATCTTCATCATCTAGGTTACCATTATTAATGCTAACCTCTTTTTCGTCTTGGTTAATAACAACTAGTTTTTTTCCATCAAAAATAAAGGTGTTTCCTAAATAGTCTAAGTTATATTTCTCTCCTGATAAGGTTATTGTTCCTCTAATAGGAGGGTCGTTGGTAATACCTGCTTCTTTATTTACTAAAGAAGAATTAAAACCAATAACCATGTTTTTATAGGCTCCCATTTTATTTGAAACTTCATCGAGTAACTTTTTTGCTTCTGATGAGTTTGCTTGCCCCATAGCACTAATGCTAATACATAACCCAATAAATAATAATCCTATTTTTTTCATTGTCTTTCTTATTTCCACTTTCGGAATAGTTTATATAATTATTAATTCTTTTCGTTCTCTAATAACTGTTCTAAGGTAATTAAATCTGATACAAGTACTTGTCTTGCCTTACTACCTTCGAAAGGACCTACGATACCTGCAGCTTCTAATTGATCTATTAACCTACCTGCACGATTATATCCTAACTTCAATTTACGTTGCAATAACGATGCCGAACCTTGTTGTGCTGTAACAATAATTTCAGCGGCTTCTTTAAACAGTTTATCTCTGTCTGCAATATCAACATCAAGATTTGTGCCACCTTCCTCACCAACATATTCTGGTAATAAATAGGCTTCTGGGTATGCGCGTTGAGAACCAATAAAATCGGTAATTTTTTCAACTTCAGGGGTGTCTACAAAAGCACATTGAATACGAATAATGTTATTTCCTCCAGAGTATAACAAATCACCTCGACCAATTAACTGATCGGCTCCGGGAGCATCTAAAATAGTTCTAGAGTCAATTTTGGAAGTTACTCTGAATGCAATTCTCGAAGGAAAGTTAGCTTTGATTATACCTGTAATTACATTTACCGATGGACGTTGCGTTGCTACAATCAAATGAATACCAATAGCACGTGCTAACTGTGCTAAACGGGCAATAGGGGTTTCGACTTCTTTACCAGCAGTCATAATTAAATCAGCAAACTCATCAATAACCAATACAATATATGGTAAAAAACGGTGTCCATTTTCTGGATTTAGTTTACGAGCTTTAAATTTAACATTATATTCTTTAATATTACGAACCATAGCATTTTTAAGCAAATCATAACGGTTGTCCATTTCAATACACAAAGAATTTAAGGAGTTAACAACCTTAGTGGTATCAGTAATAATAGCTTCAGAATCGTCTGGTAATTTAGCTAAATAATGACGTTCTATTTTATTGAATAATGTTAACTCTACTTTTTTAGGGTCTACCAATACAAACTTAACTTCAGCAGGATGTTTTTTGTACAAGAGCGATGTTAAAATAGCATTTAATCCTACCGATTTACCTTGCCCTGTTGCTCCAGCCATCAATAGGTGAGGCATTTTAGCCAAATCAATTACAAAGGTTTCGTTTGAAATAGTTTTACCTAAAGCAATAGGAAGCTGCATTGGTGATTCTTGAAATTTCTTTGAAGAAATAACTGAGTGCATAGAAACGATAGTAGCTTTTTTATTAGGTACTTCAATACCAATAGTTCCTTTTCCTGGAATAGGAGCAATAATACGAATTCCTAAAGCTGAAAGAGATAAGGCAATATCGTCTTCTAAATTTTTAATTTTTGAAATACGAACCCCAGCTTCGGGCACAATTTCATATAGAGTAATGGTTGGACCAACTGTAGCCTTGATTTGTGCAATACCAATTTTATAGTTTTTTAAGGTTTCTACAATTTGATTTTTCTTAGCCTCAAGCTCAGTAGGGTCAATAGAAATACTCTCGTTGTATTCTTTTAGTAAATTAAAAGAAGGGAATTTAAAGTTTCCTAGTTCTAAGGTAGGGTCAAATTCACCAAAATCTTTTATTAATTGATCAGATAGATTTTCAGAAACACTTTTTTCTTCTGCAATTTTTTCAATAGCAACTTCTACTTCTTTTTTACTTTGTTCTGATATTTTTGTTGTTGGTTCGTTTGTTTGAATAATATCTAAAGAAATTTCTTCTTTTTTGTCATTGCTAGAAACTTCATCTACACCGGAATAGTTAGAAATAGTGGGTTGTAAATTTTC
Organism: Tenacibaculum sediminilitoris; assembly: GCF_964513795.1. Taxonomy (NCBI): domain Bacteria; kingdom Pseudomonadati; phylum Bacteroidota; class Flavobacteriia; order Flavobacteriales; family Flavobacteriaceae; genus Tenacibaculum; species Tenacibaculum sediminilitoris. Next base: position 3,726 of record NZ_CAZEQR010000026.1, on the reverse strand, counting down.
TAATGACAACTCAAAATTTGATTTGTCTTTTTTTACTTCTTCACTTTCATACTTAGTATTGTTATTTAATGTTGTCGTATTATGTTGGTTATTTACCTGAGTGCTTTCTGTATTGTTTTCTTTTTCTTTTTTATTGGCTTTAACTTTTTCGCTTATTGCTTCAGGAGTAATACTAAAACGAATAATTAGGTAAGCGATTAAAAAGAAAATTAATAGAATAGTTAATCCGGTTTTACCTAAGAAAGTTTGTAGATATTCGTTTAATTCAAAACCAATAATTCCTGATAATAGTGCATGTTTTTTTTCTACAAACCCAATAGCTGTAGCAAACCAAAGCATTATCAGTATACCCCAGTTCCATGAAGTAATAATTTTTTTTAAGTTGGTTTGTAATAAGATTCTTGCACCTGTTAAAAATAATGTTAATGGGATAATAAAGGCTCCTAAACCAAAACCTCTGTATACAAGAAAGTTACTTAATAGAGCACCTATTTTACCCAACAAGTTTTTAGTAGGAATGGTTTTGTTAGTAAATTGATTGAGTGTACTTTGGTCTTCTTGCCAAGAAAAGAAAAAAGAAATAAAAGCAACAGTTAAAAATATAGAAAACAATAACAAGAAAAAACCTAAAATTGTTTGGTTCTTTCTGTCTAAAAAAAAGGATTTAATCTTTTTAATGATAGATTTTTTTGGCTGTTTCTTTTGAACAGCTGTTTTCTTTTTTGCCATGTATTTTTGTTAGAAATAAATTGAACGTTACAATATAGCTATTATTTTAGGAAGGTAAATTATTCCAGCTATAATTAATGAGATTATTACTGCAAACGCTGGAGCGCCTGCAGAAATATCTTTAATGAAGCCTATTTTTTTATGGTAATCAGGATGTATAAAATCGGCTATTTTTTCAACAGCAGTATTTAAAGCTTCCGCTACTAAAACTAATCCTATAATTAAGGTTTGAATTAACCATTCGGTAATAGAAATATGAAAATAAAAACCCAATAGAGTTGCAACAAAGCCAAAGAAAAGTTGTGCTTTTATGCTATCTTCTGTGGTAATTAATAACCACATCCCTTTTAAAGCAAATTTAACACTACGTATGCGTCCTTTTAAAAAGCCGTCATTCGGATTTTTCATAAAATTTTAAAGCGCTTTTATTGCGGCATCATAATTAGGTTCATCTATAGTTTCGCTAACTTGTTCTGTGTATATTATTTCACCATTTTCATCTATAATAACAATACAACGAGAATGTAAACCAGCTAAAGGACCTGTTACAATTTCTAAACCATAATCTTTACCAAATCGTCCTGCAGCAAAGTCAGACAACATTATTACATTTTCAATACCTTCTGCACCACAAAAGCGACCTTGTGCAAACGGTAAATCTCTCGAAATACATAACACTTTGGTGTTTTTTAAATTGGCAGCTTTTTTATTAAACTCTCTAACAGAGGTAGCACAAGTACCTGTATCGACACTTGGGAAAATATTTAAAATTAATCTAGAACCACTAAAATCACTTAAGCTTTTAACCGATAAATCGGTAGTAATTAATGAAAAATCAGTTGCTTTAGTTCCTGTTTTAGGTAAGTTACCTATTGTTTCTATCGTGTTTCCTTTTAGGGTTATTGAAGCCATTTTGTATGTGTTTTAACGAAAATCAAAGGTAGTTAAATTAATTAAAAAACGAAGAAGATAAACTTAGTAGCCCCTTAAAAAGTTATCTTCGCAGATTGAAAAAAGTAAGATTTTGAATTTACAACAATATACCTCAGAGTTTAAATATAATTTAAAACTTGCAGCACCAGTAATGTTAGGTATGTTAGGGCATACATTTGTAAGTTTTGTTGATAATATTATGGTAGGGCAACTTGGAACTGCTGAATTAGCAGCGGTTTCATTAGGAAATAGTTTTATGTTTATTGCAATGTCTTTAGGTATTGGTTTTTCAACAGCAATTACTCCTTTAATCGCTGAGGCCGATTCTTCTAATAATTTTACGCAGGCAAAGTCAACTTTTAAGCATGGACTTTTTTTGTGTACCATGATGGGAATTATATTATTTCTAATGGTGTTTTTTTCTAAGCCTTTAATGTATTTAATGAAACAACCTATTGAAGTTGTGGAATTGGCAATTCCCTATTTAGACTTGGTAGCGTTTTCACTAATTCCCATGATTATTTTTCAGGCATTTAAACAATTTAGTGATGGAATGTCGATGACACGTTACCCTATGTATGCTACATTGATTGCTAATGTGTTAAATGTTTTATTAAATTATATACTTATTTATGGAAAATTTGGTTTTCCCGAGTTAGGAATCGTTGGAGCTGCTTATGGAACGCTATTGTCAAGATTTGTAATGGTTGTGTATTTATGGTGGTTGTTAAGTAAAAAAGAACGTTCTAAACGTTTAGTAACTAATATTAAAATATTTGTATTAGACATTTTGATGATTCGAAAAATTTTTAATTTAGCTACTCCGAGTGCTATGCAAATGTTTTTTGAAGTAGGTATTTTTACAGCAGCAATTTGGTTAAGTGGATTGTTAGGGAAAAACCCTCAAGCAGCAAATCAGATAGCTTTGAATTTATCTTCAATGACATTTATGGTAGCAACAGGATTAAGTGTTGCCTCTATGATTAGAGTAGGGAATCAAAAAGGATTACAAAATTATAAAGAACTACGAAGAATAGCATTTTCAATATTTTTTTTAGGAACAATATTAGCAGTTGTTTTTGCTACTTTCTTCTTCGTTTTTCATAAGTCATTACCAAATTTATATGTTGATTTAAGTGATGCTGAAAATTATGCTGATAATATGGAGGTAATGGGGATTGCAGCAAATTTATTAATTGCAGCCGCAATTTTTCAAATTAGTGATAGTATTCAAGTAGTAATGTTAGGGGCATTACGTGGCTTACAAGATGTTAAAATACCTACTATTATTACTTTTATATCTTATTGGATAGTAGGTTTTCCTATTAGTTTTTTTTTCGGAGCAGAAGAGAGATATGGTAGTTTTGGTATTTGGTTAGGCTTACTTGCTGGGCTTACAACAGCTTCTATTTTATTATTCATAAGATTCAATAAATTAACAATAAAACTTATTAAAAAGAAACATTATGGACTTACCTAAATTTTTACTAGCAGATAATAGCGAATATCCAGAAGATATTTTCGTATTGCATACAGAATATCCTAGGTTTTTAATTAACTTAAAAGACGATGAGGTTGAATGGTTTGAGGATTTATCTAATGAGAATGAACAAGATTTAGCAAATGAATTAGAAGGCTTGATAGAAGCAGCAGGCATCTTTTATGACGCCGAGATGGAAGGGTTAGGTTAGCGATATACTTTATTTTATATAGAATACTATAGTTTTTAATATGAGTATAATTAGGGATGAAATTATTGATTTTATTATTATAAAAAGGTTCGCTATAGTATATTAAAAAATAGAATACATCTCCAAGCCACTAATTTAAAATTACATAAAGCATATGTAGGCTTCCCCAAAAACAGGACAGTTATAAATTCGAATTTACTAACTTTAAATTCAAACTGTCATTATGAAAATCAGCAAATTTAGCGGGAGTCAAATCATTAAGGCTCTCAAGGAGAATGAACAAGGAAGATCTGTAGGAGATTTATCCAGAGAATTAGGTATTGATAAGAGTACATTTTATTACTGGCGCAAGAAATACGGCGGCATGGAAAAG
>NZ_CAZEQR010000025.1:0-17013 GCF_964513795.1 Tenacibaculum sediminilitoris | reverse complement strand
TCAATCAAGTAGTAGATATGGAATGGATTGGTGAAACAAGCAAGTTTTACGGATTAATGAGTTTAGATTTCTGGAAGCATTTATTAATTGGAGGTTTTGCATTTGGAGCTGTATACATGGCAACTGACCCTGTAACAGCATCACAAACCAACAAAGGAAAATGGATTTATGGTTTCTTAATTGGGTTTATTTCAATTATGATTCGTGTATTCAACCCAGCATATCCTGAAGGAGTAATGTTAGCAATTTTATTAATGAATGTGTTTGCTCCAACCATTGACCATTACGTAGTTCAAGGTAATGTTAAGAGAAGATTAAAACGTTTAAAAGCTAAAACTGCCTAAAATTATGAGTAAGAAGACAGATAGTAATTTATATACGGTACTTTTCGCCATAGGAATGGTGTTAGTAGTAGGTGCGTTGTTGGCTTTTACAGCGTCATCACTTCGCCCAACAATTGATGCTAATAAGCGTATCGAGAAGCAACAAAATATTTTGTATGCTATGGGTGTAAATGAAAATGACGAAACAAGTGTTGAGTTTGTTTCAAAAGATAAAGTAGCAGATGAGTTTGCTAAATACATTAAAAAGCAATTAGTAATTGAAGGAGATAACGTTTCTGAAGATGCCAAAGCGTATTTAATTGATGTAAAGAAACAACAAACAGCAGCTAAAGACGGTAAAACAAGAAAATTGCCATTATTTGTAGGAGAAAAAGAAGGTAAAACTTTTTATATCGCACCAATTAGAGGTAAGGGTCTTTGGGATGCTATTTGGGGATATGTTGCTATGGATAAAAACATGGTAGTTCAAGGAGCTTTCTTTGATCATAAAGGAGAAACACCAGGTTTAGGAGCTAACATTAAGCAACGTTACTTTATGGATGATTTTATTGGAGAAGATTTAATGAACAACGGTTCTTTTAAAGGAATAGCTGTTTCTAAATCGAACAACGATCCAAAAAATGAAGATAAAAATGATAACGAGGTAGATGCAATTGCAGGAGCAACGATTACTGGTGACGGAGTAGCTGCAATGATTAAATCTGAATTAGGTTTATACGTACCTTACTTTAAAACATTAAAATAAATATGGGACTTTTATCAAAAAAAGACGCAGCATTAATTACTGATCCATTAGCAGATAATAACCCAATTACAATTCAGGTATTAGGTATTTGTTCTGCATTAGCAATTACAGCAGAGTTAAAAGCCTCTATTGTAATGTCAATATCAGTATTGTTTGTATTAGGAGTAGGAAATGTGGTAATCTCGTTAATGAGAAATATTATTCCATCAAAAATTAGAATTATTGTACAGTTAATTGTAGTAGCTACATTAGTAATTATAGTAGACCAAGTATTAAAAGCATTTGCATACGATTTAAGTAAAACCTTATCGGTATTTATTGGATTAATTATTACCAACTGTATTATTATGGGACGTTTTGAAGCATTTGCTTTAGGTAACGGGCCATGGAGATCGTTCTTAGACGGAATAGGAAATGCTTTAGGGTACGCAGTAATCTTAATTATTGTAGGATTCTTTAGAGAATTATTAGGTTCAGGTACTTTATTAGGATTTAAAGTGTTAGGAGATCCTATTGAAAAAACTGGATTGTATGGTTTTGGATATGAAAATAACGGATTTATGTTATTATCACCAATGGCATTAATCGTTGTAGGTATTATCATTTGGGTACAACGTACAAGAAATAAAGCATTAATCGAGGATTAAATCCTCTTCAATATCTCAACTAAGAGAGTTAGAGAGATAGTCGAAAGAGGGAAAAATATAAAATATGGAACATTTAGAATTATTTTTCAAGTCGATATTTATAGATAACATGGTATTTGCTACCTTCTTAGGAATGTGTTCATACCTTGCAGTATCTAAAAAAGTATCAACGGCCGTAGGTTTAGGAGCTGCAGTAATTTTTGTATTAGCAGTAACAGTACCAGTAAACTGGTTGTTAGATCAGTATTTATTACAACCTGGAGCTTTAAAATGGCTAGGAGAAGAGTATGTAGATTACGACTTAAGCTTTTTGTCATTTATCATGTTTATTGCAACAATTGCAACCATGGTACAATTAGTAGAAATTATTGTTGAAAAATTCGCGCCGGCATTATATAACTCTCTAGGTATTTTCTTACCGCTAATTGCAGTAAACTGTGCAATTTTAGGAGGGTCTTTATTCATGCAATCACGAGAAATTCCAACATTAGGATTATCATTTACTTATGGTATTGGTTCAGGTATTGGATGGTTTTTAGCAATTTTAGCAATAGCAGCTATTCGTGAAAAAATAAGATACTCTTCTGTGCCACCAGCATTAAGAGGATTAGGAATTACATTTATCATTACAGGTTTAATGGCTATTGGTTTTATGAGTTTCGGTGGTATGTTAACAGGAGGTGATGATGCAGGAAAAAAAGAAGAAACTGCTGAAGTAAAAGTTCAAAAAGAAGAGGTAGAAAAAAAGGCTGTTGAAAAAACTGAAGATAAAGCAGAAGAATTAGCTAATAACACTAAAGAAATTACAGAATAATGGTATTTTTAGAAGTAAGCACAGGAGGAACAGTTGCTATTACAGTATTAGCGTTTTTAGCGGTACTTTTAGTTTTAGTAGCCTTATTATTATTTGTAAAACAAAAGTTAGCACCATCTGGTCCAGTAAAAATTACTATCAATGGTGAAAAAACAGTCGAAGTAGCATCTGGAGGAACTTTATTATCTACTTTAGGTAATGAAAAAATATTCTTGCCATCAGCTTGTGGTGGAGGTGGTTCTTGTGTTCAATGTGAGTGTCATGTAAATTCTGGTGGAGGTGAAGCTTTACCAACAGAAACACCACATTTTACACGTAAAGAGTTACAAGAAGGAATACGTTTAGCATGCCAAGTAAAAGTAAAACAAGACATGGATATTTCTATCCCAGAAGAAATATTTGGAATTAAAAAATGGGAAGCAACCGTTGTACGTAACTATAATGTAGCATCTTTTATTAAAGAATTCGTTGTTGAGATACCAGAAGACATGAACTACAAAGCAGGAGGGTATATTCAAATTGAAATCCCACCATGTGAAGTAAAGTTTTCAGATATGGATATTACAGCGCATCCTGAAGAGCACGATACACCAAACAAATTCCAAGAAGAATGGGATAAGTTTAAGCTATGGCCTTTAGTAATGAAAAACTCAGAAACGGTAGAAAGAGCTTATTCTATGGCTTCTTACCCAGCAGAAGGACGTGAAATTATGTTAAATGTTCGTATTGCTACTCCACCTTTCGATAGAGCAAAAGGAGGGTGGATGGATGTAAACCCTGGAGTTGCATCATCGTATGTATTCTCAAGAAAGGTTGGAGATAAAGTAACTATTTCTGGTCCTTATGGAGAATTCTTTATTAATGAATCAGATGCAGAAATGTTATATGTAGGTGGTGGAGCTGGTATGGCACCAATGCGTTCACATTTATATCATTTATTCAAAACATTAAAAACAGGAAGAAAAGTATCTTACTGGTATGGAGGTCGTTCTAAACGCGAATTATTCTACTTAGAACATTTCTATGACTTAGAGAAAAACTTCCCTAACTTTAAATTCCATATTGCATTATCTGAGCCTTTACCAGAAGATAACTGGAAAGTAAAGAATAGTATGGAAGATGAAGGTGATGGTTTTGTTGGGTTTGTTCACAACTGTGTAATCGACAATTACTTAAGTAAGCACGATGCACCGGAAGATATTGAATTATACTTCTGTGGTCCACCATTAATGAACAAAGCAGTACAAAAGATGGGTGAAGACTTTGGTATTCCAGATGAAAACATTCGTTTTGATGACTTTGGAGGATAAACACACAGTGTTTTTCTTAGATATTTTAAGACCGATACAAACTGTATCGGTTTTTTATACTTAAAATTCTACCATTCATAAATCATTTTTAACCATTTAGGAATATTTTACCTTTAGGTTAAACTTAATAGGTTTACTTTGTAGAAACCAATTTAGTATAAAAACTTAACTAACCAAATGAACTGTCCAAGTTGTAAATCTACATTTGTAGGAAGGAAAAGAAGAAATTTACTTCAAAAGGTAATCTTTTTCAACAAGAAAAGATTTAAATGTCACGAATGTAAAAAAATATTTTTAGCGAAGTAATTAGAGGTAAATAGCATCGAATTTGTAAACAGGATTTTCTTTTTCATATTCAAAAATTTTAGAATAATCCATAACATTTGCTAAACCATCTAGTTCACACAAGTGTGCAACCACAGCACATAAACCATTAAATAAGATTTCTTTATTAGTTGAGTTTTTTGGTTTAGGATTGTAGTGGCATAATGGAAGAATAAAACCACATGCTTCCAAAAATATTTTTTCTATATGTAGTAATTCAATTGGGGTATAGCCGTTAAACTTTCTTCCTAAATTTTGATGTATCCTACCAACATAACTCAACTCTAATGAACCGTGACCATTTGTTAGATGTTTCCAGCTATCTCTATTATCTAAAATATTTCCAACAGCACAAGCTGAGCAACATTCTGGGTTCAATTCATTGTTATGAAAAGCATTGTAAAGTTTTATAAGCGCTTGTTCTAGTCTTTTAGGTGTCTCCATAATCAAAAAGGATTAACTCCTTTAAATATACAAAATATAGGATTAAGTTGTTGTTTTTGAGTGTTTGATGCAGGTTTTATTTGAGTTGACTTGAGTATAAAACATGTTTTTTGAGTAATTATCAAGACCAAAATGTATTTTTGTGAAAATAACTACTACATTATTATGCCGAAATTTTCTAGCTATGTATGTAACATAGTAATCGTACTATTAACAACTTCATCTTCAATCATAGCACAATCAAGAGATAATGTTTTTAAAGAACTAATGTCTCAAATTAAAACGTCAGTTTCAGACTCTGCTCGAATTCATCATAAAATAGAGTTGACGAAGTATATACTTAATCGAAATATAGACACAGCTAAAATATTGGCTAATGAGGTTATAGAAACGTTAGAAAGAAACAAGCATAGAACCTTATATTTTGAAGGAAAAAAAGCAGAGGCAATTAATTATTTGGCTATTATCGAGGCTAAACAAAGTTTTCCAGAAAAAGCATTGTCTAAGTATTTAGAAGCCCTTAAGATTAGTAAAAGTATTAAAGATTCTACTATGCTTGGGTTGACTATACATAATCTAGGAATGTTCTACAGAAGACAAAAAGAATATGATAAAGCTAAAGCATATTTTAAAGAAGCTATCAGAATAAAAGAGCGGATTGTTGATAACCCCAATAATGTGGCCAAATCTTACAATATGCTTGGGGTTACTCATTTTTATGAAAAGCAATATGATTCAGCATTTGCTAGGTATAGTAAAGCCAAAGAAATATATACATCTAAACAAGACATAGCAAAAGTAAATGGAAATTTAGCACTGCTATATTATTCTTCTAAACAATATGACAAAGCAATTAAGGTCTTTCAGGAGAACATAAAAATTTTTAAAGAATTAAGTTTATTAAACGAATTAAGTACTGCTTATTTAAACCTAGCAGCTTCCCATAATGGGGTTAATAATTATAATAAAGCAATTGTAAGTTTGGACAGTGCTATTACTATTTCTAAAAAAATAAAGCATAAAGAACTTTTACGTAAACAATATTACAGTAGAAGCTCTGTTTATAAAAACTTAGGTAATTTTGAACACGCACTGGAGGATTATACATTGTATAAAGCTTACAATGATTCGTTAAATAATGTAAAAAAGGCAAAACGACTTGTAGCCTTAGAGTTGAATTATAAATTTAAAAAAGAAAGGCTACAAACAGAATTAAAACTTCAAAATGAAAAGGCAAAAAAGCAATGGTATTTAGTATTATTAATATTGTCTGTTACATCTGCAATAACAATATTTCTATTAATCAGAAAAAATGCAAAAAACCAGCTAGCACTTTCAATAAGAAAGTTAGAAAATGAGCAGCTGCAAAGAAAAACCGCAGAACAAGTTTTACAACTTAAAGAAGCTGAGCTTAAAAACGAGCACTTAAACAGTCAAATTAAACAAGAATATCAAGAGCTTTTTATAAAAGAATTAAAAAGTATTTTAAGTATTGAGTCAGGAGAAAATAAAACCAAAGCAATTAAATCTCTTTTAGCATCTTTAAAATCTAAAAATATAGACTATAATACCTCATTAAGTTTAACAGAGTATCTTGATAAGGTAAGTCCTAGCTTTAAAATAAAATTGAATACACATTTTGCATTTCTTAATGAAAAAGAAAAGAAGCTACTATACTTAATGAAGTTGAGATTGTCTACCAACGAAATTAAAGATTTGCAAAATATAAGTTTAGCATCAGTAAAATCATCACGATATCGAATCAGAAAAAAATTAGAAATTAACTCTGATGAGGATATTATAAATTATATAGAAAACTACATACCTAAAGAGTAGAGATTTTTATTTATATCAGTGATTTTGAGTGTTTGATACCTATTTGCTACCTTAATCTTCTTTGAGGTTTAGTGCTATTTTCATTTTTTTGCGCTCGATAAAAATAGTTTTAATCAACTCGTATATGGCAGAAAAATTACTCTCACTAATTACTTTATTTTTTTCATTATTAGTATCAGCTCAAACCACTTCTATACCAGATTCAGCTTTTGAACAAGCTTTAATTGATTTGAATATCGATTCTGATGGTGTTGTTAACGGTGTTGTACTAACCTCAGATGTTTCATCGGTGACAAACTTAAATGTTAAAAATAAAAACATTCAAGATTTAACAGGTATAGAAGATTTTACAGCTATAGAGTTACTTAATGTTAGAAGTAATAAGCTTACAGAATTAGACATTTCTAATAATTTAGAGTTAATTACACTGCACTGTGGAGCTAACTCAATTTCAAGACTAGATTTAACGAATAACACGAAATTAGAAAATTTAATAGCTGAATTAAATGATATAAGTAAAATTATACCCAACCTATTACCAGCTACATTAAGGAGTATTAATTTGTCAGGCAACGAAATGTCTTCATTAGACTTAAGCAATTTAAAAAGCTTAGAAGCCTTATGGTTGATTAACTGTTCAAATTTACAGTACTTAAACCTCAAAAATGACAATAACATTAATATATCTGCTATTGATATTAGAACTAATCCTTTGCTGGATTGTGTTATGGTAGACGATCCTAGCTATAGTGGTACGAACTGGACAGATAAAGATACACATACAACATTTAATACTTTGTGTGAGGAATATGTATATGTTCCAGATGATAATTTTGAACAAGCATTAATTGATTTAGGCTACGATAATGTATTGGATGATTATGTTTTAAAATCAAACATAAGCGCAGTAACTTCATTAGAAATAGAAAGAAAAAGTATCTCGGACTTAACCGGTATAGAAGGTTTTACAGCATTAATATCTTTAAGAGTTAGAGGAAATGACTTATCGGAATTAGACCTTTATAGTAATACAGAGTTAAAGACTTTGTATGCAGGTTACAATAAGTTATCATCTATAGATCTATCAACAAATACAGAACTAGCCCGTATAGGTCTTGAGGGTAACGGATTAGAAGAGCTTATAATACCAAGTTTAGCAGTAAAACTTTATGAATTTAATGTTGCTGATAACAATCTTACAGAAATTGATTTGAGCGGCTATCCAAACTTAGCTTTGACCATAGTGAAGAATAATCCGTTTCTTGAAAAATTTTCAATAAAAAATGGAAAGAATAGTGATATAGCAGTTTTTCAAGCAAGTAATACACCATTGTTGTATTGTATTGATGTAGACGATGTATCATATAGTGAAACCAATTGGACCAATATTGATGCTCATACTAATTTTAGTCAAAATTGTTTTAATGACTATGCTTATGTTCCAGATGATAATTTTGAACAGGCACTAATTGATTTAGGGTATGATGATGTATTAGACAATTATGTTTTAACAGCAAATATTGATTCTGTAACTATTTTAAATCTTTACAATAAGAATATTAGTGACCTTACTGGAATTGAGCGATTCACAGCGTTGAAGGATTTAGATTGTAGAGTAAATAATCTATCAGAGCTAGATGTTTCAAGTAATACAGAACTAACAGATTTATCATGTGGTAGTAACAATATTACAAAACTTGATATTAGTGCCAATACCAAGCTAATATATTTTTCAGCAGAAGGAAATGGATTAACTGAATTATTACCATCAAGTTTGCCAACGAGTATTTTTAGCTTAAACCTTAATGATAATCATCTGGCAGCAATAGATTTATCAGGTATGACTAATTTAAAACATATAAGGCTAAGAGATAACCCTTATTTAGGAGAACTAACCTTAAAAGACATTGATGAAACTAAAATCCTAACTTTCGAGACTATAAATACTCCAGAATTGTATTGTATTCAAGTGGATAATCCTAGCTATAGCACTACAAACTGGACAACTATAGATGCACACACTTCATTTAGTGATTCTTGCCGTTTCGATTCTGTCTACGTTCCAGATGATAACTTTGAACAGGCATTGATAGATTTAGGTTATGATGATGGGCTAGATAATTATGTGTTGAAGGAAAATATTGATACCGTTTATAAATTAAATTTGAATGGAAAAGATATATCTGACTTAACAGGTATAAAGGGCTTTACTAACTTAGGTAGATTGCTTTTAATTGGTAATAACTTAACTGAACTTGATGTTTCTAGAAATCTAGAGTTAGATGAAATTTACTGCGAGTTAAATAATATTTCAAAAATAGATGTATCTGCTAATACAAAATTAACGAGGTTATCTATTGGTAATAACCCACTTACAGAGTTATTACCATCACAGTTAACGGAGAGTTTACTTGTTTTAGAGATTAGTTATAGTGAATTAAAAGAGTTAGATGTTAGTGGACTTCCTAATCTTCTTCAATTAAGGGTGTTTAATAATAAATTGCTGGAATATTTTAATGTAAAAAGTAACAATAATAAAAAAATTACAGCCTTTCAATCAACATCAAATCCCTTGCTCTACTGTATTGAAGTTGACGAGCCTATTTATAGTTCTCTATCTTGGACTGGTGTTGATGGACATACTTATTTCGGTGATGATTGTAAAGCACCTGTTATTACATTAAAAGGAGCAAACCCACAAACGATAGAATTAGGGGCAGGCTATTCAGAATTAGGAGCGACTACAGATGACGAATCGGATGTTGTTATCAATACTTCTGAATTTGTAGATGCTGTAGGAACCTATACCATTTACTACGATGCTACTGATGCTTCAGGAAATACAGCAGACCAAGTAACCCGAACGGTAAATGTGGTAGATACCACTGCACCAGTAATTACACTAAACGGAGCAAATCCACAAACGATAGAGTTAGGAGCGGGTTATTCAGAATTAGGAGCGACTACAGATGACGAATCGGATGTTGTTATCAATGCTTCTGAGTTTAGAGATGTAGTTGGAACTTACACCATTTACTACGATGCTACAGATGCTTCAGGAAATACAGCAGACCAAGTAACTAGAACAGTAAATGTAGTAGATACCGCACCGGTCATCACATTAGTAGGAGCAAACCCACAAACAATAGAGTTAGGAGTTGGCTATTCAGAATTGGGGGCAACCACAGATGACGGATCTGATGTTGTTATCAATACCTCTGAATTTTTAGATGTCATAGGAACCTATACCATTTATTACGATGCTACTGATGCTTATGGAAATACAGCAGACCAAGTAACCCGAACGGTAAATGTGGTAGATACCACTGCACCAGTAATTACACTAAACGGAGCAAACCCACAAACAATAGAGTTAGGAGCAGGCTATTCAGAATTGGGGGCAACCACAGATGATGGGTCAGATATTGTTATCAATACCTCTGAATTTGTAGATGCTGTAGGAACCTATACCATTTATTACGATGCTACTGATGCTTATGGAAATACAGCAGACCAAGTAACCCGAACAGTAAATGTGGTAGATACCACTGCACCAGTAATTACACTAAGCGGAGCAAATCCACAAACAATAGAGTTAGGAGCAGGTTATTCAGAATTGGGGGCAACCACAGATGACGGCTCAGATGTTGTTATCAATACTTCTGCATTTGTAGATGCTGTAGGAACCTATACCATTTATTATGATGCTACAGATGCTTCAGGAAATATAGCAGACCAAGTAACACGAACAGTAAATGTGGTAGATACCACTGCACCAGTAATTACACTAAATGGAGCAAACCCACAAACGATAGAATTAGGAGCAGGCTATTTAGAATTGGGGGCAACCACAGATGACGAATCTGATGTTGTTATCAATACTTCTGAATTTAGAGATGTAGTTGGAACTTACACCATTTTCTACGATGCTACAGATGCTTCAGGAAATACAGCAGACCAAGTAACCCGAACAGTAAATGTAGTAGATACCGCACCGGTCATCACATTAGTAGGAGCAAATCCACAAACGATAGAACTAGGAGCAGGCTATTTAGAATTGGGGGCAACCACAGATGACGGATCTGATGTTGTTATCAATACCTCTGAATTTTTAGATGTCATAGGAACCTATACCATTTATTACAATGCTACAGATGTTTCAGGAAATACAGCAGCACAAGTAACCCGAACGGTAAATGTGGTAGATACCACTGCACCAGTAATTACACTAAACGGAGCAAATCCACAAACAATAGAGTTAGGAGCAGGCTATTTAGAATTGGGGGCAACCACAGATGATGGCTCTGATGTTGTTATCAATGCCTCTGAATTTAGAGATGTAGTTGGAACTTACACCATTTATTATGATGCTACAGATGTTTCAGGAAATACAGCAGCACAAGTAACTCGAATAGTAAATGTGGTAGATATTACAGTACCAGTAATCACATTAGTAGGAGTCAACCCACAAACGATAGAACTAGGAGCAGGCTATTCAGAATTGGGGGCAACCACAGATGATGGGTCAGATGTTGTTATCAATACTTCTGAATTTGTAGATGCTGTAGGAACCTATACCATTTATTATGATGCTACAGATGCTTATGGAAATACAGCAGACCAAGTAACCCGAACGGTAAATGTGGTAGATACCACTGCACCAGTAATTATACTAAACGGAGCAAATCCACAAACAATAGAGTTAGGGGCAGGCTATTCAGAATTAGGAGCGACTACAGATGATGGGTCAGATGTTGTTATCAATACCTCTGAATTTGTAGATGCTGTAGGAACCTATACCATTTATTACAATGCTACTGATGCTTATGGAAATACAGCAGCACAAGTAACCCGAACGGTAAATGTGGTAGATACCACTGCACCAGTAATTACACTAAACGGAGCAAATCCACAAACAATAGAGTTAGGAGCAGGCTATTTAGAATTGGGGGCAACCACAGATGATGGCTCTGATGTTGTTATCAATACCTCTGAATTTGTAGATGCTGTAGGAACCTATACCATTTATTACAATGCTACTGATGCTTATGGAAATACAGCAGACCAAGTAACCCGAACGGTAAATGTGGTAGATACCACTGCACCAGTAATTACACTAAACGGAGCAAATCCACAAACAATAGAGTTAGGAGCAGGCTATTTAGAATTGGGGGCAACCACAGATGATGGGTCAGATGTTGTTATCAATACCTCTGAATTTGTAGATGCTGTAGGAACCTATACCATTTATTACAATGCTACAGATGCTTCAGGAAATATAGCATACCAAGTAACCCGAACAGTAAATGTGGTAGATACCACTGCACCAGTAATTACACTAAACGGAGCAAATCCACAAACAATAGAGTTAGGAGCAGGCTATTCAGAATTGGGGGCAACCACAGATGACGGATCGGATGTTGTTATCAATACCTCTGAATTTAGAGATGTAGTTGGAACTTACACCATTTATTATGATGCTACAGATGCTTATGGGAATTCAGCATACCAAGTAACCCGAACAGTAAATGTGGTAGATACCACTGCACCTACGGTAAACTGTATTTCAGAAACTATTTTAGCTCTAGATGAAACAGGAAGTTATGTGATTGAAGCTAAGGATATAGATAATGGATCAACCGATTTATCAGGAATCAAGTCCTTGAGTATTGATAGAAATTCTTTTAATTGTTCAGATATTGGAACTCCAATTATTGTCACATTAACTGTTGTTGACAATAATGATTTAGTAGCTACATGTACTACAACTATAAGGGTGGCAGATACTTCATATCCTGTGTTTGATGTAACTACTTTACCAAATGATATGGTTGTAGGAGTTAACAATGCTGATAATAATGGGTATATATTGGAAGATTTTAGAAGTCAAATTCTAGTTACAGATAATTGTGCTGATATACTAAGTATAGAGCAATACCCTTCACCAAATCAAGTGTTAGAAGCCGGAAATCATACCATAACCATTGAAGTTTTTGATAATTATAATAACTATAGTTTCCATGAATTTGTTATAACAGTTGATGAATCGTCGAGCACAGGAGGTGATGATGGGAGTGATGAGTTTATTCTATACCCTAACCCAACAAGAGAGAAAATATATTTTTCCATTGAAGTAGAAAAAGTTGAAATATTCAATTTAGCTGGTCAAAAAATAAAGCAAAGCTCAGGAAAGGAGGTTGATTTGACGAATTTGTCTTCAGGTATTTATCTTGTTCGTTCTTATACTCAAAAGGGAATAAAGGTGTTTAAGATTATAAAAGAATAGGTACTGTTTTTATTAGTAAAAGTCTCTTTTTAAAGGTTAGATGTTTCTAAAAAGAATAACTGTAATTAATTAAACAAAAATATTGGTTGTACCTTTGCAGCAAATTATTGTTAATGACTACTTTTCAAGATTTAGACTTATCAAATCCACTAAGAAATTCAATTGAAGAATTAGGTTTTATAAATCCAACACCTATTCAAGAAGAAGCATTTCCTGTTATTCGTTCAGGAAAAGATGTAGTTGGTATTGCACAAACAGGTACAGGAAAAACCTTTGGATATTTATTACCGATATTACGTGATTTAAAGTTTTCAAAGCAGCAACATCCAAGAGTGATGATATTGGTACCTACACGAGAATTAGTGGTGCAGGTGGTAGAAGAGATTGAAAAGTTAGCAAAATACATGACCTTACGTACTATTGGGGTGTATGGAGGAGTCAATTTAAATCGCCATAAAGAAGCAGTAATACAAGGTGCTGATATTATTGTTGCTACTCCAGGACGTTTATATGATTTAGCTTTAAGTAACGTATTGAAATTAAAGTCTATTCAGAAATTGGTAATAGATGAAGTAGATGTAATGCTCGATTTAGGCTTTCGTTTTCAGTTGTTAAATATTTTTGACTTATTACCTCAAAGACGTCAAAATATCATGTTCTCAGCAACCATGACAGAGGATGTGGAAATTTTAATTGATGATTTTTTTATTGCTCCACATAAAATAGCAATTGCAGTAAGTGGAACACCGCTAGACAATATTCAGCAAACAAGTTATGATGTTCCGAACTTTTATACAAAAGTTAACTTATTAAACTATTTGTTATTTGATAAATCAGAGTTTAGTAAAGTGTTAGTATTTGTGCCTAATAAACGAAATGCAGATAGATTATTTGATTGTGTTGCTGAAGAGTACCCGTCGCAAGCTTGTGTTATTCACTCAAATAAAACACAGAACTATCGTTTACGTTCCATAGAACAATTCAATAAAGGAGAAAAGCGAATTTTAATCGCTACCGATGTAATTGCTCGTGGATTAGATTTAGAAGAAATTACACATGTAATCAATTTCAATACACCACATTTTCCAGAAAACTATATGCACAGAATAGGTCGTACAGGACGTGCAGAGCATGAAGGGAAAACTATTTTATTTGCTACAGAAAAAGAACAGGAAGCAAAACAACGAATAGAAGAGTTGATGGATTATACAATTCCGAAGTTAGAAATTCCAGAGCAGGTAGAAATCTCTAAAGAATTAACTGAAGAAGAGCGTCCGAAAGAAGAACAAGAAATTAATAAGAACAGAACTTCACAAGAATATATTCCTGGGCCAGCTTTTCACGAGAAGAAAGAAAAGAATAAAAAAACGAATCAGGGAGGTTCTTACCGAAGAGAAATTGCTAAGAAATATAAAAAGCCAAAAACAAGAGGCGATAAGAATTATAACAAACGCAATAAGAAGAAATAATAATGCAAGAGCTTACCAAGCAAGAACTTCATAATTTAGGAATGAACATTGTGGGTAAAAAGCTGCAAGAAATGGGGTACGAGTTTATTGCAGTGAATAGTGAATTAAAAAAACATCCGCAATTTGTGCTATATAAAAAAGGAGAATCTACCATTTTTGTATTAGTAAAGACCTCTAACAACATTCAATCACCACAAGAGTATGATGTATTGTGGATGGAAACATTTAAAAAGCACGCAGAAAAACAAAATGCTAGAGTTTGGTACGCAGGTGTTGGTATAGCTAATGCAGAAAGTATAGATTTGCCAGTTTTTAAAAACAAACCTTACTATGTGGCTTTTGAAGATTTTATTAAGATTTCCTAATAACTATGGTTTAAGTCTAAACAAGAATTAAACTCTTTAAGCGCTCTATAAACAAAACATTTTTTTCTATTATTTAAAAAGACTCGTTTTACAATGTAATCGAGTGTTTTTTAGCCTTATAGTATGAACACTTTTAAGAAAAATAAAAGAATGTAATATATGTAGGAGTACACCGAGCCCAATCCTGTACTTTTTCTAGTGTAAAATCAAAAATTATAAAAACAGGACAAGCATTAGGTATCTCTTGGGATAATACTAGAGGAAAACAACTTTGAAAATGATTGGGTATTACAGATAAAGAATTTTGTAATATTGATAATTTTGAAATAATTTCTATGGGGTTTTGTTATTCAGAAAAAAGAAAACCAGGTAATTTGCACCTAGAGAAGAATGTGCTCCGCAATGGCATAAATTATTACTAGATTAGATGCCTAAAGCAAAATTAATTATTTTAAGAGGGGTGTATGCACAAAATTACTATTTAAAAGAAACAGGAAAAAGGAACCCTTACTAAAACAGTGAAAGTTTTTAAGAAATAGCTACCTAACTATTTTGTACTGCCACAACCATCACCAAAAATCGATTTTGGTTAACCAAAAACCTCTGGTTTAAAGAAGAAGTCTTACCTAAACTAAAAAAGACTATAAAAAATGTATTATAATAATTTTAATACCAAAAGAAGTTAGAGTTCATACGTTGATAAATTTGTACTTTTGCACTGTATGATAGAAACACGAGAAGCCATATCAGAAAAAGCGGTTTTAATAGGTATTATAACTCAGCATCAAGACGAAAAAAAATCAGAAGAATATCTAGATGAACTAGAGTTCTTAACACTAACAGCAGGAGGAGTAGCTGTTAAAAGATTTGTTCAAAAACTAGATAAACCACATCCAAAAACTTTTATAGGAACAGGGAAGTTAGAAGATGTGAAAGCATATATAGAATCCAATGACATCGGAACAGCAATTTTTGATGATGAATTGTCACCTGCACAACTTAGAAATGTTGAACGTTTTTTAGATTGTAAAATTTTAGATAGAACAAACTTAATTTTAGATATTTTTGCTAGTAGAGCACAAACAAGTTCTGCAAAGGCTCAGGTAGAGTTAGCTCAATATCAATATTTATTACCTCGATTAACAAGAATGTGGACACACCTTGATAAGCAAAAAGGAGGTATAGGTATGCGTGGTCCAGGAGAAACAGAAATAGAAACAGATCGTCGAATTATTCGTGATAAAATATCGTTACTTAAAAAGAAATTAGAGACGATAGATAAGCAAATGGCAGTGCAACGTAAAAACCGCGGAAAGATGGTGCGTGTTGCATTAGTAGGGTATACCAACGTAGGGAAATCTACTTTGATGAATGTGATTAGTAAAAGTGAGGTGTTTGCAGAAAATAAACTGTTCGCAACCTTAGATACTACGGTAAGAAAAGTGGTGATTAAAAATATTCCTTTTTTATTGACAGATACTGTTGGGTTTATTAGAAAACTACCTACGCAATTAGTTGAATCATTTAAGTCTACACTAGATGAAGTGCGTGAAGCAGATTTATTATTACATGTAGTTGATATTTCACACCCTAATTTTGAAGATCATATTGCTTCAGTAAACAAAGTTTTAGATGAAATTAATAGTATGGATAAACCTACAGTTATGGTGTTTAATAAGATAGATGCTTATACCCATGAAACTATTGATGAAGATGATTTGATTACAGAGAAGAGAAAAGAGCATTATACTTTAGAAGATTGGAAGAAAACATGGATGAATGATTTAGAAACTGAAAGTATTTTTATTTCAGCCTTAAATAAAGATAACTTAGAAGACTTTAAGGAAAAAGTATATGAAGAAGTAAAAAAAACACATATTCAACGCTTTCCGTACAACGATTTTTTATACCAAGAATATTAGTTTTACATAAAAAAGACATTTTGATAACCTAAAAAAAATAAAAAAAAAGTTGTAGTAAGCTCTTTTTTTATTATATTTATATTCCAGAACATAATAACTTTTATGTTTTATAAAATTGAAAATTAATATTTTAACCATTTTACCCCCCTAAAAATGAAAAAAAATAAAACTTCAAAAACAAAATCTAAACGATTTTTTTCAGAAACATTTATTAATAAGAAAAGTCAACTATTGTCCTAATAGTTGTTACTTATTTGTTTTAACCATTTAGCCTATATCTGTATTTATATAAAATAAATAAAGTATTGGGCTGAGTAGGGTGTCTACTCTCTTTTTTAGAGTTGTCATGTGTTAACCTAAATAAATCGTGATGAAAAAAATAATTACCCTTTTTTTAATAAGCAGTAGCATTAATTTTGCTATAGCCCAAGATAAATGTACATCTAAAGATGATGGTTTAGTAGATGTGAACATGGTAGATAAATGTCTCATAGAAAAAAAAGAAAA
>NZ_CAZEQR010000024.1:0-20401 GCF_964513795.1 Tenacibaculum sediminilitoris | reverse complement strand
CAGGAAGCGTACTACCTGTTGGGAAATCGATTGACAATAGTATGATTGCTGTTGTTAATGATAGTGGACTTAGTATGTGGGGAGAAATCGGGGAAGTATATATTAAAAGTCCATACACAAGTAAAGGATATTTAGATGCAGGATTGACAAATCATTTATTTGTACAAAACCCATTAGTAATTGATAGCGAAGATATTGTTTGTAAAACAGGTGATATAGGACGTTACGATGCAGAAGGAAACTTAGAGATTTTAGGAAGGATTGATGATCAGATAAAGTTGCACGGAGTTCGTGTTGAGTTAGATGGAATTCGCAGTGCATTACTAAATTTAGAAGCTATAGGTCAAGTAGAATTAATTGTTCACAATGATAATACGGTAGATTCACTACTTTGTTACTATAGCGGAAGAGAATATAGCGTAAGCGAATTACGCGAATCCTTATCGCTAACTTTAGATAGAAGTAGTATTCCAGATTACTTTGTATATCTAGAAGAATTCCCATTAACGTTAAATGGAAAGGTAGACAAGCGCGCGTTACCTAAGCCATCTGAATTATTGAAGGGAAGTAACTATGAAGCCCCAGAAGGAGCTATAGAAGAATCGTTGAGCTTAATTTGGTCATCATTATTAAGTGTTCCATCAACGAGTATAGGCAGAAAAGACTCTTTCTTTGATTTAGGCGGATCATCATTAAAAGCCATGCAACTTATCACGCAGATCTACAAGAAACATGATGTACAATTGAGTGTAGGAGAAATCTTTAATTATCCGAATCTTAAAGCACAAGCTTTGTTAATATCAGAATCACAAGGCGCGTTATACAGTTCTATACCAAGGGTAGAATTACAAGATGATTATGCACTTTCACATGCACAACGAAGATTGTGGGTTCAAGAGACACAACAACAAAAAGGAGAGAATACCTATAATATTTTCATGCGTTACCAAATGGAAGGTGTATTGCAAGTTGAATCATTGCGACAAGCACTTATGCAAGTAATCGATCGCCATGAAAGTTTACGCACAATATTCATTTTAAAAGGTGGAGAGCCAAGACAAAAAATTCAATCAATAGATGAACAATCTTTTGTATTGGAAGTGATTGACCTTCAGGAGGAAAAAAACAGTAAAGCTGTAATTGATGCAGAAGTACAAAAATTAGTATGTTACTCTTTTGATCTTCAAAATGGACCGCTGATGAAAGTTAAGTTACTTAAACTAGCACCAGAAAGACACATGCTACTATTTGCTACGCATCACATTATTTCTGATGAATGGTCATTACAAATATTTGTAAAAGAAATCTTAACCATTTACAACGCATTACAAGCAAACGAAACATCAAATTTAGCTCCGTTAGCAATTCAGTATAAAGATTATGTAGTTTGGAAAGCACAAAAATTGACTGCTACAGGAACAGAAAGTCATCATGACTTTTGGATGAAGCAATTTGAAGGAGAAATACCTACATTATTAATACCTACTGATTTTCCTCGTCCAGCATTGCAAACATTCAACGGTTCAGAATTAGAATTTGAATTTTCAGAAGATATAGCAAGAAAATTTAAAAATTTACTACAAGAGCATAACACCACACTGTTTATGGGATTACTATCTGTAGTAAAAACGATTCTATATCACTACTCAGGACAAGAGGATATTATTGTAGGAACGCCAATAGCAGGAAGAGAACATCCAGACTTAGAAGGGCAAATAGGGTACTATTTAAACACATTAGCATTACGAAGTCAATTTGACCCAGCAACAAGGTATATAGATTTTCTTTCACAAATAAAGCAAACTGCACTAGAAGCTTTTGAACATCAAGAGTATCCGTTTGATATGCTTATTGATAATTTAAAGCTAAAGAAAGACCTCAGTAGATCTCCTTTATTTGATGTTGTTATGATTTTACAGAATGTAGATATACATAGAGAATCAGATTTAGAAATGAACGGAATTGTTGTCGAACCTATAAAAGAGCAGATGAACATTAGCAAAAGTGATCTTAGGTTTCAGTTTGCTGATTTAGGTCATAGTATTGGAGGTACTATAGAATACAATACTGATTTATTTAAAAAAGAACGAGTAGTACAACTTATTGAGCATATGAAAACTCTAATTACGCTTATAAGTATAGATGCTACACAACCTATCATAGATTTTGACTTTTTAACTGATGCAGAACGAGAAGAAGAAGAGCTAGCTTCCAACTTGTTTGGTTCTAACATCAGTAAAGACTTTTAACCAACACAATTTTATAATTAACTAAGATTTAAAACAAGAACTAATGAATAAAAATATTATTGGTATTTCTGCCTTTTACCATGATTCAGCATGTTGTATTATTCAAAATGGGAAATTAGTAGCTGCAGCTCAAGAAGAACGGTTTACCAGAAAGAAAAATGATCCAGACTTGCCTGTAAACGCATTTATGTATTGCTTGGAAGAAGCAGGTATAAGTATTGCAGATATAGATTGTATCGCTTACTATGAAGATCCAGTAAAAAAATCAGAACGTCAGTTATGGAGTGGGAGCAATAAAATTTCTACAGATTACATCTACGATATGGATCCAAAACACGTAACACAACAAATTCGTAAAGAATTAGGATACGATGGACCTATTAAGATTTATGAGCATCACCAATCACATGCTGCAAGTAGTTTTTACTTTTCAGGATTTGAATCTGCTGCCATTTTAACAGTAGATGGTGTTGGAGAATGGGCAACTACAACTTATGGAACAGGGAGAAACAACAAGGTAGAAATTTTTGAGGAGGTATCGTTTCCTGACTCATTAGGATTATTGTATAGTACAATAACAAGTTATCTAGGATTTAAAGTTAATAGTGGAGAATACAAAGTAATGGGGTTAGCCCCATATGGAAAAGATATTTACTTAGAGCAAATGCGTCAGTTATTAACTCTAAATGATAATGGGCAATACAGTTTGAATTTAAAATACTTCGACTTTTTAAGAGGTGAGTGTATGTATTCAGATGAATTACCTAAATTATTTGGAGTACCTGTACGAGAAAAGGATTCAGAAATGTTACAGGTACATATGGATATTGCAAAAAGTTTACAACGTTTCTTAGAAGAAACATTGATAAAAATAGCAAATTATTTACATTCAAAAACAGGAGAAGATAACTTGTGTATGGCAGGTGGAGTTGCACTAAACTGTGTAGCAAACGGTAAAATATTAAAAAATTCTCCTTTCAAAAAAATGTATGTGCAACCAGCAGCAAATGATTCAGGTTGTGCGTTGGGTGCGGCAGCTTTAGCATATACTGAATTATATCCTGATGATAAAATTGAACCACTTCATAATGTATACTTAGGCCCAAAAGCTACAGGAAAAGATATTGAAAATCTATTAAGCGCAACATCATTAAAGTATGATGATTGTAGAACAGAGAAAAATGCACTTGAAAAAGTTGCAGAAAAATTAGCAAAAGGAAAAGTAATTGGATGGTATAATGGTAGAATGGAGTTTGGACCAAGATCATTAGGTGCACGTTCTATCTTAGCAGATCCACGTGTATTAGATATGAGAGACCGTATCAATGCTATGGTGAAAAAGAGAGAAGGGTTTAGACCGTTTGCACCAGCGGTATTAGAAGATAAAATGTACGAGCATTTTGATATAGATCATCCATCACCTTTTATGTTGGAAACATGTCAGGTAAAATCACCAATAGATATGCCAGCTATAACACATGTTGATAATTCTGCTAGAATTCAATCAGTTAACGAACAAAATCCAAGGTTTTTACAATTACTACGTGAGTTTGATAAATTAACTAATTGTCCAATTCTACTAAACACATCATTTAATATAAAAGATGAACCAATTGTATGTACGCCAGAAGATGCTTTGATATGTTTTATTACAACAGATATAGACTGCTTAGTTTTAGAAGACTTCATTATTGATAAAGAAGGGAATGAAATTACCATGCTGGAAATGATAAACAATAACTTTACAGAAAGAGGACGCTTTGAGTTAAATCCTAATGTATATACATTTATTTAATCCTAAAAAAAGAAAAAATCATGTCAAGACCATCAGAATTACATAAAGCAGTAGCGACAGACTTAGCAACACTATTACCTATTACAGAAGAAAATAAACAAAAAGCTTTCGACTTAATGGAAAAGCTTGGGTATACAGAACAGCAAAAAGAAGAAGCTGCTTCGACTTCAGAAAACCCTTTTAAGTCACATGTAGGTATATACAAACCAGAATTGAAAGGTGGAAAAAAACACTATCAAAGAGATATCTTACTAAAAGATAGGTGGAGTTATTTTGCAGATGTACAAAGTATTCCACCAAAATCTGAAAAAAAACGTATTGTTTTATTAGGAGAGTCAGTTACGAGAGGTTTTTTATTAGACCCAGAATATACACCAGCAATTGTGTTGGATCAATTATTAAACTCAAACAAGGACAGTTTTGGATACGAACTTGTTGATTTAGCCGAAACCAATTTAGGTATGGCAGGGATCAAAGAACGTTATACTCAGTGTATGGATTTAGAGCCAGATATGGTGGTGTTTTTAGCAGGAAACAATTGGCGCGAAGACTTACTAATTGAAATTGGAGACAGTCAAGACAAGCAAGAAGCATTACAAGAGCTTACTCAGGGTAAAGATGGGATTGCCGTAGCAAAACCATTAATTGAAACATATTTCAGCTCAATTGTTGATGATTTTTTAGCATATGTAGGAGGAATTTCAAAAGAAAAAAATGTTCCTGTTGCATTTGCAATTCCAGAGTTTAATCTCTTAGACTGTAGAAGCACGCCAGGAGAACGCGTAGTTTCAGAATTGCCTTATGAAAAATTAAAAATGTGGATTGAAGCTAAAGAAAGTGCAGAAGTTCATCTTGCTTCAGGTGATATAAATACTTGTACTACTGAAGCTAAAAAAATGGTAGAAATTGATCCAAGTCACCCTTATGGGTTTGAACTCTTAGCTGATTGTAGTATTAAAAATGAAGCTTATAAAGAAGCAAGGTATTATTTAGAAATGGCGAGAGATACAGCTCTTTTCTGTAGAACAAATAGTAAGCCAAGAACTTTTAAAATAGTACAAGAAACCATTTTAGCAAAAGCAAAAAATCACGGAATTGAAGTGATTGACTTACCAGCAATTTTTAAAGCACACTTAGAGGGTAAAGTTCCAGGAAGAGATTTATTTTTAGACTATTGTCACTTTAGTGTTACAGGAATTCAAGTTGCTATGAATGCAGTGTATAAAGTAGTATTACAACAGTTTAACGATGAAAGAGATACACACAAAGATGTAACAAGTATAGTACCTTCAAATGAAGTAGTTGCGTTAGGGCATTTATTTGCAGCAATACACAATGCACACTGGGGGCAATCATATGATATTCTTTTGCATCACTGTTCAGAAGCATTATCGAAATGGAAAGATATTGCAAAAACAATGGTGTATTACTGTGATATGATAAGTAGAGGCGCAGCTAATAATGTATGTAAATCTTTAGAAAAAATTCTTGAAGATAATACTAAGTTAGATAGATATGTGCATGCCTTAGTTCCAGCAAGAAATATGAAAAATATGGAACTTGAATTGGTGGATGCTATGACAACTGTATTAAAATCTAATGGAGTTGATATTACTGATTATTTACTAAAAATTCGTTTGGATGAGCATAATATAAAAAATAGACGTATTAATTTATTACAAAATTATTACCACGCTACATCATATGACGAGTATCAAGGGCAAAAAACAGCATTTTTACAAGCAAGGGATATTAAATCTGACTTTTTCTTTGTCTCAGATGCAAAGAACGACGCAGACCTAACTATCTCTTTACGTATTCCAAGAATTGTTAAAGAGGATAAGGAAGAAGTAACCATTTATGTAAATAATACAGAGGTAACTAAAGCAGTAGTTAGCAGTAGCTGGAAAACGTATAATATAAACGTCTTGTCTAGTGCTCTTAAAAGTGGTGTTAATGTAGTTAAGATTAAATGGCCAATAGTTGCTACAGCTAAAGAGAATCAGAACAATAATTCTTCTACAGCAATATTAGATGCTGCTTTCCGTGTTTTTGGAGAGGTTTGTAATATGACAGTTTCAGGAAGGTAAAAACAAAAGAGTTGCTTAATGTATAAAATAGTCTTTACATGATAGTAAAAGATGAACTATACGAAAGAATTACCTTACTCTAATTTAAAAATAATATAAACGAATAATCTATTAAGGTAGAGGAATGAGGATACTTTATCAACTTTAAATGATAAGTAGTATCAATATAAAATATACCAATTTATAAAATATGTGTGGAATAAGTGGAATTTATAATTTTGATAGGGATCATGTTGCTGATGAAAGGGTTATAATTAGAATGACCGATAAGATACAACACCGTGGTCCTGATGATTCAGCTTGTCATATCGACGGTCATGTTGGCTTAGGTTTTGTAAGGCTAAGTATTATTGATTTAAGTCACGGAATGCAGCCTTTTTTTAGTCCTGATAAGTCAATTGTATTGACATGTAATGGAGAAATATTCAATTACAGAGAATTGCGTCAAAAAATGGAGAGTAAAGGATATACATTTAAGACAAACTGTGATATTGAAGTTATCGTATACCTCTATATGGAATATGGAACAGAGTTTTTGAACATGATTAATGGTCAATTTGCTTTTTGTTTGTATGATAAACGAAATGAGGTTTTATTTATGGCAAGAGATCACTTTGGAATTTGTCCTCTTTTTTATGCTAAATTGAATCATGCTTTGGTATATGGTTCAGAGATAAAGTCTGTTTTAGAGCATCCAGATGTAACTCGAAGAATTGATCATAAAGGGTTAGATCAAATTTTTACTTTCCCAGCGAATATTGCGCCAATTACATTTTTTGATGATGTAAAAAGTTTAGAGCCTGGACACTATGCTGTTTTAAAGAATAATAAACTAGAAGTTAAAGAATATTGGAATCTTGATTATCCTACAAAAGATTATGATTACGGTGAGAAATCAGAAGAATATTATATAGAAAACTTAAATGACTTACTCTTAAAATCGGTAAACTATCGTTTAAATGCTGATGTTCCTGTAGGTTTCTATCTTAGTGGTGGATTAGATTCATCTATGATTGGTGGAATGATGCGTCATTTAGATAAAACAAAAGAATTTAATTCATTTTCTATATGTTTTCCAAACACAGAAAACAAAGATATTAATGAACAACGTTTTCAACGTTTACTAAGTGAAAAGGTAAATTCAAAACACAATGAAGTACCATTTAAATGGGACGATTTTGAAAGTAAGCTACGAAATGTAATATACTATTCAGAATCTCCATTAAAAGAAACTTATAATATTTGTTCAATAGCTTTATCTGAACGAGCAAAAAGTGAAAAAATTAAGGTAGTTCTTTCAGGAGAAGGAGCTGATGAATTATTTGGAGGATATGCAGGATATAAATTTGACGGAAGACGTGAAGGAAACATAGGTTATAAAGATTTAGAACACCTACGAGAAGATGAGGTTAGGAAAAAGCTTTGGGGAAATCCAGATTTTATATACGAAAAAAATGAAAATGAATTTAGAGAAACGAAACAAGCATTGTATTCTCCACTATTAAACAAGTCGTATAAAGATTTTGATTGCTTAAATGAATCTGCTATTGACCACTCGCGTATAAAAGACAGGCATCATTTTCATCAACGTTCTTATGTGGATTTCAAGTTAAGGTTAGGAGGTCACTTAATTGCAGATCATGGAGATCGTATGACTTTAGCCAATAATGTAGAAGGGCGTTATCCGTTTTTAGATGTAGACCTTATCAATTTTGCTAAAACAATACCTCCATCATTGATGGTAAAAGATATGCAAGAGAAGTATATATTAAAAAAAGTAGCACAAAAGTATGTGCCTTCTGAAATAATTAACCGAGAAAAATTTGGGTTTGTTGCACCAGGTAGCCCACATTTATTAAAAACAAATAGCGAGTGGGTGAATGAATTACTATCGTACGATCGTATCAAAAGGCAAGGATATTTTAATCCAGATACAGTAGAACGTCTTAAAAAAATGTATAGTAGAGACGGATTTATCTTAAACCCACCTTATGATTTAGATTTGTTAATTATTGTACTAACATTCAATATGTTTATCGATGTTTTTGATGTGCCAAATGCTTCATAAACTTACTCTTCATTCTTAAAAAAATACTAAATGAATTTTGTCAAAACATTATTAAATAAATCCAAAAAAGCCTTGGGCTTTATGTTAATTCTAGGAATCTTTAATAGTATTCTTAATGCTGGATTATTAATTTTTATAAATAATACAATAATAAACGAACCTATTCCTTTTTTTCCAGAATATGACTGGGCACTTTTTATTGCTATA
This sequence comes from Tenacibaculum sediminilitoris, assembly GCF_964513795.1. Taxonomy (NCBI): domain Bacteria; kingdom Pseudomonadati; phylum Bacteroidota; class Flavobacteriia; order Flavobacteriales; family Flavobacteriaceae; genus Tenacibaculum; species Tenacibaculum sediminilitoris. The sequence goes on along the minus strand of NZ_CAZEQR010000024.1, from coordinate 11,992 downwards.
ATTTTAGCATCGTTAGTATGCTCTCGTTTCTTTCAAACATACATGATAAAATTAACCAATAATTTATTGTTCGATTTTGAAATTATGATTCTAAAAAAGTTACGTATGGCTTCTTATCAAGATTTTGAAGAAATAGGAAATGAAAAAATATATACTGCAATTAATGATACAAAAGTACTAGGGAGTGTTCCAGAAGTATTTATGAATGGTTTTAATTCACTTATAGTAATTCTTTGTTGTTTTGGTTATCTTTTTTATATTTCTCCAATAGGAGCAAGTCTAGTAGTGGCAACTATGGTATTATTACTTGTTTTCTATTTAATTAGAAACAATGCTATAGAAAAAGAGCTAAATGAGCGAAGAGATTTACAAAATACATATTATCAATATTTAGCAGATATGTTACAAGGCTTCAAAGAATTAAAAATGGGAGTTTTGAGAAACAATAATATCTTTAATAAGTTCTTAGTAAAAAATAGAGTTAAAGGAAAAAATATAGCTATAGATACTTCTGTAAAGTACATGGATAATGAGTTAACAGGATATTACAGTTGGTACATTATTTTAGGAATAATAATGTTTGTGTTACCAGGTTACTTTAATGTAAATACACAGAAGACAACAGCTTTTTTGGTTACAATTTTATATTTAATTGGTCCTGTAGCTGTTTTAATTACTTTAATTCCAACTTATACAATGGTTAAAATATCAGCGCAACGTCTAAATCTTATTGAACAAATGTTAGATCCAATTCAAGACAGCATCGTTCCAAGTAAATTAGAAAACTCGCAACCATTTGAAGAAATAAGATTTAAAGATGTAACCTATTTCTATAATAATGAAGAGAAGAATCAGAAATTTTACTTACAACCAATAAACCTAACTATCAAAAAAGGAGAAATCATATTTATTACTGGAGGGAATGGAAGTGGTAAAAGTACATTTGGAAACCTGCTCACAGGATTATATGAACCATATGAAGGTGAAGTTTATTTTAATAATCAAAAAATTGATTCAAGTCAATTAATGTATTATAGTGATAAAATTTCAGCAGTATTTACAACAAATTATATCTTTAGTGAAAATTACGATGAGTTTGAGCTAAAAGAAGATAACGAAATATTAAGGTCTCATATTAATATGATGAAGATGGAAGATGTTCTTCACCTTGATAAAGAACGAAATACATTTGATAAAAACTTATCGAAAGGACAACAAAAAAGGTTAGCACTTATATATGCTCTATTGGAAGATAAAGATATTATTGTACTTGATGAATGGGCAGCTGAGCAAGACCCAAGATTTAGAAAATATTTCTATGAAGAAATACTGCCACGTCTTAAAAAGCAAGGAAAAACAATTATAGCTATTACACATGATGATGAATATTTTGATAGAGCAACTAGAGTTATCAAATTTAATTTCGGAAAAATAGTAAGCGATAAAGACAACTTGGCACAATTTATGACTAATGAAGGAGTAAAGACTATAAATTAAGTAGGAAAAAGAATTAAACATGGTAAATTTATTTTGTTTACATTTTGCAGGAGGAAACAAATATTCCTATATCCCTTTTGAAGAATATATAAGTAAAAGTATAAACTTAATTACACTAGAACTTCCAGGAAGAGGCAAAAGATTTGAAGAACCATTACAAATAGATATTCATAAGATAGTAGATGATTTATTCGAACAATTAAAAGGAAATGAGTTTAAACCGTATGCTATTTTTGGGCATAGTATGGGAGCAATTCTAACGTATTTATTGGCGCATAAAATAGATAAAAGCGATTTCCCTAATCCACTTCATTTATTTGTTTCTGGTTGTAGAGCTCCAAAAGTTGAAAGAAAACCACCTTTTTACAATGATTTACCAAAAGATGAATTTGTTGAAAAGATTAGAAAAATGGGAGGATGTCCAGAAGAAATTTTACAAAATGATGAACTAATGGCAATTTTTGAACCTTCTTTAAGAGCTGATTTTAAAGTAATAGAAACCTACAAATACAAAAAGCAAGACTCTTTAAATATACCAATTACTGTGCTTATAGGTAACAAAGATAAAGTAACATGGCAAGAAGCAAAAGATTGGCAACAAGAAACGACACACACAATAGATATTAAAGAATTTGAAGGGAATCATTTTTTCATTTTCGATCATAAAAAAGAAATAACAGCATTATTTAACTATTATATAAAAACAAAAACCTTATTGAATAATTATTAAAATTCATATTATGAACATAAACATTAAAAACTTAGCAGCAACAGTATTAGTAACATTATTTGTTATCACTTCAGTAACAGCTCAAAAGAAAACAAAATTAGACATTAAAACTAATTTAGTGTTAACTTACTCAGCAATGGGGCCTAAAGGAAGTAAAGTATTATTTCCATTAGAAATTAAAGAGATGAATGATGAAGAGGTTACTTTAGAATACACTATGGTTAATGGAAAAAAGAAGATTTCAGGAAAATGGATTATTTCTGAGGACGGGCTTGAAAAAGGAGAATACCTTAATTGGCAACCTTTAAACCCTTCAGAAGAAAGAATACTTCCAAAAGATCAAACTATATTTTCTGTGTCAAGAAAATTTTTTGATGAAATAAAAAGTAAAAAAACAGCAACATATGATGATAAAGTTTTTGAATTGAAAAATATGCCTAAGGGAGAAGAAATTAAAATAGGAAAAAAAATTATAGATGCTATATATGTAGTTGAAAAAGAAGGAGAATTGGCATACTGGATTTTAAATAACAGAGACCTTCCATTTATTATCAACACAAAAGGAAGTCAAGGGCCAGTTTTTACACTTTTTGAAGTAGGAACGGGAGAGTAAAAAACTATTTATAAACGATAACCAAATAATACTAAAATGTATTTAAAAAAGCTTTTTTAAATACATTTTAGTATTAGTATAAAAATTCTATGCGAGTTTATTATACTAAATTAAATCAGCCGCTAACTACAGGAAATTATCAAAGGTATCTTAACCAGATGCCTCCTGTTATTCAACAAAAAATCCGTAGCTATAAAAACTGGGAAGATGCCCATACTTCTTTAGTAGGTAAATTACTTCTGATACAAGCCTTAAAAGATATTGGACTACCTAATGTTGATCTTTCTATATTAAAATATAACCAATACGGTAGACCGTATATTTCTGAAAAAATAGATTTTAACATTTCACACTCTGAAACTTTAGTAACTTGTGTAATTAACATGCAAGGTAGTGTTGGAATAGATGTTGAAAAAATTAAACCTATTGATAAAACAGATTTTTATGATTGTTGGACACCAAAAGAAACCGAAGCAATCTACAAAGAGCCAAAAGAGTACCATACTTTTTACACCTATTGGACAAAAAAAGAAGCTTTGGTAAAGGCTGTCGGAGACGGATTAAATATTCCGCTAAAAAACATTGAAATTACGGCAAATCATGCAACTATAGTAAATAATGGAAAGTGGTACTTAAAAGAGGTATTACTTTCTGAAAAATATATAGCTCATATAGCTACCAAAGAGCCATATAACTTCCCTATAGTCTTAATACAAAAGGAATATATATAAGCTGAATTTTTCATAAAAGCTTATAAACGATTCAAACATTCTCAAAAATAAGTCAAATTCTTAAAGAATAGATTTTTCGCTTTTGCAATACACGCAAGAGGGAGTAATATTATAATATCTTATGTACAGTAATACTACTTTAGTAGATGTTCTAGAAAATGCTGCATTAGCAAAAACTGGGGTTACATTTATTCGTTCATCAAGTGACGAATTGACGCATTCGTATCAAGAATTGAAGAACAAAGCATTGTTTACACTGCATAACCTACAAGGTTTTGGAGTGCAATCAGGTGATGAAGTTGTGATTCAAATAAGTGATAATGCAGATTTTTTACAAGTTTTTTGGGCATGTATCTTAGGAAAAATGATTCCAGTTCCTGTTGCTATTGGAAGACAAGCAGGACACAAGCATAAACTATATAATATTTGGAAAAAACTGAATAACCCTTTCCTAGTATGTGACAAAGACTTATTGGACAAAATGTTATCTGATAAAAGTGATGAAGTTACTGACGTAGCATATCACAAAATAGCAAAAGCAACATTAGTTACTACTGACGCAATTTTGGAAAAATCACAAGGAACTATAGATACCAGCATTCTTCCAGATGATATTGCATATATTCAATTCTCATCAGGTTCTACAGGTAACCCTAAAGGAGTTGTACTTACACATGCAAACCTAGTAGCAAACATTGTTGATATTGCTAGTCGTTCACAAATTATCAAATCAGATCGTTCACTAAGTTGGTTACCGCTTACACATGATATGGGACTTATTTGTTTTCATCTATCATGTACGTTAAAGAAAATAGAACAATTTCTTTTACCAACTACACTTTTTATAAGGCGACCATTACTATGGATGGAAAAAGCAAGCGAACATAAAGCGAGTCTACTTTATTCCCCAAATTTTGGTTTCCAATACATACTATCAGCAATTGCTACAACAAAAAATGCAATTGATTGGAACCTTTCCAGTGTTCGAATTATATACAATGGGGCTGAACCAATTTCATGGAAATTGTGTAATCAATTTTTACAAGAAATGGATCAGTTTCAATTATCATCATCTGTATTGTATCCTGGCTATGGTTTGGCAGAAGCATGTGTAGCAGTCACACTTCCAATTGTAGGAAAACCTTTTAAAAGCTACTTTGTAGACCGTGATTACTTAAAAGTTGGAGATAAAATAGTAGAAGTAAATGATTCATGTGATTCTAACAGTACTTCTTTTGTACAAGTTGGAAGAGCAATAGAACAATGTCAGCTTCGAATAACAAATGATTTTGATAAAGTACTTGACGATAAACATATTGGGCACATTCAAATTAAAGGAGCAAATGTAACACAAGGGTATTATAATGACTTAGAAACAAGTGTAGCATGTAAAACAAAAGATTATTGGCACAGAACAGGTGATTTAGGTTTTTTATATGAAGGAGCCTTGGTTATAACTGGACGAGCTAAAAATTTAATTATTATCAATGGTCAAAATATATATCCACAAGATATTGAAGAGATTGTATCTGAAAAACTTCATTTAAAACCAGGAGTTGTAGTTGCATGTAGTGCTAGAAAAGATATAAACCATTCAGAGGAATTACTAATTTTTGTTCAACAACGCCGTGTTACAGAGGAGTTTATATCCATGGCTTGGAATATAAAAAGAGAAGTACTTAATGAACTGAATATATCAGTAGAACAAGTAATTGCAGTAAGAAGTATTCCAAAAACAACAAGTGGAAAGGTTCAACACTATCAATTAGTACAACAATACCTTAACGGAGATTATCAAGGTCAAATTCAAGAGGTTGCTCAATTAGAACAGCAACTAATAAAAAGAGAAAATAAAAACTCTAATTCATTAGAAGAGAAACTATGGTCAATAGCAAAAAGTATATTGAAAAATAATACTTTAAAAGTTTCTCAAAACTTCTTTACAGACGGATTTAATAGTCTAAAAGCAACAGCATTATTATCAAGGATTCACCAATTAGGGTATCAAATATCAATAGAAACACTTTTTAAGAATGCAAGTGTAACAGCATTAACAGAGTACCTTAAGAATGAAAACCTTGAATACATAGACCAAATTAAAGCTACTGAAGTAAAATCAAAATACCCATTAACGCAAGGGCAAAAAAGGTTTTGGATGTTTCACCAGTTCAATCAAAATACAGCAGCTCACATTGCAAGTATTTCAGAAATCAAAGGGAAATTCAATCCAACAGCTTTTATAAAATCTATGAATACGATTGTAGATCGTCATGATAGTTTACGAACAGTTTTTAGGGTAACAGGAGATGAAGTTTATCAATATATCATACCCTCTTCGACATTTGATTTTGAAGTTGGTATGTTAGATTTTAGTAATGAGTCAGAGCCTATTAAAGAAGCAAAGTCTCATGCGTTTAGTATAGCTAACAGTAGTTTTGATTTATCAGAAGGGCCATTATTACGAGTAGATTTAATCAAGGTATCTTCATCTCACTACTATTTTGTTTTTGTAATTCATCATATTATTAGTGATGGTTGGTCTATTGATATTATTAGTAAAGAATTACAGTCTTTATATAAAACCTACAGTTTAGGTAACCAGTCACCACTTCCACCGCTTCGTATACAATACAAAGATTATGTTACTTGGTATAAAAATTATGAATCAAGCGGAGCTTATGAAACTTCACGTGCTTATTGGCTAGAGCGATTTTCGGGAGAATTACCAAGTTTAGAGTTACCATTTGCGAACCAAGGTGGTGATGCATTATCTTTTTCAGGAGCTTATTTACATCATAGTTTTGACACAAAAATTAGTAAAAATCTAAAAGAATTATGTGCATCTCATCATGTAACTACGTTTACAGGCATAATGAGTGTATTGAGTAGTTTATTTTATGAATTAACGGGAAATACAGACCTTATAATAGGTACAGATACAGCAGGGAGAATTCATCAAGATTTAGAAAATCAAGTAGGTTATTACTTAAATTTATTACCTATTAGAATTGATTTTACAAGAGAAAACAACTTTATAGACTTATTAGGAATAGTCCATAAAGAATTATTAGCAGGTTATAACCATCAATCATACCCTTTTGACACCTTAATTTCAGAATTAGGATTAGCTCGAAACAATGGTAAACTTCCTTTGTTAGATGTGTTAGTGTTATTTCAAAACTTTGAAAACGCTTTAGGTTTCAATGATCTAATAGAAGGTGTAAATATTACTAGTGAAACGATAGAAACACCAACAAGTCTTAACGATTTACTTTTAGAATTTAATGAAAGAGGAGATGAGTTATCATTAACTATTCGTTACAATACGGCAATTTATAACAAAGCACAGCTACAAATTTTTATAGAAGCTTTAGAAAATATTTTATCAATTGTTGTAGAAAAACCAACGACCTCTATTACAAATTATAGTTTACTATCGAAACAAGAAGCATTAACGATAGCATCCTTTAGTAAAGGAAAAGTAGAGCAGTATGAAGTAGGTTCGGTTATAGAGTTATTTAGGAAGCAAGCGTTACAAACACCAAATTCAAAATGTTTAAGCTATGAAGATAAAAGCCTTACCTATGAAGAACTAGAGTCATTATCGAATCAACTATCAGATCAATTAATAAAAGACTATAATGTACAAAGAGGAAGCGTAATAGGCTTAATGACCAATCGCGGCTTTGATATGATTATAGGAATGCTTGGCGTTTTAAAATCAGGAGGAGCCTATGTACCAATTGATAGTGAATATCCAACAGCACGAAAAAACTACTTAATATCCAATAGCGGATTAGAAGTACTTATTAAAAGTGAAGGAATAGTAAGTACCACAACTGTTTCAACACTAACTATAGATACAGAAGAATTATCAAAGTACAATAATAACTTCAAAGGAATTATACCAATAGGTACAGATATCGCATATATAATGTACACATCAGGAACTACAGGTACCCCTAAAGGAGTTGTTATTAATCACGATTCGTTATTTGATTATGTAGTAACATTTAAAAATTACTTTAAGCTAACAAAAAATGACGTTGTTATCCAACAATCATCATTTTCGTTTGATACAAGTGTTGAAGAAATTTACCCAATACTTAGTGTTGGAGGCGAATTAGTTTTAACAACCTTAGGAGGAAAAGATGTCGCAAAGCTAGTATCACTTACAAAAAAACATCAAGCAACATTACTTAGTAGTACACCATTGGTAATACAAGGTGTTAATGAACTATTAGAAAGTAACAATCTCCCGTCATTACGTGTTTTAATTAGCGGGGGAGATGCATTACAATTAGAATATGTTTCAAACTATTCATCAAGAGTAGCAATATATAATACTTATGGACCTACAGAAGGTACCGTTTGTACGAGTTATTATAAACTAAAACAAACGAGTGTTTCTAATTGTATTGGTTCACCAATATCAAATAGAAGTATTTATATCTGTAATGCTGATTTGGCATTACAACCAAAATTTGTAATAGGCGAATTATATTTAGGAGGAAGAGGAGTCGCAGTAGGTTATCACAATCAAGTTGAACTTACAGCAGAACGTTTTATAGAGAACCCTTTTGGAGAAGGGAAACTATACAAAACAGGAGATCTTGGATATTGGGATAATGAAGGAAATATTCATTTTATAGGCCGCAAAGATGATCAATTAAAAATACGCGGATATCGTGTAGAAACTCAGGAAGTAGCCAATGCTATGTTACAGGTTAAAGGGGTGTATGACAGTTATGTGGTAGGTTACAAATCTCACAACACACAACATTTAGCGGCTTACTTTACAGGAACTTGTTCAGAAGCTAGTTTGCGTGAAGCATTACGAAAAGAGCTACCAGACTATATGGTTCCGACATATTTTGTAGCATTAGAATCGTTGCCAATGACAACGAATGGTAAAATAGCAAGGAAGGAGTTACCCGATCCAATTCAGGTACAAGAAAAAGTATATAGAGAAGCTAGAAATGAGAGAGACCAGAAGCTTATTAATATTTGGAAAAAGGTATTAAAAGTAGAAGCAATTGGTATTACAGACAACTTTTTTGAACTCGGCGGACACTCATTAAAAGGAGTTCAAATAGCTAGTAGAATTCAACAAGAGTTTTCAGTATCGATAGGATTAAAAGAAATATTCATGTATCCAATATTGGAAGAGCAATCAAACATATTGGCAACGATGGAGAAATCTTCTTATGAGTCAATTCCAGTAGCATCAATACAAGAGAGTTATCCTTTATCTTATGCACAACGAAGATTATGGTTTTTAGATCAATTAGGAGTAGCAAAGCAATCATTTAACTTATGTTGGTTGTGTGATATTGAGTTAGGAAGTAAAACCTTCAATCCAACAGCTTTTATAAAATCTATGAATACGATTGTAAATCGTCATGATAGTTTACGAACAGTTTTTAGGGTAACAGGAGATGAAGTTTATCAATATATCATACCCTCTTCGACATTTGATTTTGAAGTTGGTATGTTAGATTTTAGTAATGAGTCAGAGCCTATTAAAGAAGCAAAGTCTCATGCGTTTAGTATAGCTAACAGTAGTTTTGATTTATCAGAAGGGCCATTATTACGAGTAGATTTAATCAAGGTATCTTCATCTCACTACTATTTTGTTTTTGTAATTCATCATATTATTAGTGATGGTTGGTCTATTGATATTATTAGTAAAGAATTACAGTCTTTATATAAAACCTACAGTTTAGGTAACCAGTCACCACTTCCACCGCTTCGTATACAATACAAAGATTATGTTACTTGGTATAAAAATTATGAATCAAGCGGAGCTTATGAAACTTCACGTGCTTATTGGCTAGAGCGATTTTCGGGAGAATTACCAAGTTTAGAGTTACCATTTGCGAACCAAGGTGGTGATGCATTATCTTTTTCAGGAGCTTATTTACATCATAGTTTTGACACAAAAATTAGTAAAAATCTAAAAGAATTATGTGCATCTCATCATGTAACTACGTTTACAGGCATAATGAGTGTATTGAGTAGTTTATTTTATGAATTAACGGGAAATACAGACCTTATAATAGGTACAGATACAGCAGGGAGAATTCATCAAGATTTAGAAAATCAAGTAGGTTATTACTTAAATTTATTACCTATTAGAATTGATTTTACAAGAGAAAACAACTTTATAGACTTATTAGGAATAGTCCATAAAGAATTATTAGCAGGTTATAACCATCAATCATACCCTTTTGACACCTTAATTTCAGAATTAGGATTAGCTCGAAACAATGGTAAACTTCCTTTGTTAGATGTGTTAGTGTTATTTCAAAACTTTGAAAACGCTTTAGGTTTCAATGATCTAATAGAAGGTGTAAATATTACTAGTGAAACGATAGAAACACCAACAAGTCTTAACGATTTACTTTTAGAATTTAATGAAAGAGGAGATGAGTTATCATTAACTATTCGTTACAATACGGCAATTTATAACAAAGCACAGCTACAAATTTTTATAGAAGCTTTAGAAAATATTTTATCAATTGTTGTAGAAAAACCAACGACCTCTATTACAAATTATAGTTTACTATCGAAACAAGAAGCATTAACGATAGCATCCTTTAGTAAAGGAAAAGTAGAGCAGTATGAAGTAGGTTCGGTTATAGAGTTATTTAGGAAGCAAGCGTTACAAACACCAAATTCAAAATGTTTAAGCTATGAAGATAAAAGCCTTACCTATGAAGAACTAGAGTCATTATCGAATCAACTATCAGATCAATTAATAAAAGACTATAATGTACAAAGAGGAAGCGTAATAGGCTTAATGACCAATCGCGGCTTTGATATGATTATAGGAATGCTTGGCGTTTTAAAATCAGGAGGAGCCTATGTACCAATTGATAGTGAATATCCAACAGCACGAAAAAACTACTTAATATCCAATAGCGGATTAGAAGTACTTATTAAAAGTGAAGGAATAGTAAGTACCACAACTGTTTCAACACTAACTATAGATACAGAAGAATTATCAAAGTACAATAATAACTTCAAAGGAATTATACCAATAGGTACAGATATCGCATATATAATGTACACATCAGGAACTACAGGTACCCCTAAAGGAGTTGTTATTAATCACGATTCGTTATTTGATTATGTAGTAACATTTAAAAATTACTTTAAGCTAACAAAAAATGACGTTGTTATCCAACAATCATCATTTTCGTTTGATACAAGTGTTGAAGAAATTTACCCAATACTTAGTGTTGGAGGCGAATTAGTTTTAACAACCTTAGGAGGAAAAGATGTCGCAAAGCTAGTATCACTTACAAAAAAACATCAAGCAACATTACTTAGTAGTACACCATTGGTAATACAAGGTGTTAATGAACTATTAGAAAGTAACAATCTCCCGTCATTACGTGTTTTAATTAGCGGGGGAGATGCATTACAATTAGAATATGTTTCAAACTATTCATCAAGAGTAGCAATATATAATACTTATGGACCTACAGAAGGTACCGTTTGTACGAGTTATTATAAACTAAAACAAACGAGTGTTTCTAATTGTATTGGTTCACCAATATCAAATAGAAGTATTTATATCTGTAATGCTGATTTGGCATTACAACCAAAATTTGTAATAGGCGAATTATATTTAGGAGGAAGAGGAGTCGCAGTAGGTTATCACAATCAAGTTGAACTTACAGCAGAACGTTTTATAGAGAACCCTTTTGGAGAAGGGAAACTATACAAAACAGGAGATCTTGGATATTGGGATAATGAAGGAAATATTCATTTTATAGGCCGCAAAGATGATCAATTAAAAATACGCGGATATCGTGTAGAAACTCAGGAAGTAGCCAATGCTATGTTACAGGTTAAAGGGGTGTATGACAGTTATGTGGTAGGTTACAAATCTCACAACACACAACATTTAGCGGCTTACTTTACAGGAACTTGTTCAGAAGCTAGTTTGCGTGAAGCATTACGAAAAGAGCTACCAGACTATATGGTTCCGACATATTTTGTAGCATTAGAATCGTTGCCAATGACAACGAATGGTAAAATAGCAAGGAAGGAGTTACCCGATCCAATTCAGGTACAAGAAAAAGTATATAGAGAAGCTAGAAATGAGAGAGACCAGAAGCTTATTAATATTTGGAAAAAGGTATTAAAAGTAGAAGCAATTGGTATTACAGACAACTTTTTTGAACTCGGCGGACACTCATTAAAAGGAGTTCAAATAGCTAGTAGAATTCAACAAGAGTTTTCAGTATCGATAGGATTAAAAGAAATATTCATGTATCCAATATTGGAAGAGCAATCAAACATATTGGCAACGATGGAGAAATCTTCTTATGAGTCAATTCCAGTAGCATCAATACAAGAGAGTTATCCTTTATCTTATGCACAACGAAGATTATGGTTTTTAGATCAATT
>NZ_CAZEQR010000023.1:0-24391 GCF_964513795.1 Tenacibaculum sediminilitoris | reverse complement strand
TAAACATCATATCCTGTTACTCCTACATTATCTGTAGATGCTGACCAGTTTAAGGTTAATGTTGTTTGGGTTACGTTAGATGCTGCTAAACTACTTGGCGCTGTTGGTGCTTGTGTATCTGCTTGTGTAGTACCAACTATCACTGTATAATCTTCTACCTCTCCATCAAAGCTTGTATCACAAGAAGTTGGGTTTGAGTTATACTTAGCAGCAACTCTCATTCGAGTGCTTCCTGTTTTTGCCCCCGCTGGTACAGCAATTGCTTTAACTGGTAATGCTCCATTTGAAACATTTGTAATGTTTCCTAAATCGTAAGCCTCACCACTATCAGCAAAATCTCCATCTTGGTTCCAGTCAATCCATGCAAAAGCATCAATTCTATAGTTACCATCAGTATTTACTGATACTGTTAAATTTGTTGACGATGATTGAGATACTGTCGTGCTTAAATTTGTAAAGTTTTCATATCCCTTATCTTTTGCAGTATCATCTGCATTATTTATAGTACCAAAAACCACTTTTGTTATTCCTGTTTCATAAACAGTGTTTCCACTTGAAGTACAATATGAAATGGTTACTGATGGTGTTGTAAAGTTTACAGAAGCACTATAATTTGAGTTTGTTGAAGAACATTTACTACGAACTTGCACTTCGTATTGAGTAGATGCTGATAATCCGCTTAATGCGATAGAATTTGATGAAGCAGCAACTGTTGTCCAAGAAGCGCTTGATGTTGCTTTATATCTTACATCATAAGTTACTCCTGAAACCGCTGTCCAAGAAACTGTAGCTCCTGTAGCTGTAACTGAAGAAGTAGAAACCCCTGATGGTACTGTAGCAGTACAAACCACTGGTGTGCCTGCTTTATCAGATAAAGCCAATGCTCTCCTAGAACCTCCCGCCTCTAAAACAGCACGCATTCTATTTTTTTGTCCTGCAGTAAATAAATTCATGCATTTGTCTTTAGAATAATCCATATAATTTTCAACCATATCTACTGATCCACAAGAAACAAGTTCTGTATCACATTCAAAATTAGGACCATCTGACTCTGGAGTATCAGAAACTAAATCATCAACACCACATGGACCATCACCCCAAATATGACGTAAGTTTAAAAAATGTCCAACCTCATGAGTAGTAGTTCTACCTAAATTATAATTTAGGTCTAAAGTTCCTGTAGAACCAAATGCATTATGAACCATTACTAAACCATCAGTAGATGCATCACCTCCAGGAAATTGAGCATATCCTAAAATATTTCTATCTACTAGCCCTGCATTCGTCATTTTAGGAACAATCCACATATTTAAATATTCAGAAGTATCCCAAGCATCAACTCCTCCTGATGATGAACTTTTCATAGCATTGTATGCTTTGAATTTTGTTCCCCAATCTGTAGAAGTCACCTGCTTTCTTGTAATTGCTGTAGTTGAATTACCATTAGGATCTATAGTTGCCATAGCAAACTCAATCTCTGTGTCAGCTGCTTGTGACCATTTATTAGTTGCATCAGAATTCGTTCTTCTAAAATCTTTATTTAAAACATCTATCTGTGAAAGTATTTGAGCATCGCTAATATTGTTTGTAGAATTCGTATATAAAACATGTACTACTACAGGAATAGTAATAATATTTCCATCAACTCTACTTTGTCTCGACTCCATTTCTTTTACTCTTTTCTGAGTAAATTCCTCAATTTGAGCCATTCGTTTTTCAAGATTAGGATCTTTAGATTTTCTATACTCTAAATCATCTACAGTATAACAATCACGTTTAATTGTGTTACTTTTTTGCTGAGAAAAAGCAACAGTACCCATAAATAAGCAAACAAGTGCTAAAATAATTTTGTTTTTCATTTTTGAAGAGTTAATTAATTAAAAATATTTAAAAAAACAGGGTGATAATTAAATAATTCATAATTAAAACGCTGTTTTTTTTTCAATAAACAAGCAGCAAATATAAAAAAAAACAGATATAATCATATTTTTCATTTAAAAATTAACTATTTACACAATAAAACCAACAAATACTTATAGCGAAGAATTAAGTTATTCTATATTTTTATAAGAGAATAATTGTACTTTTATTAAAATTTTCTAAATGCTAACAGTAAAAAACTTGTCCATATCCTTTAACCAAAAAGGAGTAATTAATAATATTGTTCAAAACATTTCATTTAAAATTAAAGAAAATGAAATATTAGGAATTGTCGGAGAAAGTGGGAGCGGAAAATCAATAAGTACCTTAGCTATTTTAGGTTTATTGCCTAAAATAACTATTATTGAAGGAGAAATTTTATATAAAAATATTGATTTAATAAACTTAGGTGAAAAAGATTTTTTAAAAATTAGAGGGAAAGAAATTGCGATGATTTTTCAAGAACCTATGAGTTCTTTAAACCCGACCTTGACTTGTGGTATTCAAGTTGCTGAAATGTTACAGCAGCATACCCAGTTATCCAATCATAAAATTAAAGAAGAAGTTATCTCATTATTTTCAAAAGTAAAACTTCCTAGACCTGAAGCTATTTACGATTCGTATCCTCATCAAATAAGTGGTGGACAAAAGCAACGTGTAATGATTGCTATGGCAATTGCCTGTAAACCTCAATTACTTATTGCTGATGAACCTACCACTGCCCTTGATGTAACTGTACAAAAAGAAATAATTTTCTTACTAAAAGAATTACAACAAGAGTTTAAAATGGGAATTGTTTTTATTTCTCACGATTTAGCTTTAGTTTCTGAAATTGCAGATTCTGTTGTAGTCATGCATAAGGGAAAAATAGTAGAAAAGGGAAGCGCTAATCATGTTTTTTTACACCCAAAAGAAAGTTATACAAAAGCTTTAATCAACTCGAAACCAAATACAGAAAAACGATTAAAAACCTTACCTACGGTTAACGATTTTATCAACGAAACTATAGATTCTACAGTTTATACAGATGAAGAACGCACTACTTTTCATCAAAAAATATATAATCGTCCTCCGTTGTTAGAAATAGTAAATTTGCATAAAGATTTTATTAGTAACGCTTCATGGTTATCAAAATCAACTATCGTAAAAGCAGTTAATAATGTTTCTTTTAAAATTTATGAAGGTGAAACTTTAGGATTAGTAGGGGAGAGTGGTTGTGGAAAAACTACCTTGAGTAGAACTATTTTACAATTAGAAAAAGCCACCTCGGGAAGCATTCTGTATAACGGAACAGATATTACCAAACTTTCGAGAAAAGATTTTAAAAAGCTTCGAAAAGAAATTCAAATTATATTTCAAGATCCATTTTCTTCTTTGAACCCCAGAATTACTGTTGGTAACGCTATTCTAGAACCTATGAAAGTTCATACCGTTTTAAACTCCAATAAAGAGCGAAAAGAATATGTGTGTAACTTGTTAGAAAAGGTAGGTTTGGAAGCTGCTCATTTTAACCGCTACCCACATGAGTTTTCTGGTGGTCAACGTCAACGTATAGGAATTGCTCGTGCTATTGCACTACAGCCCAAACTAATTATTTGTGACGAATCGGTTTCTGCTCTTGATGTATCAGTACAAGCACAGGTACTAAACCTGTTAAATCAATTAAAAACAGAATTTAACCTTACCTATATTTTTATTTCGCATGATTTGTCTATAGTAAAATATATGTCCGACCAATTAGTTGTGATGAACAAAGGTAAAGTAGAAGAAATAGCAGATGCTGATGAAATTTACCAACATCCAAAGACAAAGTATACTCAAACTTTAATAGAAGCAATTCCAAAAGGGATATAACTTTTTTCACTGCGTTATTAATGGTATATTGCACCGTTAAAAACGAAAAGAAAGAATATGAAAATTATAGTGCCAATGGCAGGAATAGGGTCTCGTTTAAGGCCTCATACATTAACAACTCCAAAGCCATTAACAGTTATTGCTGGTAAATCTATTGTACAGCGATTAGTGGAAGATATTACTTCAGTAGTAGATCAACCTATAGAAGAAATTGCTTTTATTATTGGGCCTGCTGCAAAGGGGTTTCCTGCAAACACGAAAGATAAACTACTAAAAATAGCAGAAAATTTAGGTGCCAAAGGCTCTGTATATATTCAAGAAGAAGCTTTAGGAACAGCACATGCTATTTATTGTGCAAAAGAATCGTTAAACGGTTCGTGTGTAGTAGCCTTTGCTGACACTTTATTTAAAGCTGATTTTACCTTAGATGCAAGTGCTGATGGGGCTATTTGGGTAAAACAAGTAGAAGATCCAAGCGCTTTTGGTGTGGTAAAATTAAAAGATGGTTTTATTACTGATTTTGTTGAAAAACCTAAAGAGTTTGTCTCAGATTTAGCCATTATTGGTATTTATTATTTTAAAGATGCTGATAAGGTTCGTGAAGAAATAAAATATTTGCTAGATAATGATATTAGAGAAAATGGAGAATATCAATTAACAAATGTTTTAGAAAGTTTAAAGCAACAAGGAGCTAAGTTCGTTCCAGGAAAAGTAAATACTTGGATGGATTGTGGTAAGAAAGACCCAACAGTAGATACCAACAAACAAGTTTTAGGTTTTGAACAAGCAGACGGCAACAATTTAGTGTCTGAAGACGTTGTATTAGAGAATGCTGAAATTATTCAGCCTTGTTATGTTGGAAAAAAGGTAGTGTTGAAAAACACTAAAATAGGTCCTTTTGTTTCAATTGGTGAAAACAGTATTGTTGAAAACTCAACAATTACAAACTCTTTAATTCAAACAAATGTTCGTATTTCAAATGCCAATTTAGATAATGCTATGATTGGTAATCATGCAAAATATAATGCTAATTATACATCAGTGAGTATAGGTGATTATACAGAACTTACATAAAAACTCAATAGAAAAGAAGGGTGAAAAAAGAGAAAAAAATTTTTTTTCTAAAATTGTATTGTCTTTTTTCACCCTTCTTTTTTCCTTTTTTATAAATGCTCAAGACAGCATTCCTGCTACAGTTGATGCTGCTGAAAAAAATAATATTGAATTTCAACAACTCTTTTTTAAAGCACTCTCAGACAAAGCTATTTTTAATTATCAAAAGGCTATACAAAGTTTAGAAAAATGTAATAGTATACTTCCAAACAACAAAGCTGTTTTGTTTGAACTTTCTAAAAATTACGAAAAACTAGGAAGAAACCCTGAAGCTCTATCTTATATTGATTTAGCTTTAAAAATAGAGCCTACTAATGTTTGGCTACTTGAACACAAGGTTTTTATTTTAAGAAAATTAGCTGATTTTGATAGTGCTATTCTTGCTCAACAAAAAATAGCTGCAACATACCCAAAGAAAAAACAATTGCTTGTTTTTTTACACCTTCAAAATAATGACGTTAAATCTGCAAAAAAGGTATTAACAGAGTTAAAAGAAGCTAAGTTATTAACTGCTAGACTTCGCACTATAGAAAAAAAAATAAATGCGCGAAAAACAACTGAAGATTCACCAAAAAAAATCACGGAAAACCTTGATGTTAAATCACTTTTTGAAAAGGAAAAATCTTATAGCAACTTAAAAACATTACTAGATAAGTTAGCTGCTGATAATGATGCTGACTTGTTAAAATATAGCGAACAAGGATTAGCTCTTTTTCCTGCACAACCTTTTGTGTATTTAATGAATGGAAAAGCTCTGAATAACAATAAAGATTATAAAAAAGCATTAGAAACCCTACAAAACGGCATTGATTTTGTAATTGATAATAATGAAATAAAAACTAAATTTTATATGGAAATTTCTAGGGCTTACCAAGGGTTAAATAATATTAAAAAGGCCAATTCTTATAAAAGCAAAGCCAAAAAAATTTTAAAGTAAATACGTTTCGTTAGTACTAATTTTATGAAGTATACCACCTTATTAGTTATATTGTTTTTAGGATTTTCATCATGTAAATCTACCAAAAATGTTACTGATACCATAGCTATTAAAGAATTATCGGCTCGTAAAGTGGCTAAAAAGCATGTCGCTACAAATTTTGATAAAAAAACAGTAGATGCTCGTTTAAAAGTTAATTACAAGAACAATAAGGAAAGTTTAGGGTTTTCGGTACGAATGAAAATTAAAAAAGACGAAGTTATTTGGTTAAAGGGAACTAAAATTATTTCTATTTTCAAAGCTAAAATAACTCCTACAAAAGTTCAGTTTTACTCTCCATATGAAAAAAGTTATTTCGATGGTGACTTTTTAATGCTAAAAAAACTATTAGGAACTGATATTAATTTTCAGCAGTTACAAAGCATGTTATTAGGTGAAGCTTTGATGGATGTAAAATCTGAACGTCAAGAAGTTCAAATTCAAGAAAAATCATACCAGTTATCACCCCAAAAACAACCTCTTTTATTCGACTTGTTTTTTTATGTAAACCCTCAACATTTTAAATTAGATAAGCAACTAATTGTAAACTCATTAAAAAATCAACGTTTAGATATTAGTTACCCTAAGTACTATAAAAAAAATGCTGCTTTTTTTCCTGAAAAAATTAATATAAAAGCAAAAGAAAAAAACAAATATACTATCATTGATATTACAACTCGTTCGGTAGAGTACAACACCAAACTAAATGTAGATTTTAATATTCCCAACGGATATAAAGAAATTCAATTATAATCATGAAATATCCTGTTTTTTATATCTCCTTTTTGTGCCTATTTCTTGTAGGAATGTCTTCTTTTGCTCAAAGCAGAAAAGAACTTGAAAATAGACGTAAAAAACTTAAAAATGAAATAGAGCAAGTCAACAACCTCTTATTTAAAACAAAGAAAAAAAAGAGTAGTGCTCTAGATGATTTAAAAGACTTAAATCAAAAAATAAGTGTTAGAAAGCGTTTAATTGAAACTATTGAATTAGAAACTAAATTACTCTCAAAAGAGATCAAATCAAACGAACAACAATTAAAAAAATACAATGATGAGTTAAAGAAATTAAAAGACGACTACCGAGACATGGTTGTGAAATCTTACAAAAGTAAATCGCAACAAAGTAAAACCATGTTTTTACTATCTTCAGAAAGTTTTTATCAAGCCTATAAACGACTAAAGTATATGCAACAGTATAAGGACTTTAGAAAAAAACAAGGAGAAGAAATTATGGTAAAAGCAAAAGAGGTAGCACAATTAAACGACTCTTTAACAGCTCAAAAAAAATCAAAAGAAGTATTACTTTCTGATGAAAAAAACCAAAAAGAAGGAATTGAAGAAGATAAGAAAGACCAAGAACAGCTAATTTCAAAAATTAAAAAAGAAGAGAAAAAATACAAAAGCGATTTACAAAAAAAACAACGAGAAGAGAAAAAGGTTTTAGCTAAAATTGACAAATTAATTAGAGATGCTATTGCCAAAGCAAACAAAGGTAAAAAAACAACAACTAGTAAGAAAAGCAATTCTGGATTTATTTTAAATGCCGAAGAAAAAACGTTACTTGCTAATTTTGAACAAAATAAAGGCAATTTACCTTGGCCAGTTAAAGGTGTAATTACACGAAAATTTGGAGTGCAACCACACCCTACCTTTCCAGGAATAAGTATTAATAGTCATGGGTTATATATTGCTACCAAAGCGAACACTGATGTAAAAAGTATTTTTAACGGAAAAGTGTTGGTTATTCAATTACATTCTGATGGAAGAAAATCAGTATTAGTACAACACGGTGATTATATTTCTACATACAACAAATTGAAAGAAATATATGTAAAAAAAGGAGACGTGGTTAGAACAGGAGAGATATTAGGCAAAGTATTTACCAACAAAGTTACTGGTAAAACACAGCTTAGTTTTATGCTATACAAAAACAGAAACCGATTGAATCCTGCACAGTGGATTCGTTCATAACTAATTATGAAAAACGCATCAAACTTTATCATTGTAACGGTAGCAATAATTACTGCCTTGGTTATTGGAAAAGGAATTTTAATTCCGTTTGTTTTTGCACTTATCTTTTGGTTTTTAACGCGTGAAATTAGAAAAACCATTTACAAAATTCCTTTTACAAAACGTTTTATTCCTTTTTGGCTGAGTAATGTATTTGTTTTTACCTTTATTATTTTGGGTTTTGGGTTTATTTCTGAAATTATTACCAACAGTATTTCAAACTTAACAACGTCATACTCTAAATACGAGCCTAATATTGACGCTATTATAAAACGTTTAGATGCCTATTTTCATATAGACATTATTAAATCATTACAATCGGTTGTTGGAGATTTTAATTATGGCTCTGTTTTAGGCGATGTAGCGAACGGAGTTAGTAGTTTGCTAGGAAACACCTTTATGATTGTTATTTATGCCTTATTTATCTTTTTAGAGGAAAGTAATTTTAAAAAGAAATTACAAAAAGTATTTATGAGTTCTCAAAACAGCTCTAAAAGCTTTCAATCTATCTTAAAAAAGATTGAAGATTCTATTTCAAACTATTTACGACTAAAAACCTACGTAAGTTTATTAACAGGTATGCTTAGTTATTTTGTGTTATTGCTTGTTGGAGTAGACGGGGCTCCGTTTTGGGCATTTCTTATTTTTTTACTGAATTATATCCCTACCATTGGCTCATTGGTCGCAACCGCTTTTCCTGCAATTTTCTGTTTAATTCAGTTTGGAGAGTTTCCTCCTTTTTTAATCGTATTGTTTGCAGTAGGTGGTATTCAGGTGGTCGTTGGTAATATTGTAGAGCCTAAAGTTTTTGGAAAATCACTAAACTTAAGTCCATTAGTTACCATTTTATCGTTAGCCGTTTGGGGAGAAATATGGGGAATTACAGGAATGATTCTTTCGGTACCTATTACCGTAATTATGATTATTATATTTTCTCAATTTGACAAAACAAAAAACATTGCCATTTTCTTATCTGAAAGTGGCAATGCTGATGAAATATAAACTGTTTTAATCCATGAAAATAGACTTCAGTTCTATAGCTTCCTTAGGATCCATTTTTCCTGCTAAAACCAAGCTTAATTGCTTTCTACGCAATGCTGCTTCGTAACGTTGCTTTTCTAATTCGGTTTCTGGCTCTATTTGAGGAATTGGCACTGGTTTTCCTGTTTCATCAACAGCAACAAACGTATAAATACCTTCGTTTACCTTTGTTTTTTCACCTGATTGACGGTCTTCTATCCAAACATCTACATAAATTTCCATTGATGATTTAAAAGCACGTGAAACCTTTGCTTCTAAAGTTACCACGCTTCCTACAGGTACCGATTTGGTAAATGCCACGTGATTTACAGAGGCTGTTACTACAATTCTTCTCGAATGGCGGCGTGCAGCAATACTACAAGCTCTATCCATACGAGCTAACAACTCTCCTCCAAAAAGGTTATCTAAATAATTGGTTTCTCCTGGTAAAACTAAATCGGTAAGTACCGTTAATGATTCTTTTGGTGATTTTGCTCTCATCAATTAAATTTTGATGCAAAGATACAGCAACTAAAAAATCTACCTAAAATAAATGCTGTTTATTTAGCCAATAACCAAGCGTCTTCGCTTACGGTTTCTTTGATAATTTCTAAGGCTTTTCTAGCTTCATCCTTTGTTGCATAGCTTGCAAATGCTACTTGTGTTAAGCCTAATCTGTTCTTTCCAACAATAGAAGCTTCATGGCCCTTTTCTTCTAACTCTTCTAATTTATTTTCGGCATTGTGCACTTCTTTAAAAGCTCCTGCAATAATATGAAAGTTCCTAGCTTCTTTACTAACGTTTAAGTTAATAGTTGGTAGCGGTTTATCTATTACAAAAGTTGCTGATTGAATTTTTTTCTCAACAGCATCTTCTTGATTCGCTAATACTTGTTGTTCATTTTGAACACCATTCCATCCCACATAAACAATCCCAACAAAAACAGCCGCTGCCGCAGCTCTTTTTAAATACAACGGAATTGTTTTATTACTTTCTTCAGTAAAAGTAGGTGGTGATTTCACTATTACTTTTTTCACTCTTTCAACAGAAGGCGTTGAAACCTCAGCCAATCCAAAAGATTCTGTTAAAAAGTTACTAGACGGATTTGGTTCAAAAACAACTTGCTTTGCTTCATTTAAAGACAAACTTCCTACAGAATCAACAGTAATAGTTGTTGTTGCTAATTTTTCATTCCATTGAGCAACTTCCTCATTAATAAAAGTAATTGCCTCTTCAAAAGAAATATTTTTACTTGATGCTATGTAATTCGCTAATAAACCATCATTATGCTGTAAATATGCATTGAATGTAAGTTGCTTTTTTGGCGGATAAAAAGTGTGAGTAGTAGTATTTACTGTAGCACCAATTTTATTGGTTACAAATCCTCCAAAATTAGGAACAATTACGCAATCGTATCTATATAATAAATCGTTAATGTAGTTGGCTAATGTCATAAGAACAAATATAGCTTTTATAAGAATTACTTTCAAGAAATCTTGTAATTTTTATTAACAGTTTTGTATATTGATACTCAAATTATTGCTACATGGACTCAGAAAAATTACTCGCTATTCTTAGGTTGCAAGCTACCAAAAACATAGGTGACATTTTAGCAAAAAAGCTAATTACAGCTACAGGAAGTGTTGAACAAGTGTTTTTAGAAAAGAAAAACACGCTACATAAAATTAACGGAATTGGAACTCATGTAACCCAACATCTTTTTGATGAAAACAACCTAAAAAGAGCGGAAGAGGAGTTAACGTATATTCAACAAAACAATAGTGTTTTTTCGTATTTTTTAGATGACGAGTATCCACAACAACTAAAACATTGTATTGATGCTCCTATTTTGTTTTTTAAAGAAGGAAGTCTCAACCTAAACAATGATAAAATCATTTCGATTGTAGGAACTCGGAATATGAGTTCATACGGACGCGATTTTTGCAATCAACTTGTTGAAGACTTAAAAGAACACAATCCCATAATTGTAAGCGGTTTTGCTTACGGAGTAGATATTTGTGCCCACAAAGCTGCTATAAAAAACAACTTACAAACTATTGCAGTACTGGCACATGGATTGGATGAAATTTATCCTAAAACACATAAAAAATACATTCATCAAGTAAATGAAAATGGTGGGTTTATTACCGAGTTTTGGCATGATGAACAGCCAATGAGAGAAAATTTTTTAAAAAGAAATCGTATTGTAGCAGGGTTATCAAAGGCAACAATTATCATTGAATCAGCTAAAAAAGGAGGCTCGTTAGTTACTGCTGATATTGCCAACTCATACAACCGAGATGTTTTTGCGCTACCTGGTAGAGCAACCGATGTATACAGTAAAGGCTGCAACAGTCTCATCAAAAATAATCAGGCACATTTACTCACTTCGGCCGAAGATGTTGTAAAAATGCTTAATTGGGATATACCGAAGGCTTCCATACCTATTCAAAACAAGCTTTTTGTTGATTTAAATGAAACCGAACAAAAAATACACGATTACTTACAACAAAGTGGCAAACAGTTACTAGATATTATCGCACTAGATTGTAACCTTCCAACCTATCAATTATCTTCTATATTAATTCAAATGGAGCTTAAAGGAGCGATAAAACCTTTGCCCGGAAAAATGTTTGAAGTTTAGTACCTTTGAGCCATGTCAGAATATAAACTCATTTCACAAAAAAAACCTGCTTTCCCAGTTAATAAAAAACTAGGAACCTACTTGAAAAGGCATAACAGAACCATTAAAATTCCAATCTTTTATGATGATTTGTTACGTTTTCAAGGTGCTGTAGCTGTATACGATAAACACGATAACGATACTTTGTGGATTCGTGTTTTTTATAATGAGTTTGAACGAGCAGAAATTGACTTGTGTCTAAAAAAAGTATATAATATTTTACACTCTAATGGTTCTGACGCTAGTATTAAACATTTAAATGTTGATGCTATCGATTTTTGTACTTTTGGAAACTCTCAGCCTTTTCGTATTAAAATCCGAAATATTTTAAACGACAACTATACGTATTTTTACGTTAAAAAAACAGATTCTTCTCGTATATATGGGCTTGAGTTAGAGGATATTTTATCTCCTTATAACCTAAATTTTTTAGTGTATGAAGACACCTTAATAGAAGAACATATCTCAGGAATTCCTGGAGATGTGTTTATCAATGATTATTTAGAAGATTGTTTAGATATTGAAAAAGCACAATTAGCTAAAGAGTTTGTTAAGTTTAACGAACGTTGTATGATTCGTTTATTAGGCGATATGCGTTCGTATAACTATGTTATAGTACCTACTCACGACTTTGAAAATGTAGTGTATAAAATTCGTCCCATAGATTTTGATCAACAGTGTTACGAAGGAAAGTTTAAAGTATACTACCCGCAATTTTTTAAAGAAAATTTAAAAATGGTTGAATTGGTAGCAAATAAGCTTACCTCAGATTCTATTGAGCAATATCAAATAGAAGAGCGATCGATTGTTGCAAAAAGAATTTTAGGTTCCCGTTCTCGATTAAATCGTTTGCTTGCTGCTATGAAATCTGATAATATTTCTACTCCTAAAAACATTGAAAAACTCAAATCTGAAATTTTTGAGTTTACCGGTGATATTAACTTTAGAGATAGTGATGGTATGGGTCAAGTTCTTGATAGTGCACTAACCTTTGTTCGAAGAAACTACGAAGACGTAAGTA
The DNA here is from genome assembly GCF_964513795.1 of Tenacibaculum sediminilitoris. Classification (NCBI taxonomy): domain Bacteria; kingdom Pseudomonadati; phylum Bacteroidota; class Flavobacteriia; order Flavobacteriales; family Flavobacteriaceae; genus Tenacibaculum; species Tenacibaculum sediminilitoris. Next base: position 11,792 of record NZ_CAZEQR010000023.1, on the reverse strand, counting down.
TGAAAACTATTATTCAACAACAGCAAAAACTATATTAACTTTTAACGATTATTTAAATTAAATATCACTCTCCATATATTCGTTATTTAATTTTTTACAGTGCCTTACTCTAGGAGTTAGAGTATTATTTAATTTAAACACTCCTTCAAATGCTAATCGTTCTCCTTTATCTGAATTAGTTGAAAAAATCATTGCTAAACCAATATCTTTATGGTCTTTTTTGCTAAAAAAAATTACACTGTTTAGAAAATAAAACCTCTTTAAGTTCAAGGGAAGTTTTAACACTCTCAATAGCATTAAATACTGTTTTTTCTACTTCGAATACTTTCAATAACTACGGTTGTTAAAATTAAGCTACCACCAATAAAGGTGTTCCATGTGGGTACTTCGTTTAAGAAAGTAAACGCTAAAATAATACCGAAAATTGGCTGAATACTACTAATAATACTTGCGGTAGATGCCGAAAAAAACTGCAGCGAATGTACCATTAAACTATGCCCAATAGCAGTAGTTAATAAGGCTAATAATAATAAGTAGGGGAGTTGTTCTTGAAATCCAGAAATATCCATAAAAAACAATACAGGAACCAATATTATTGTAATTACAGCTACTTGATAAAACATTAACATTACCCCGTTATACTGCTGTACATATTGCTTTAAAATTAAGATTCTTACGGAATAACATAAGGCAGAAAACAAACCAAATAACACTCCTTGTACCTGAGTGTTTTTAATATCAAAATCGGGAGCTAAGATGTACAAGCCTAATAATACTATTAAGCCTAAAACAATGTGAATTGGGTTGAATTTTATCTTTAAAAACAACGGTTCTAAAAAAGCAATCATTACTGGAAAGGTGTACAACGATAACATTCCAATAGCTACATTCGATAATTTTAAAGCATAAAAATAAGTTATCCAATGAGCTGCCATAAAAACACCACCAATTAAAAAAGGAAAAATATGTCTTCTTGATTGTATGGTTAAATCGATTTTTTTGAATCGGCAAAATATATATAAAAACACCATAGCAAATGCTGAACGAAACCAAATAATAACTTCTGAAGGCATCGCAATATACTTGCCTAACACACCTGAAGTACTGATAAATAACGTAGCTAAAATAATTCCTGATAGATTCTTAACGTGGTTGGTTTGCATGGATGTAAAAGTATGTCATTTCGAGTGAAACGAGAAATCTTAAATTAAGAGTTACTCAATTGAATGAGATTTCTCCCTCTGGTCGAAATGACAGATTCTTTGTTTCGTCATTGCGAATGTAACGCAGTGAAATGAAGCAATCTTTCTATTGTGAGTTCCCTATAAACAGATTGCTTCGCTCGCAATGACGTTTTAAACTTTCTGTAAGGTTTCTAACGCTTTATGTACACTATCAATTTTTATAAATGTGATGAGTAAGCGCAATCCGTTTTTAGTTTTCTTTTCTTTCATTACACAACTCTTCGGGTTTTGCTGTACGTACTTCAACATCCTCGTAAACGCTTCTGTTTGATAAAATGCACTTTGTTGATCGGATATAAAATACCCTATCAATCGTTTTTGTTTTAAAACTATCTTTTCTAAGCCTAAATCTTTCGCTAACCATTTGATACGAACACTGTCTAATAAATCGGCGACTTGCGTTGGATATTCTCCAAAACGGTCGACAATTTCACTCTCAAATGTTTGTAATTCTTCTTCCTTTGTTAACGCTCCTAATTTGTTATACAAACTCAAGCGTTCGGTTACTGAGTTTACATAATCATCTGGGAATAGAATTTCAAAATCGGTATCAATTTGAACTTCTTTTACATAATCTTTCGGAGCATTTTCGTCTGTTGGATATAAATCTTTAAACTCATTCTCTTTTAGCTCTTCAATCGCTTCTTTTAATATTTTTTGATAGGTATCAAAACCAATATCATTGATAAATCCACTTTGTTCACCACCTAACAAATCTCCAGCACCACGAATTTCTAAATCTTTCATGGCAATATTCAATCCACTTCCCAATTCAGAAAACATTTCTAATGCTTGAATACGTTTTCGTGCATCATCGGTCATGTGATGATACGGTGGCGTAATAAAATAACAAAAGGCTTTTTTATTCGAACGCCCTACACGACCACGCATTTGGTGTAAGTCGGACAGTCCAAAGTTATTCGCATTGTTTATAAAAATAGTATTCGCATTCGGCACATCCAAGCCACTTTCAACAATAGTGGTCGACACCAGTACATCAAACTCATTGTTCATAAAACCAAGCATGAGTTCTTCTAACTTTTTTCCTTCCATTTGTCCATGACCAATACCTATTTTCGCATTCGGAAGTAGGCGTTGTAATAGGCCTGCTACTTCTTTGATATTTTCAATACGGTTATGGATAAAAAATACCTGTCCACCACGTGAAATTTCGTACGAAATCGCATCGCGAATGGTTTCTTCGCTAAAGCGAATTACATTAGTTTCTATGGGGTGACGGTTAGGTGGTGGCGTTTTAATTACCGATAAATCTCTTGCCGCCATTAAACTGAACTGTAAGGTACGCGGAATTGGAGTTGCCGTTAAGGTTAACGTATCTACGTTTTCTTTAATCGTTTTTAACTTGTCTTTTGCTGCCACCCCAAATTTTTGTTCCTCATCAATAATCAACAACCCAAGATCTTTAAACTGGATGTTTTTATTAGTTAACTGGTGGGTTCCTATTACAATATCGATACCTCCATCAGTTACACCTTCTAAAACAGTTTTACGCTGTTTTGTGCTTCTAAAACGATTTAGATAGTCAATGGTGACCGGAAAGTCTTTTAATCGCTTAGAAAAGGTTTTAAAGTGCTGAAAAGCTAAAATAGTAGTCGGCACTAACACAGCTACTTGTTTTCCGTTATCTACCGCTTTAAACGCTGCTCGAATGGCAATTTCTGTTTTTCCAAAACCAACATCACCACACACCAAACGATCCATAGGTTGCTCTTTTTCCATATCGGCTTTTACTTCTTGGGTAGAAGAGAACTGATCGGGTGTGTCTTCGTATAAAAAGCTTGCTTCTAACTCGTGTTGCATGTGCGTATCGGGCCCAAAAGCAAATCCTTTTTGAAGTTTTCTTTTGGCGTATAACTGAATTAAGTTAAACGCAATATGTTTTACTCGGGCTTTGGTTTTTTGCTTGACTTTTTTCCAAGCGTTCGACCCTAATTTATATACTTTAGGAGGTTTTCCGTCTTTTCCGTTGAATTTGGAAATTTTGTGTAGCGAATGAATACTCACATATAAAATATCGCGGTCGCCATAAATTAACTTAATGGCTTCTTGCTTTTTGCCTTCTACATCAATTTTTTGGAGTCCGCCAAATTTTCCAATACCATGGTCAATGTGGGTTACATAATCACCCACCTCTAATTTGGTGAGCTCTTGCAAGGTGATGGATTGCTTTTTTGCATATCCGTTTTTGAGTCGGAATTTGTAATAACGCTCAAAGATTTGATGATCGGTATAACAAACAATTTTATTATCTAAATCTACAAAGCCTTGGTACAACGGAAATACAATGGTTTCATAAGAAACTTCTTGTTCACCGTCATCAAAAATATCATGGAACCGTTGTGCTTGTTGGTCGTTAGAACAAAAAATATAGTTGGTGAATCCTTTCGCTGAAAATTCGTTAAAATTCTGAATTAACAGGTCGAATTTTTTGTTGAAAGACGGCTGTGGGTGGGTATCGAAGTTGATACTTAGGACACCTTCATGAGATTCCTCACTACGTTCGGAATGACGGTTTTTACCGATGTCAATTGTTGTGAAATCTTGCAATTGATCTTTAATCAGTTCGCCGTTGCAAAATAACTCTTCGGGTTTTGCGTGTTTAATTTCGGTTGATAATTCGTTAAAAGAGAGTTCTGCTTTTCGGTAGAATTTATCTAACGAATCGCTTAACAAGTCTACGCTTTTAACAAAAACAGCGGTTTTAGACCAAATGTATTTTAAAAAGCTTTCTCTGCTTTCTTGTAGTGTTTTGTTTTCTACATTGGGCATAATGCTTACTTTCTTCAGTTTTTCTTTAGAAAGTTGCGTTTCTACATCAAAAGTTCTAATGCTGTCTACCTCATCACCAAAAAACTCCATACGATATGGTTCGTCGTGAGAAAACGAAAACACGTCGATAATTCCACCACGTACCGAAAACTCACCCGGTTCGGTCACAAAATCTACACGATTAAACTGGTATTCAAACAGTACTTCGTTAACAAAATCAAGCGATACTTGCTCACCCACCGCTATTTTTAGTGTGTTTTTTTCTAGTTCTTTCTTCGTCACTACTTTTTCGAACAGGGCAGTAGGGTAGGTAACAATAATCGCTGGTTTTTTACGAGAATTGATACGGTTTAACACCTCTGAACGCAACAGTACATTGGCATTATCAGTTTCTTCTATCTGGTAGGGTCTGCGATAGGAACCCGGATAAAACAACACATTTTTATCGCCCAATAACTGCTCTAAATCGTTTAGATAATAAGCGGCTTCTTCCTTATCGTTACAAATTAACAAGTAAGGTTTATCGGCTTGTTTAAAGGTTTCGGAAATGACAAAAGACAACGAAGAACCGACCAAATTCGTTAGTTGAAAATGGTTATGTTCTTGTTGAAGCTGTGTAACAATCTGTTTTACCTGCTTAGATTGTTGGTAGTGGTTTACAATGGCTTGCTTGCTCAACGTACAAAAATTTTGTGCAAAGGTACGAAGGTTTATTTTTTGTGTAGTCGTAGAATAATTTTATGTCTAATTATAGTTTTATTTTCTATTCTTTTTTCAATAGGATATATACTCTATTCAGAACCATCAGAAGTGTCAACATAAAAAGAATCATTAAAAAATAGTTTACTCCTATTATAATTTTTTTTAAAATCCATTGAAATTCAAATTTTGGAATTTCAATCGTAGTCATAAGTAAAGTTATAACTAATATAATAGACAAAACAATACAAAAAGAAATATTTATATGTATTTCTTTTACAAACTTTTCTTTTATTTTTTTTAATTCATCTTCTTCTTTTTCTGCATCTTTTTTTAGGCTATCTATTTGACTATAAATAATGGCTAAGAGATTAAATAAGAAACCACCAAAAATAGATGTAGCTGTAATTAAATTTCCTAACTGATCATCAAAACCATACCCTTTATATGTTAGCATAATAGAAATAAATATAGGAAGTATAATAAAGAGGAGTACATCTTTAAAATTAATATAATTTGATTTTTGATTAAGACTTTTTAGAGTACTAAAATGGTCTGTGATGATTGAAGTTATATTAATCCGATTTAACATATTAAAGTCTTAATTCAATTATATCTCTAACTAACTCTTCACTTTGATTTATTAAAGAATCTAAAGTTGGTTCACCTTGTGCTGTAAATTGAATTTCAGAAGTTACGTCAATAGTTGGTTGAATCCTATGTTTTTGCATGACATAAAAAGTCTTCTTCTTTCCATTTAACTCTAACTCAAATTCTACTTCATCAAATTCTTCATCAATTCCTTCTATTTCAATTCTTTCACGATCAGGATTAGTAAATAAATTATCCACAAATCTCTTGAAATTATCAGGCAAACTTGTCGGTGATAACATAGAAGTTTTTAAAGTTCCTGGAATTTGTTCAGGTGTCGCACCATTTCTATAATACTCCTCTATTGAGCTTGGTATCCTTTTTTTTATAATTTCCACCTTTTTCAAATTACCTTCTCTAATCATTCTTCTATAAACCCGACCATGTACGATGTTATTTATAAGAACTTTGTTATTTTGATACCCTTGTTCTCTTATATATTGATTTACAGTTCTTATAAAGATTGTTTTTATACCAAACTTAGCTTTTCTTTGGAGGATTAAAGCACCACTGTCTCTTTGTGTGGGCATTTTTAGATAAAAAAAAATATTTCTAAAAGCGGCATGGTTTCTTTGTACTGCGAGAACTTCCTCTCTTGTTTCTACATCTCTGATTTGATATTGTTCACCACTAACACCGGTAGAAAAAAAACCATATATACTCCTGTTTTCTTCATTTACTGTTGGAGGCTCATCTAATGTTAAATGAAGAGCAGTAGTTTCTCTTATATCTGCTGTAGCCAAAATATTTTCAAAAATAGAGTTTAAATAATTTTGAAATACTTGAAAAAAATCATCAGTACCATTAAAATGACTTAAGATTTGATCATTTCTTTGTCTATCCTGAATTTTAATCAAGTATGTAGATAGTAATATCTTTTCCATTTTTGTTTAGTTATATATACAAATTTTATCCTTTATCAATGATTATTTTAAACTCAAAACTATACAAAGGCAACCACAACCCTTTACGGTAATCCATAAAGAGGTGTTTGTTTTATAATAAACCCATAAAAATAGTTGAGATAAGGGGACTATTTTTTTTAGTGTGTTAAACATAGTAAAAAAATAGGAGGGAAGCAAGGATTATTTATTTGTGTGTGAGTTTGTAAGGGTGTTTGTGGCTCCCGTGAGTGAGATTTCTCCCTGCGGTCGAAATGACAACTTACACGTCATTTCGAACTGAAGTGTAACGGAAGTGAGAAATCTTTAAATCGCGTGTTGGGTGCTTTCTAAAATGTTTGTAACTCCCGTGAATGAGATTTCTCCCTGCGGTCGAAATGACAACCTTATCGTCATTTCGAACTGGAGTGTAGCGGAAGTGAGAAATCTTTAAATCGTGTGTTGGGTGCTTTCTAAAATGTTTATAACTCCCGTGAGTGAGATTTCTCCCTGCGGTCGAAATGACAACCTTATCGTCATTTCGAACTGGAGTGTAGCGGAAGTGAGAAATCTTTAAATCACATGTTGGGTGCTTTCTAAAATGTTTGTAACTCCCATGAATGAGATTTCTCCCTGCGGTCGAAATGACAACTTACACGTCATTTCGAACTGAAGTGTAACGGAAGTGAGAAATCTTTAAATCGCATGTTGGGTGCTTTCTAAAATGTTTATAACTCCCATGAATGAGATTTCTCCCTGCGCTCGAAATGACAACTTACACGTCATTTCGAACTGAAGTGTAACGGAAGTGAGAAATCTTTAAATCGCATGTTGGGTACTTTCTAGAATGTTTGTAACTCCCGTGAATGAGATTTCTCGCTATCGCTCGAAATGACAACCTTATCGTCATTTCGAACTGGAGTGCAACGGAAGTGAGAAATCTTTAAATCGCATGTTGGGTGCTTTCTAAAATGTTTGTAACTCCCGTGAGTGAGATTTCTCCCTGCGCTCGAAATGACAACTTACACGTCATTTCGAACTGGAGTGCAACGGAAGTGAGAAATATTACAATCGTGTGTTAGTGACTTTAAAGAGTACATGTAGCTCTAATGAGTGAGATTTCTCTATCGCTCATAAAATCGCTCCTTCGAAATGACAGTAGTAATAAAAAGTTTTGCTAAAAAAACTCATTATTCAGAAAATACCACTCAGGATTGAAACTGTTTATCAAGTTTTCTTTCTTTTCTCTGCGCCATTTTTTCAATTCTTTTTCTCTGTGAATTGCCTCTTTTATATTTTCAAATGTTTCATAGTAAATCAAATAATAGCAATTGTACTTTCCTGCAAAGGATTTTTTAGCATGTTCACTATCAAAATAATGTTGAGATAATCGTCTTTGAAGGTTATTGGTAACACCAATGTACAACGTAGTTTTGTTTTTGTTTGTGATGATGTATACAACGTATTGATTTAGCATTTTTCTTTTAAAGATAGAATAATATTTTTAGTGTCATTTCGAAGGAGGTACGACTGAGAAATCTTTAAGTCGTGTGTTAGTGATTTTAAAGAGTACTTGTAGCTCTAATGAATGAGATTTCTCCCTGCGGTCGAAATGACAACCTTATCGTCATTTCGAACTGGAGTGTAGCGGAAGTGAGAAATCTTTAAATCGCATGTTGGGTGCTTTCTAAAATGTTTGTAACTCCCGTGAGTGAGATTTCTCGCTATCGCTCGAAATGACAACATCAACGTCATTTCGAACTGGAGTGCAACGGAAGTGAGAAATCTTTAAATCGCATGTTGGGTGCTTTCTAAAATGTTTGTAACTCCCGTGAGTGAGATTTCTCGCTATCGCTCGAAATGACAACATCAACGTCATTTCGAACTGAAGTGTAACGGAAGTGAGAAATATTACAATCGTGTGTTAGTGACTTTAAAGAGTACTTGTGGCTCTAATGAATGAGATTTCTCCCTGCGGTCGAAATGACAACATCAACGTCATTTCGAACTGGAGTGTAACGAAAGTGAGAAATCTTTAAATCGCGTGTTGGGTGCTTTCTAAAATGTTTGTAACTCCCGTGAGTGAGATTTCTCCCTGCGGTCGAAATGACAGTAAGGTTATTCCTTACAAATAGTAATCGCTCCAACTCGTGCTAACTGACTTACAAAATCAAATACATCCATCAGTTCCCAAGTAGGAGTGAGGTGGTTTTGTAATTCTTCAAAGCTTATGGTTTTTCCAGTGTTTAGCTTTTCTATAATTGTACTTAGTTGTGAGTTATTGCTAACAACAACCTCATTTCCTCTTGCCATAACGAAGGTTTTCTCTGTGCTTTCTGTATGTATTAACAACGGAAAAGTTGTCTTTCCTGTAATTTGAAATGGCGGATTTGGTACCCCTTCTTTGTTTTCAACTATTGAAGGTTGTAAGACTCCTGCGTTACTTTTTAGTCCGGTAATATATTTTGAAAGCGCTTTTTTGAATTGCTGTTCCCATGTTTTTGGGTTTAATAAGGGATTCCAATCCAATTCTTCGGTGGTGATATCTACTGGTGGTAAGTATCCTACATTCGGATTTTTTTGTAGTTTTTTAGAAGCTATTTGTGTGGCAATCTTTTTTTCTAAGTAGTCTCTAGACGGGTTTATATAATCCATCACTACACTCAACGAAAATTCATCGGTTTTTGCAATATGATATACATGATGCGGAATAAACATAGCCGATTTTGCTTTTAACGGATATTTTGTGGATGTTGATAACATCGTATCTACCTCGTGGAACACTTGAGTATTGTGTTCTATTTGATTGTATTTTTCTATATCCCAAGTATAAAAGTCTTTAGAGTTTGGACCTAAATGAAACAAAAAACCTTCTTCTCCTTTAGCTTCTTTATGGATTCCAAAAGGGGTAAATCCGTAATTTCCCATAAAAAACAAAAAAGAGAGTCCTCCCAAAGGCATTCCTGCTTTTTGGAGTAATGGAGCAACAATATGACACATTCTTTCTGTTAACTCATTGCTAAAGGTTTCTAAACTATTGAAAACAACTCCAAACTTTTTATCTCTAAAAAAATTACCACACCATTCCTCAATCGTTTCATTTTCTTTGGGTTTATTAATAGCCATTTCTTCAGCAATGCCATTTTGAAGCTCGTTGTTTATATATACTTTTATTCCCTTATGAAGTTCTCCTTTATCTAAAAACCTATTGATGATGTTTTTTAATTCTTGTTTTAAAAAAGTTATGTCATTATTAGAAAGTAAATTTTCTACAGCAGAGGGTTTTGTAAGGTTTTCTGAGTTTTTATAAAACTGTTCCCAAGTTGTAGTTTTTTCAATATTATTCATAGATATGTTTTGAGGCTTTTGTTTGTAAAAATAATGCTTTCAAAAATCCTTTTTATTTTTCTTGTTCTTTTTTGTAAAAAACTTAATGTGATTGAGCTTTAAAAAAAAAGATGTTTCTTATTTTAATTTTACCAAAATTTACAATTCATTTAGTTTATAAAATACTGAAAAGAACTTTTTTGTATTTTTAGCTTTACTGATTTCTTTTTAAATTTCTATAAAAATAATTTATAGTAAATTATTTTTCTTGTTCTTTTTTGTAAAAAAACTTATATTAATTGATTTAAAAGAAGAAAAACAACCTAATAAGGTATTTGTATTAAGTAAAAATAAAAAAGCTTAAAACAAGCTGAAAAACAATTATTAGAATTAATATTTTTTATTGGTTTTTTAAAAGTTATAATAAAAAATAATACTTGTTGTTAGGCAGAATTATTACCTTTCGGCGATAGTTTAAGTGACTTTTACGGAACTTTGCTTCTAAATAAGTACAGTTAATTTTAATTATAAAAAAACAAAAAAAATTTATGTCAATATCAGATTTATATTCAAGTGGAAAACACAAACAAGAAATAGGTCACTTTGCTAGTGTAGTAAAAATTGCTAAAATTGATGATATTATTTCTGCGGGTGAGCAACTTCTTTTAGATAGAGCTGCAAAAAAACTGAATATTAGTTCAGAAGAGTATCAAATAATTTTAAAAAATCCTGAAAAATTTCCTGTAAACCCTCCTGTGAGTTATGATGAGCGTATTGAGCGTTTATTTCGATTAACAAGAATGATTTTTGCTGATGAAGTTATAGACAAAGAAGAGGTTGGTATACTTCGTAAAATTGCTGTAGCTTTAAACTTTCCTGCTGATAATGCAGAAAAAGTTTGTGATGAAGCTATACATTTAGTTTTAAACGACAATGATTTAGATGATTTTACAACTGCTATTAAAAAAGTAAATGCCGTTTAAATCATTTATACTAAAAACTTATTAAACCAGTTATTACTTTAAACACTACTCTCCCTATGAAACAAAAAACCTTACTTATAGCCATATTTACCTGTTTATCTGTGTCTGTTTTTTCTCAAAACTTTAACGACTCTTGGCAGATAGGTGTGGGCTTTGGAATAACAAAATTTAATGAAAGTGATGCTGCCTATATTGGTGATCAATATTTATTTCAAGTTCCTACTTTAAGTTTAACCATGCCTATTGGGCAATCTTTTTCTTTAGATGGCGCCATGTCTTTTAACACTATTGACGATGTAGGCTTTATTTCAAACTCTGCCAAATACTTTTCTATGGATGCATCATTTCGTTATAATTTTAATGCAGTGCTAGAAAAATTTGCTCCGTATGTGTTTGTAGGGGGGAGTTTAGTAGATTCTGAACGCAAAATGACACCTACTCTTAATTTTGGTGGTGGTGGAATTTACTGGGTTAGTGATAAAGTGGGTATTAACCCTCAATTATATTACAAACATTCTTTTGAAGGTTATGAAAGCATGCGTTCACACATACAAGGAACCTTAGGTGTTGTATTTAAATTAAACTGGAATAATAGTTCTGGTAGTGGTCGTAGCTCTGCTGACCATTTAGGGGGTTGTATGTTTTAACCCTAGAATGAGTCGTCCTAAAATAGGTTGACAGTTATTTAAAAAATTATATTAAACCAGAGAAGTTAACTTCTCTGGTTTTTTTGTTATGTACAAAGTTAGGTGTTTTCATGTTAAGACTTAAATGTGGTCTTTTGTTATTATATGTATTTATAGACTCTTTAATTAATTGTTTAAGTTCCTTTCCATTATTACATTTATAAATTAAAAATTCTTGTTTTAATATTCCATTAATACGCTCGGCTAATGCGTTTTGATAACAATCATATCCATCAGTCATTGATGGTTTTACATTATTTTTTAACAAAGCCTTTTGATAAATAGAAGAACAATATTGTAATCCTCTATCAGAATGATGTATTAATTCGTTGTTGTTGTTCCGATTCTTAACTGCCATATTAAAAGCTTGCACTACATTTTCAGCTCCCATATCATCACTAAGCTTATAGCCCATTATTTTTCTACTATAAGCATCTGTAACTAATGACAAGTAATGTGTTTTGTCTCTACTTTTAATGTATGTTATATCACTTACATAAACATGTTCTGGCCCTTTTGGTATAATACTTT
>NZ_CAZEQR010000022.1:0-216776 GCF_964513795.1 Tenacibaculum sediminilitoris | reverse complement strand
CATCCACACCAATCCTTAGGTAACAAATCACCTAAAGAATATATGCCTAGATTTGATGAAGAATTTAAATTCTTCATCAAATCTGACCTAAATAATAATTATTTGTCGAATTTTAAGGTGTCCTAAAAAGGGGAAGCCTACAGTACGAGCAGAATGCTCGCACTAGCCATTACTTTTTATTTATCAATGCTCGCGCCAGCTGGGGAACGTTTTAAGCTAATTAATCAATTAGACGAAGAAGATAAAAGTACCGTTCTTAAAATCATTGATAAAATGCTTACCAATAAAAAGTTTAAAAATTTCTTTGATAAAAATTTAGCTTCTCTTTAAAAACAAAAAACTACCTTAATTCTTACATTAAGGTAGCTCTTCTATTTTTAATTTCTCTTTGTTAACGCTTACTCGTAATCGGTACTAGCAAATGCTAGCACTAGCGATTACATGACATACTAGCGCCATCAGGGGCAGAGCAACTACTCCCATACTTTTATATACCCAACCTCTTTCCTATTTTTATCAAATTCTATTATCTTTAAAATCAATGTATCTTTTAATTGAGGCCTTTTAAGAAATACTTGGGGACCCAACAATTCACTTGATATAGAATCGAATAATTTTGCATTAGAAATAGGTAAAATATAACTTGTTTCACCTATTCTTAAACCAGTGGGAAAAGAAATTTGATATGGAAATTTACTTTTTAAAGAAGTATCTGTCTCAAACATACTTTTTTTACTGTAAGTAAATCCCTTTTCTATGTAACAATCAAATTTAAAACTATCTAAATTAGACTCAAAATTAAGTTCTTTTATCATTATTTTTCTTTCAATGGATTCTTTTATATTTCCGTGGGTAGAACGTCTGTATTTCCATTGCTCTCTCCCATCCCAACCAACATACCTATTTATACGTCCAATTATAAGATAAACTATTATTCCGATTGAAAATATTAATATAATTATTCTAATTATTTTTTTCATTTATTTAAAAGTGCCTTGGTGAAACGATTCTACCTTCAGTATATTTAAAATCATTTTTACTTCCTGTTGATTTGAAAATACTAGTATTTATAGATTTTAGAAGTCCAGTAAGTAAGTAAGATCTCCACGCATTGGGCAGGAGAAGATCAAAGCCATATCTTGTTTCTTCATACCAACTCAAACTCTCCTTACCTTTTCTGTGTGCAAAAACTCGAGCAAGAGTCTCTTGCGGTACATCAATACAAGAAACACCGAAAATTCCATATTTTTTATGAGATGCTTGATCTTTTGCAGCATCAAATGCTAAATTATCCTCAGTTACACTTGTAGTTATTCTAATATATTTATCATAATGATGCGTATGCTTCTTATTTGATTTATTAACTGCAACCATAACTTGTTCTGCAGTCATACCCGTACCTCTAAAATCGTTAACTATATATTCATTATCGCGTTGTTTATAATTTCCCAAATCTGGGTAAACACTATCTCCATAAGCACTCCCCCCTCCTTCTCCATCAGCACTCGTACCATTCATCGAAAGATACCTCCATCCGTCTTTATCATTTCCTATTAAAACAGCTCCGTGTCCCATTCTTGCTACCGCCTTACTATCAGTTAATATAATAATATCACCACCGTCTGGGTCAATAGCAACAGTAGGTCTATTTCCCATACCTAGATAAGGGCTATGGAACGATAATACCTATCCTATTATCTCTCAGGAGGAGTACTAACTAAAACTTTAGATAAGTTATTTTTTATATATTCTAATTTAAAATTATCAACTCTTGGGAAATTATAATCTAAATCTTCTAAATAATCTATAAAACCTTCATTTATACAATAATTGCAATCATCTTTCATAAAACTTATTAGATACGAAGGCCAAATATAATTTCCATCTGTATAGTAACAATCTGGAGATATTAAATTCCCCTTATTATCAACAAAATATCCCATCCAAGCAACTACTATTTCTCCTTTTTCTAAATAATCTATTATTTTTTGTCTTTTCTCTGGTATTCTTTTTTTTAAAACATCCGAGAAGGAAATTTGTTGAAATAACTTCTTATTAAACCCTTCAATAAAACCTAAAAAAATAATACTTTTTTGAAAGTCTTTCATATACACATATATTATTTGTTAAACACTTTCCATATACCTTCATCCATTATTTCATATGAACCATTATTTAATGTTCTTACAGCATTAGTTGGAGCTTTTACTGTTGATTTTAAATATCTAGATAATTGATATGCCGCTCCATCACTAAACTTCCCTGTGTGACATGACACTAATCTAATAGTTGATTTTCTTTTAATTTTATCACTTAATAACATCCTCGCCAAGTCCTTTGGACTTGTTTTAACTCCGTCTATAATAAAAAAATCATAATGACCGTGTAATAACACTTGAGAAACTCCTTCTTCTGCTTTCATTAATTTTAGATTATTTAAAGTAGCTTTATCTGAACCATAATGAAACACCTTACTACGAGTAGTTCGTTTAAACATATTTCTTGCTAACGAAGAACCCATAAAAAATTCTGCTATAGTATTATCCTCATGAATACCACCAGTTTTCATCATGTGAGCATTCATTGCATCAATTCCAGCTTGTCTTCTTGCTGGGAATGAACGTACTCCTTCTATAATTTGATTTACAGAATAAACATTTACATTATTATCATCATAAGCATTAGTATGAAATTCTCCATTCGAGTTTAGCTCCCACAAAACTCCATTACTATCGGTAGCCATTCCTAAAGCATCGGCAACACATGGCACATCCTCACCATTCTCACCCTTTATCCAACAACCTCCATCTGGGTTACCTTACTTCCTATAACCCCATACCATGTTTGATAAATTGTTTTATACTTACTGTTTGCTGCTATACTTCTTGCTAATTTTTCAGCTCCCTCTCCAACATAAAAAATTCTTCCTTTCGCTTTAGAAAGAGTTGCTAATTTTCCTGTTGGTAATGTTGAACCAATCATAAAATTAATATTACTATTCATCGCTTCTCTACGATTATTAGTTATATTAACTTCCATACCCATGCTCCTTAAATCTTGAGCAAATGAATAAGTCTGCGATAAATTATCAATCTTTGCCTGTCTGTTAGGTGAATTAACATAAACCATATTAGAGTCAAAATCATTTGTATTCCAACCACTTTCTGAATATGTCCAATTTCCACCTTGGTCACCAACATGAGTATCTCCTACTTTTGCAGCATCAGGGCATAGTTTTAACTATTTTTGAGAACCAATAAAGTTTATATCAAAAAACTAATTTGATTTTTTTAAATATTTCAATATCTCCTTTTTTGCTTTTTCTCTATAAGGTGAATTATTAAATACAAATTCATTACTTTCTAAAATTTCTCTTAATGATTTAAATCCATGATTATTTAAAAGTACAGTTCCATCTATAAATATCTTCTCAGGGACTTTATATTTTAAATCAATTATTAAATATTTTAATGCAATTAAATTTTTATGTGTACTTAAACAATTATAAACTACATTGGCCTGATAATCTCTGGAATCATTATATATATATAATAAATCTTCTTTGTTAAATTTTGAAGCCAAAATCTTTAATATTTCTAAACCACATTTTATTTGTTTTTCCTCTATATAATAGTTAATTGTTTCCACTATAGGGTCGTTAGTAAAATAATTACATTTTTTAAAAAATTCAGGATTTATACTTGCACCATTATTCAATAATTTTTTTATAAAAAATAAATCACAATCTTTATTATTCCGTATTGCAGATATTAAAGGACTAATGCATGATTTATTTTCAATATTTGGATTAGCACCTAAATTTAATAATTCTTCGAAAGCTTTTTTCTTATTATTAGCTAATGCTAAAGTAAGTAATGACACTTCATATTTTTCATCTTCAAAATCAACATTAACTTTTTTTTGCAAAATTTCTTTCCTAATAATTTTTATGTCCTCTTCTTCTATAGCTTTGGCTATATTTTCAGCGGAAGTTCCATGAAAATTAGAAAATCTATATGCTGGCTTTTCATACTTACAAGAAGTAAATATGAAAATAAACACTATAATATATATATATCTTTTCATTCAAAATTAATATTAAAAGTATCTAGGACTTTTTATTCTGCCAGCATCCTTATCTTTATTATACCCAAATGTAAAAAATATTTTCTGTACAATATTATCAATATCATGTACATCCATAATATTTAGTCTAAAATTATCTTTAAACCCTCCAACAAATACATTATTCCCCACAGGTTCAACAAGGGCAGATGCAACAGAACTCTTTTGAGCTCTATGAAGAGAAAAACCTCTAGGTATATAATTAGTTTGTTGAACACCTGGACGAAATGCTAATGGAGCTGTAGTATTAATCTTTTTTAAACTTGCCTTAGACAGCCATGCAGGATCAAATGTTATTGAACTTCTACCTGTAGCTATCGAAGAATAATTAGCAAGCCCTCCTCCTAAAGAATGTCCTACAAAAGTAAGCTCTTTTTGTTGAAGTGCTATCGATAACTTATTAGCTACTCTTAAAACTTGTGCATGCTGTTCGGAATTACCAAAAGCTTGATGAAGATTATCATCACCATCTCCTCCTCCAAAAGACCAGTCATTAGTACCTTGATAAACATAAGCATACTCTACCCTTCCATCATCTAATTCTCTTTCAAACAACATTGATTTCAAACCAGTATCAGTATCATTCATGTTAAATCCTAATTTTTTCGAGAGTTTCCACTCTCCTACTAAAGATACATTTGGATTACCATAAACATAAGATGCCATTAAAGCTGCTTCCAATGGTGTAGGATAACCACCAGTCGGGTCAATGATTATTATAGGGTTATTTCCCATTCCTTGATACGGAGTATGATGTACAGTCATTGGATCAGGGCTTAACCATCTTCCAATCCTAGCATCCCACAAACGTAACTGAAAAGCTTCCTTTCCAGTTTCAGGGTCTTTTTCTTGTCCTTGGTAGGCATAACGGTAGGGTTCACCGTTTACGATTTGTCTGTTAGGCATTGGCATCCCAAAGGGATAGTAATCAGTCCTACTTATTGCTACCGCATTTGAGCCTTGTTTTGCAATCACCGCTCGTACATTTCCTAAATGGTCGGTTAATTGGTAAACGCTTGTATTGGTTCCTTTATTGTACACTCCTAACCTACCTGCTCCGTAAATTGGCAACTCTTTTTGCTGTTCGTTTTCGTATATGGCTAAGGTGGTTCCAGAAGCATCACGTATATAATACGTAGTTTTATCAATAGCCCCTGTAGTTAAATAGCTTACCTTTTTTACTCGGTGTCCTTTATCACTGTAAAAGAACTGTACTTTTAGTTTATTGTCGTAAAATACCTTTGTAACTAAACCACTTGCGTTGTATTCGTATGTTACCTTTTCTTTTTTATTTTCCGTTAATCTACCTATACTGTCATACACATAGTTTTCTGCACTTTGGGTATCAATATCTTGTACTCCTGCATTTCCCACAGCATCAACTACATAATCTAACTGATTTTTCCCTTTTACATAATTATAACTTAACTTATCCATGGCATTATTACTATTACCATCTTTATTACGGTTTAGTGTTTTTATATTACCATTGGCATCATACGATAATCCGTATACCTTGTAATTACCATATGCATTTGGAGTAATAGCCCCTGTACTATTAGCTACCCCAAAATTTGCCTCTTGTAGCCAATTATTTTTGTTATAACTAAATACTTGTGAAGCTTGTGTACTTCCTTCTTCATTAGACCAACGTGTTGCTTTGATGTTCCCATTGTATTGGTTATTAGCTTCAAAACCTGTTGCTACCGTTACAGGTGTAGGCGTATTGGTACGGGTGTAATCTCCGTTATAATAATCTATTGCAAAACCAAATAAATCACCGGCTATTCCATTAGTTCCGTCTTTTCCTGGATCTAGAGAACTACTTCTCGATGGGTGATTAATTGCCTTTAATTGACCGTTTAAATTATAGATATAGTCAATTCCTTGTACATTTTCTGCTACTTCAACACGCTTTAAGGCTCCCGTTTCGTAATATTTGTATTTTGCTTGCTCCATAAACGTATTATTATCAGTAGAAGTTTCTACTTTATACAATTCTCCTGCAATATTATAGGTGTATTTATGAGCAAATAATTCATTTGCTTTGTGCTTTTGGTACAACACCTTAGTTACCTGTCCTTTCGCAAAATCATATTCATAATCAATCGTTTTTACTCCTAAACCATCAATATCTTGTATCATCCAAGTAACTCTACCATACGCGTCATAGCTATACCAAGTAGTAGTGGTACTAGGACTATCAGTGTATGTTTTTGCTACATTACCCGCTACAAATGTCTGTTTGTATGCCTCTGCCGGTAATCCAGCATTGGTTACAACTGTTTGTAAATTACTATCAGCTACGTCATATACAGTAAAATGTTGTTCTTTTTTGGTTCCTGAAAAAGAAGTGATATCTGGGTTTAAGGTAGTATACGTTCCTATTGCTACCCCACTTTCTACTGGTCTTCCAAAACTATCATAATTGGTATATGAAAATTCACCATCTAGTACTTGCTGCTCATTTTGTGAAAATCGTATTTGACCATCTTTACGGTATTTAAACACTGCTTCTCCTTCATCTGGACTTGATGTACTTTGTAATTGTCCTAAGGTATTGTATGTAAATGTACTTGCTACTTTTTTACTTATTGGCTGTGTACTCTTTACTAAACGATTTGCTTTGTCGTAATAGTTTAAACTATAATCGTAGTAATTAACATTGTACTTAACTGCAATTGAATTTTGAGGGTCTAATAATTCTGCTTTTCCAGATGAATTAATTTTAACTTTTGTATCGTACTGCTTATGTAAATCTGTTAATTCTTGGATCCTATAAAAACCACTGCCTAATGGTAAATTCTGTAATTGAGTGTCAGAAAAAATTATTTCTTCCGTCATTAAATCAAAAACTCTTACTCTTACATTTTCAAGTATTGGTGGGCCATCATAGTTTGGGTCGGTAGACTGTACCTCCACTTTTCCTATAATTTCAACACTACCACATCCTTTAGGAATATGAATATCTACATAGCCTTGTTCGTTAATTGGAGATATTACCGTTTTAACATTCTTTTGACCATCTTCATTTCCACTTCTAGCAGCAGCCAATACATTCCCTTCATTATCAGTAAATACAACACTTTCTACACCATGAACATCTCTTATAACAGTTTTTTTTCCGTTTAAAAATACCGGTTTTCCTAATGGGCAGTTATAAGCGTCCATATCATTTAACCAAATTAATTCCTCTAATTCAGTACTAGCTCCTCCTGGTGGTGGCAAAAGTTGTTCCTCTCCACCACTACTTTCAAACTCAAAGCCTCCTCCTCCAGAAGACACATTATGAGGTTCTTTTGAGATAACTTTATAATACCCCATTTGACTTCCAAGTGTAATCTTATAAATGTACCCTACAGACAATGTGTAATTTTCTGCCAAACGCTTATCTGAGTATACCGATCCCATTCCATTACAATTACTTTCATCCACCTCTTGTAAATCATAAGTGTAATATACATCACTAGTACCATAGTATGCTTTCCCATTACTATTTTTAGTAATAACTAACTCTCTTTCTGGGAAGTAACCTGGTTCAAATTCATAAAAAAGCTCTTGAGTCATGGGTATAACAAAAGAATAGCTTTGCAACCATTCTTTTGGGCTAGATACAGTTTTCTGTATTTTATTTCCTCCTAAAGTTTTTAAAGGTATACCAGGTCTTAATGTACTATATATAACTTTACTATACGGATGTGCTGTAATGTCTTGGTATTTTTCAGAAGTATTACTTTCACTGTAATACCATCCTAAGGTGTTTTCTTGGTCACCTATAATACCTACAGCTGTATTATCCTTTATACTCTCTATTTGTGCTTTTGATAAATTGCCACCAGTCGTTGTGGTTATAAAGTTATTTTTATATCCATACTGTGTACCAACAGGAGCACTTAAAGTAGAAAATGTTGTTTTTCCAAAGGCATCATATCGTACTTCATTTGTCCAAATTTTACCAGTTTTAATATCTAAAGTGTGGCTTTGGGTAGCTTTACCTAGTGTATTAAAGTAAGCCACACCACTTGAAGTTAGGTTACCTGATAAATCATAAGAACTACTAGATATCCAATTTAGCGCCTCATTTTCCATGTATGGTACTCCTTTAACCACATCATAAATATTTTCTGGAACAATTCGTGCAATAAAAGGTGTTAATCCCGTAGCACTAAACCCAGGTAATAGTGTTATACTATTAGTGGCTTCTACTGTTCTTGAAGTTGTTTCAGGTGAGCTTAATGTTTTATCTGATTCTATTTCTTGTGAAAATAGAAAACCGCTATTGATTAAAAAACCAATCAACATTAATATTTGTATATACTTTTTCATATAATTATGTCTTTTCTTATTAATTATATATTATTTAGGTTCTTCTAATACTGGACCGTCTCCCATACTACCTCCACAAGGTCCTGTAGCACTATTTACAGTTTTTACTTTTCCAGAAACATTGTCTGTAATTGTACATGAAATTTGATAATATTCATTTGCTGAACAACTTGTACAAACATAGTAATCTGAATTTCCTGTATAAGTACTTACTACATTATCATTGTAGTCTATCTTTTTCCACACATATGTAAAAGAACCACTACCTCCAGCAATTGTTACTTTAAAGGTGGTGCAAGCTTTATGGCCAACGTCTACAAAATCTGTAATTTTAATAAGAGGGAAGAACGTATCCTCCGTCAAACTTATATTTACTGTAGCTGTGTTGCTTGTTTTAGCAGGTGTACCGTTATCTTTTATTGAATAAGTGAAACTATCTTGCCCATAAAAATTCGCTTTAGGTGTATAAACAATTTTATTATTGCTTATGGCTACTGCTCCATAACTTGGAGGTGACACTATTCTGTCTACTGTTAATACATCTAATGAATTAAGATCATAATCATTTGCTAACACATCTAATGTTAATGCTTCATTTGTTACTATCTTAAATTGATAATTGTCGGACATAGCTGTAGGTGCATCATTAACATATACAACTCCATCCTCTTCACAGCAACCACACATTCCTGAGTTAGTTGGTGCGTTTTTATACCTATATCGGTATTCTTTTAATAATTTGAAACCTCCAGTATTTGTTTCCTGATTTAGAACTTCTTTGAAGGTCTTACATAATCTACCAGCCTTATCATATTTAAATTCAGTTGCCAAGTTATTAGCATCTAAAATAAAGCGCAGTTCATCTGTATTCTTATCATACACATAGCTATTCATAGTTGATGCAATAGGGTGTATTCTAAAATCATCTACAATTTCTCCTTTAGAGGAATTATTATTAATAAGATAGAGTTCTAAATTTGAATTATCGATCACAGTAATTATATGATTTACTAAAGTCCAATCTCCTGCTTTCACTTTTTCTTGTGAAGCTATATTTTGAGTTCCATATACTAAACTTGAATTAGGCACGTCTTCTTCTTCCCTGTCTGGAGTATACAACCAGTACGAAACTTTATAAGCTCCTGGTCTAAACTTTTTTCCTAATAAAGTAGAGCCGTTTCTAGAATCAATTGTAAGCTTAAATGCTTTGGATGTTGTACCCACGACTACTGCAGATTCTCCTGTATGAGCTGTGTCACTTAACTGCGTATTTTCAAATACAAACTCACTTTCCTTTCCTCTTGAATCATACTCTTCTAAACCAGAATAGTACATTTCTGTATATTGAGCATTTCCTCCTGCTATAGTTTTACTAAAATTAGTATCCATTTTAGAGGACGCGTAATTACCATTTATATCTTTCGCCTCAATTGGTAATGAAAAATGCGTGTAACGAGTTATTTCCGATACTTCTTCCCATTCTGCATTTATTTGTGTAGCTCCTATACCCCAATTAAAAGAATTTTGGTTTAGAAATTTACCATATGTTCCATGCTCATCTACCGTTCCTTTCCAAATAAAGTTTTTATGCTTACGCCATATTTTCTCATTTGACGAAGTTGGCATTAATTCTTCTCCATATATATCTCTATAAATCCATTCATTATTCCATGTAGTTACTGATGCATTGGTCGTTTTCCATACGTTTGGTGATACTTCTACTGCCGTAACATTCATTGCCTCTTGTGTTAGCATATTCTTATTTAATGGATTTTCAATTTTAGACCCCATTTCAGAATAAAATGTATAAGCTGGATACTTAGTTTCTCTAACTTTTGTTCCATCTGCTTTAGTCTTTTGGATTTCTGTATATGTCCCTAAGTAAGCATCTGGTTTAAAGTACTCTACTGTTGATTTTGCTCCTAATGCATAGTTATCTATTTTATTTAAAGCATGAACTTTCTCAGATTTTGAAGACAAAGTCAAATATCTTCCTTTCAAAATACCCAAGGAATGATCTTTAATATTCCCTTCATTATCAGTACTAAAATCAAATACTGATTTCATAGATGTAAATGTCTCACTAACCTCTCCTGTTCTTTCCTTATAGAAATTTTCAGTTTTATTTAACAATTGATCATACTCATTAAATTCCTCTGTAGAAATTAACTGTCCAATTTTAGAAAGATTCTTCTTTATATTTATTTTTTTTGCAGTAACACCACTCTGTGACATGTTGACCTCTTCTACTTTTCCTTCAAATATAGGCTGCCCATCTTTGTCTTTCATTACTATATTAGGGTCAAATATATCCCAAACTGGTTGTAACGTATAGTAATGATAACGCATCTTGGTGTTTAATTTTTTTATCCCTTTTTCCTTACCATAAGCTTTCATCGTGACCCATTCATACATTACTCCAGGACCTGGTAACTCATTTTGATATGGAACAAACACCTCCCCTTTTACTGGGTTAAAAGATGTTATACCAGATGTTTTACCTGTTGAAGGATCATTATAATCATACTCGGTAATATATTCATTATTCTGTTCATCTTTAACAACTATTTCCTTAACTCTAAGTCCTCCTCCACTACTACCTGGCACAATTTTATTGGCTAACAACCTATAAACTAAATTATAATGGTCTCCATCTAAATCTCCTGGACACTGATTTCTAATTAAATTATTATCTTTAGCATAAGTAGAATACTTACCATAAGGGCAATCCTCTGTAGGAACATCATTTGACATTGATTCACAAGTAAAATATGATGTAGTGTATCTACCCACATCATCAAACCACCAATTTAGAGGTAAATTAGGAGTTCTATCTCCATAAACTCCAACAGTATTTGTACTATTCAATAATGCTTCTCCTGTGTCTAAAACGTCTAGTGTCATAACCTGAACACCATTAGAATTATATTTTATATCTTCTACAGTAACAATATCATCTGCTCTTATATCGATTGCTCCTCTTGCATTATCACTCCAATCAGCAAAATCATCTTCCTCATCCATATAACACAAATATAGATCAAGAAATACCCTTTCTCCTTTTTCAAAAAAATCATTAAAATCCTTTACTTTTGCTAAATCTGAGATATTAGCATGGTTTTGAATTTGAACTTTAAATCTATTAGATGATACTTTTGAAACCTTAAAAGCTAAATTTTTACTCCAATGCCTTCTTGAAAACGCTTCGATTTTAAAGTCATCCTCTTCATATTTTATATCGATTGTACTTCCTTGTGGATTTTTTATGCTAGCTAAACTCCAAGCATCAATTTTATTTATTCCTTTTCCATCTTTTCCATTAATAAAGCCCCAATTATCGACGTTGGCTCTTTCTATTTCTTTTTTTGTTAAATCAATTTCATCTCTTTTATAAACAACTCCTCCAGTTGCTTCACTTCCTCCTTTATAATAAGAAAACTTATATGGAGGCAAATAATCATATAATTGGTGTTCTTTGGCTCCTTTAAACATCCCCCTACCATAGGTTGCGATTTCTTTTAAAGTTAACCTTCCTTTATTTGGGTTATTTGGGTGATCAGAACTAGGAGTATTATATGCTAAAGAATAGTCATAATTAAACTTAATTACCTTAAAAGCATTTTCATAATCAAAGTTTATAAAATCATCAATATCTATAATTTTATTACTTTGATGTAATTTATGAACCTTTGCGTTTCCTCCTAAATTAGATTCAAAAAAACTATTTACTTCATACTGATTATTTAATTCTTTAACTTCTAAACCTTTGAATGCTTTTTGTGAAGCATTTGATGATACATTTAAAGCTTCATCATTTTTGGTTAAAACAATCTTGTCTAATTTTAATTGATATTCTTTTTCATACCTTGCATATTCTCTAACTGGAGTAGGCCCTTCCAAAACATCATTAAAATCACTTGAATCAATACCTATATTATTATTCCAAAGAGAAGTACTTGTTGTTGGGTAAAAAATATAAGGAGCATTTGTACCTATGGCATCATATCTTATATCCTTTACAAAATATGCTATTCTTTCTCTAGAAACTATTTTATCTAAATAATAAAGATCCTTTCTTCCTTGCATAAAATGACCTGGGTCTGATTTTTCAACTTCATTATCTACATACGTTGAATAATGTTTTGCTGTACCTTTTTGTGTGTACATCTTAGTATCATATGGACTTCTCCATGTATAAGCGCTTGACCATTGCCCATGATCCAATCGAACCCAGTATCCTAAATCATCTTTATCTGGAAATTTATTACCATTATCAACATAATCTGGTCCAGTAATAGCTGTAAGCAGCCAATGAGTTGCATAAGGAGTAGCTTCTCGTTTACTTTGTGAGTTATATGGGCTTCTCCAGTCTGCGTCTTCAAATTTTAAAAAATTATGTTGAATTTGTTCATATTGATAGACTGGTTGAGAAAAATGATATGTTTTACCATCAGGTGTCGTTATTTTATAAGCTCCTATTCCTTTAGGTTGATAACCTAAACTATATCTTGAAATTTTATTTCCATTTTCATTAAAAGATGAAGATGGATGAATAATGTTTGCTCCATTATCAATTTGCTCATTACTAAACACTTCTATAAAAGATCCTGCTTTAGGTCTACTTTGAATTTTATTCCCATAATTATTAATAAAATCTCCAAGTGTCAAATCACTTGAACCTGTAGCATTGATAAAATTTCCTTTTCCTACAATAGCATTTTCTGTAATTTGACCATCAAAAGAAAAATAGAGGTTATTGTTTATTGATTTTGTTGACCTTAAAGTATTATAAGAATTATGATAAAAAACTTTAGCTTTTTTGTTGTATTCAAATGTTGATCCTCCATCATATCCTTCACCAATAATTACAGAATTTTCTCCAATAATAGGCCTTAAACTACCTGAAACACCAGTTGCATTTATATTATAAGAATCATAACCTGCGAAAGTGAAATTCAGTTTTTCGATTTGTTTTCTGTAATCTGAAATAAACTCCTCCTCTGTTTGTGGTATTATTTGCTCATAAGCATCTCCTATTCTATTTCTTTTTTGATAATCTTTAAAAACATTATCTGGTGCTAACTCTCCTAAACTGTTATTAAATCCTGCATAATCACTATATAAGTCTTCCGAATTTAAGTATAAACTACCGTATGCAAATTTATTATACGCCTTTCTTAATTTTATATCTACTTTTTGATACCCAAAACCAAAGCTTAAAATACCTATATTAATAGGTATGTAAATCCCTTTAGTATTAATACTAAAGTCTCCAGCTGAAAAGCTACCCATATTCATACTCCCAGACCCTCCTAAAGCATTACTCCCACTTACACCATTGTTCCCTCCGATAGAAAAAGCTCCACCTATTCCTTGACCAGATATTGAAACTCCCATGCTTGTAGAAAGCCCTTTAGATTGAGAAGACAACCCTGCTGTTGCTGAAAAACCTCCTTTATTACTCACTGATAATGAGCCTCCAAAGCCTACTCCTGAGCTAAGAGCCTCTTCTGAAATTTTATCAAAAGCACCTTTAAAGCCTAAAGATTTTGTTAATGTTGAAGCACTTAAAGAAGCTCCTACTCTACCATTTGTATCTGCACTTACACTTACTATACCTATTGAAGCAGAAACTGAACCTGAGAGAGATTTATTTGGTCCCCAAGATAAACCTACTCCTACCGATGCTGCTTTACCTATACCTACTCCAACATCAACAGAATAACTTTTTGTAGTACCATGCAGGTAAGTTATATTCAACCTCCTTCCATTTTTCCAATCGTCTGGTGTTGCTACCACTCCTCTTGCTATACTTCCTGTGTTTATATTCCATCCTAGCCCCGTCCATGAAGCTTCCATTTCCATAGGGATACCCGCATGATATGATAAAGTAATAGGAAATCCATCTACTTCTAATAGTGGTAATACATAAGCCATATCCCCTGAAGATAAATTCACCATATCAGTAGCGTTAACAGGTTCAAACCCTGAAGCTTCTGGTGCATTAGGTCCGTTGTTATTTGCATACAATCCATTGTATGGAAATAGTGTGCTTAAAAAATTCAGCAAGAAAAAGATCGCAATGGTTCTTCTGGTTTGTTTGTTCTTTATCATATTCGGTAGTTTTTCTAAACTTTAATTCTTTGATACTTTTCTTAGATTTCTCATATTCATTCGAAATGACTAATCAAGAAATTTGTTTTTTAATAAAACTCTATTGTTGGTTCGTTCTTTATAATTTTGGTAGGTACTTTAAACTTTACTTCTCCTGTATAGGTTCCTAAATCTCCTATGGTGAGGTTTAAGTATTCTTCTTGTAAATATTTTTCTTCTCTAGGATATACAAATAGCATTGTGGTGGCTCTGCTCATTCCATACATTCTAGGGTATACGTAATCCAATAAGTCTAAGGTATCTTTCTTTGGTGTAAACACATGTACTTTCTTATCCATTCCAAAAGCTAACTCATTTACCATAGCGCCAAATTCTTGTCGGTTTCTTGGGGTAGTACTTAGTAGTTCTTTATTGTCTCTTGACATTGACAACGTAAAGTAAATATAGCGACTGTACTTTTCTCTTAGTTTCACTACCTTTTCTGAAGTTATTTCATCACCTAATTCTTGATCTACTAACAAGTCTGTAGGTTTGTATAGCAACGAAAAATCATAGCCATTTACATTTTTCTCTTGTAAATAGTTATGATCTTTGTCTTGTAAGTACTTCCACATCTCTTCCTTTGTTTCAAAGGTTTTAGATGTACAACTACTTATTAATATAAGTACTAGTAGTAAATAAATACGATTCATAGCAAAATAGTATAGTTTTCTCCCCCTAGCTTCTTACTTTCCTTCGAAGTCTGAGTTTAACCCCAACAATACTTCTTCTGTTAAATCAGCGCTTTTATCGGCGTACATTATATTTCCTGAACCACTGGCTCCAAAAATAACTTTGTACCCTTTTTCCTTCCCAAATTCTTTTACATAGTCATTAATATCGTTTACTACTGTTTGGGTTGACTTTTTATCTTCTTCTTGAATTTGCTTTTGAATAGCTTGTTGATAATTGTTTATTTGCTGTTGTTTGTTTCCTAACAATTCTTGTTTCAACTTTAACTCTTTAGCTGAATACCCTGAACGTTCTTTTTCGTACAATTTTAATTCTTTTTGCCAGTCAGTTACCAAACTATCTACATTCGATTTTAAGACCTTTGCTTTCTTTTCAAATTCAGCACGAACTACCTTGGTTCTTTTATAACCGTCTAATAATTTATTTACATCTACATACACCAAGTCAGAGGTGTTTTGTGAATAAAAAAAAGTAAATAATGACAATATTAAAGCCAAAGAGGCTAAACCTATAGCAATTTTTTTCATAGTATTTTATTTGTTTTCTTATAAATCCGCAGCAAAAATAATATTTTCTTATAGTTATACAACTATTTTTTTATTTTGTTTTTACTTTTTGTAAATAAATTTTCAAGAACAACTCAAAAGTATTTTTTCTGTAATTTTTATTTTTTTTGAAAGTTATTGAGGTAACTTCTCCTAATCGTTGGTTCTCTAAATAATGTAAAAACTTTAACAATCCTGTAAAACTACCTTTGGTTTCAATAATATACGTTTCTTTAATTTGCTTTGACTCAAACTTATGTGGTGAACTTAAAGATGTAAGCTTTAAGCTAGAATTATCTTGAGTGTACTTTGTTATTTTATTTAACAACAACTGTTGAAACGAAGCATTTACTTGTAAATCATTTGCTTTTAAAATTGAATCTAAAAACCTATTCTCTTGTAACAGTGTGTTTATTTGTTGGTCTGCATTTTTTGCATCTTGTAATCGCTGTTGCCCTTTCCTATACTCTTTTTTTAATTGAACCGTCTTTTGTATTGTTAGTGGATAACTTATTAAAAGCACCACTACAAAGCCTACAGCTAAGAGTATTAGGTTTCTATTTGAGTTATTCTTTTTCATTAGTAATTGTAATAAATAACGTAAAAGAGTTTTTTCGGGCTGTTTTGTTTTCTAAATCATTTACAATCACATCATCAATCCATTTTATTTTTGCTAAATCATCAACCCATTTTGATATTTCATAACTATCAATAGCTTCTCCTTCTATGACAAAAACATCTTCCTCATATAAAATTTCTTTTTCTTTTTTTATACTTTTTTGAAGTGGTTGAAAGGTTATTTCTTTTAACAATATGTTGTCAGGTACTCTTAAAGAAATTTCATCTACATACCATGAAATTTTTGATTCTAACACCGAGTTAAAATTATTAATTATAGCTGCTTTATCTTCTGTTTTAACTTTAAGTTCTTCAATAAAATTTTTATTATCTTTTAATAACGATAACTCACTCTCTACTTTTTGAATTTCAGTATTATAATGACTAAAGAAAAAAAAGTTTATTAAAAAAAGAACCAAAAGAAAAATTAATGAAATTAGCAATCCTTTAGAAAACATTCTTTTTTTTACAAACTCCTCTTTTAAAGCTTTCACACAAGTTTCCTTATTAGCTTCAATGGAGGTTAACACATTAAAAAAAGAATCTAAAATTGCAGAAAAAGCAAGTAAATTTCTGCTTGATAGTTCCACCCCGTTTACATCATATTTTTCATTAGACTCTTTATAGTCTTCAATACTTAAAAACTCTTCTCCTTTAAAAGTAATTTTTGAATTGGAAGTATAAATTGTTTCTTTTGATATGTATGAAGATATGTTTTTTACGATTCCGTTTCCTAAATAAAAAGCTACGATGTTTATTTTGGTCCCTACAAAAAGCGCTAGTACTTTATTTATATAGTCTTTTCTAGCAATAGAAACTAAACCTTTTTCTTCTCCTTTATAGACTTCATAAAAAAAATCGTCTGTACTTATGTTAGGGAAGACTGACTGGATTACTTCATTTTTTCTACCTAATAAAGAGGTTAATGAAACCAATTTTGTAATTACGTTTTTATTATTAAACACAATACAAGTAGGTAACAATGTATCTTTAATAAATGTTAACAGTTCATCTACTTTTATAAATGAAGTGCTTTCTATAACAGCAAGTTCATTCTTCTTTTTATGTAGCTTCAAATAATTTATACACTCACTACCATCAGCATCGAATGTAAATTCAATAGCTGCGTAAATAGTACCATATTTTAAACTATTATATTTCATTTACTTAATAACAGTGGGTCTTATTAATACCGATAGTCTAGATTTAGAAGCAGTTCGTGTTCTTTTACTAAATAACCATTTTATTATAGGAATCCTTGCTAAAAAAGGAATTCCTGAACCAGAGTCATTTTTTACATTTTCTTCCAAACCTCCTAATATAACAACCTCTTGATCTTTAACTCTAATGGTTGACGTAAATTCTCTTGAGTTCATACCCGGAGGAGCCTCAGGATCAATACGCTCACCATTAAAATTAGATTGTAGCACATTTACACTCAACGTTATTTGTTCATCTCCTGCGACTAAAGGTCTAATTGAAATTGAAAGGTTTGCTTCTATCGGGTAATAATTTTTTATTTCTGTTGTTTGAGGGTTTTGAGACCCTATAACATCTCTTCTTGTTACGGCATAATACGATGTTACTCCATTAGAAAGCGTTGCATTATGTCCGTTAAGAGTTGATAACTTTGGAGTTGATTTAATTTTTACATTTCCGTTAGATTCCATTGCGTGAATACGTGCATAAAAATTAGGGGTTACTTTTCCTACATTTAATGTTCCAAACCCATTAAAACCTCCTATTATTTTATTAATAGTTGCAGCTCCTAACGTTATATCTGTCGATGAAAATAGTTGACCACCATCTTTTACTGTGTTTTCTGCCAACCCAAATTCGACCCCAGCACTTAATGTATTGGTTTTACTTACTTCTAAAATCATTACTTCTATTAAAATAACAGGTACTGGCTTGTCTATCCTTTTTATAAATTCTTTAAATTTTTCTATTTTTTGTTGATCTCCTGTTACGACAAAGGCATTGTGTTCGATGTCTGTTGAAATTTCTAAATCTTTCTTTAACTCTTCTGGTAGAATATTTACTAACGCCTCCGATTTGGATTGATGTTGACTAAAAGGTTGACTCCTAGTTGTACTTATTCTTTGTTGTTGATAAGAGTTATTACCAACTCTCGACTGTTGATTATTAAAGTTTTGGTTTCCGTTAAAAGAGGAGTTGTTGTTATTGTTATATAAGTTATTTTGAGAAAAACCTGAATTACCTTCAAAATTTGACCTACTTCTACTTTGCATTGGTTGGTTCATTACTTCAATTGACCTATGCATTAATGGAATAATCTCTGAGTTTCTTAAAGACGCTTGCTCTCTTTTTCCAAAAAAGTATATTTCGTTTTCAACTTTAAATGTATACTCAGTATCTTCTAAAACTTTTTCAAGTAAATTATCAAAAGTAATTTCATTTGCTTTTACTGAGGCTGTTCCAATATTGACTAGCGGCACATTTGTAAAACTATTTATATTTAATTCGTATCCAATGTCTTTGATAATAGACTCAATGGCAACGTTTTCAAAATCTACCTCTAATTTTTTATCAATAGAGTCTAAAACTTTAAAATAAAAGTTTGTATTTCTGTACCTAGCTGGTTTCTGTTTTTTTTGAGTTGTTTGTCCTCTCCTACCATTAGAAATGGTAATATTCTCTTCTACACCTTCAAATAAATAATAATTATCTTTAGTTTTAGTTACCCTAAGGTTGTTAGAAAATGCTAGTTTATCAACAGCACTTTCAAATGATTTTTCTTTAATGTAACCTGATATTTTTTGATGTCCTAAACCTGGTGAAAAAACCATGTTTTTCCCAGTTATATCTGTAATTTTTTTAAAAGCTATCGCTAGGGTATCATTTTGTAAGTCTATTGTAAAAAGATCTTTATTCTTGTCATAGGTTACAGGAATATTTCTCGGAGTATACTTTTTTACTTCTTCTTTTTTTTGAGGAATCTTGCTAAAAGAAATGATATTTCCAGTTAAATCTATCGTTAAATTATACTCCTTACACAAATACAACAACACATCTATAACTTTTGCATTAGAAAACGAATGTGTTAAGTTTATATCTTTTATTTGGGTGTCAACACTAATATTAACTTCGCTATTTTTTCCTACCGACCTAATAAAGGTAGGTAATTGAGTTTCACTAATGTTAAAATCTACAGGTTTTAATAATCCTGGTACACTAACCGCTAACTGATTGAGTTCTTCTCTTAACTCCAAAATTCGTTTATCTTCAATATTGTTTTGCGAAAAAACAACTCCAGACAAGACGAAGAATACTATAAAACTAATTCTTTTAATCACAAGTCTTCTTTTTAGTTCTTAAGAATAGCAGTCATTTTCTTTTCTAACTCCTCTATTCTATTGGTTTTATCCTTTAAATTTTTATTTTCTTCTTCTAGTTTTTTTAGTCTACTTTCTTGTTGCAATGTATACAGTGTTAACTCCTCTATTTTTTGAAGTAACTTTTTATTCATCTCTCCTAACTTCACTCCGTTCTTTTCTACTTCTTTAGCGCTCGGAATATTTTCTAAATGGCCTTTCTCTTTAATATGCTTTGCCACTTCTTGTAACGTTGGCAAGTTGTATTCTTTTTTAAAAACATAATCGGGCCAACCAGTTAAATCTACTTTTACTTCTTTTGAGTGGATTATTCCATTTACCGCTAATTTTACATCTGGATTTATAGTACCTATACCAACATTACCTGAAGAAGTAATTACCATTTTTTCAGTACCTGGAGTACCATTATATCCTGTATAAAAGCGGTGATTGTATTGACTAAAATAATCTAAGTCTCTATTACTAATTCCAAAACCAAAATAATTATTATCTCCCCCTTTCCATAGAGTAATTTTATTTGGGGAAGTACTTGGGTCTGAATAAGAATTATCAAAAACCAAGTTATTTGCATTAAGAGATTTCACATTCCAATCAATATCGCTCTTATTTGCATTAGCGGATGTATAAAATGTTTCCCAATTACTCCATCCTTGATTATGATACTTACCTAATCGTATTTTTGGCGCATTTCCATCATACGATTCTCCATATGGAAAATATAATTGAAATACACCTCCATCTTGTGTAACTGAATACGTCCCTCCTGCCAAAACCGTTCCATATGAGGGAAACCCATTTGCTGCGTTAACAAAAGATAATTGAAGCTTCTTTGAAAATGTTTTTGGTTCATCTGTACTATTCCAAATATAATTTCCTAAAGCGGTTAATTCAGTAGTTTGAGAATACAGGGTGGTTGATAATATTGAAATTATTATAAAAATATACTTTTTCATATTTGTTCTTTTTTTTTATTAATTTTTCTTTTTTATAGTCTTTAAAACTTAAACTTACTTTTGGTTAATTCTTCTAATAAATCATTAGGATTTCTCTTGGAGTTTTCATTACAATTTTGTCCTTCACTAAGTAACGTTGATACTTGCATCTTTTTTCTATTTGTTAACTCCCAACAAAATGAAGACAACTCGTATCCAAATGTTACCATTCCATACAAGTTCAGCTTATCTACAAGCTTTCCATCTTGGTATATCATCAAATATTGTTCTTTACCTTGAAGTGTTTGTAAATAAAAAGCGTTTGCCTGTTTTATTTTTTCGAAATTTGATGGAGTCATCACTACTCTCACTTTAGAAACTAACGAACTCTTGTAGTTACTTTTTATGTAATTGTAAACTTCTGTGTTTTCATGATTAATAGCATTTACTACCCCTACTTTGTCAAGAATTTGCAACTCTACAAATGTTGGTTTTTGAGCTATAGAATCAACATAGTTCACCGTTTTTTTGCTCGATATTTCTTTTATTGATTTTAAATATCTATTGTAGATTGTTTTATCAAACCTTTTAACAACAGCAGACACTTTAATCTTTTTTTTATAATTTGGTATTCCAAAAATTCGATAGGCTTTTTTTTGAATGGAATAACTTTGTTCTCCTACTACCCCTAACTCTATAGGTGAAGAAGCTAAGTGCAATGTTTTCTTTTTTGGCAATACATTGCAAGATACTATTAATATAGCAACGATTGCAAAAAGCAATTTTTTCATAACAAGTTACATTTGTAGATTTTAAACTGTAGGCAAATGTAAAAAATAATTTTAATCTAACGCCTATAGAGATATGGTATCTCATTATTAACAGTAACTAATATTTAAAATAAAACATAATACTTCTTACTTTTCTTTCAACTGTATTTTAGTTTATTTTTACACTATGGATTCACTTACTCAAATTATTCTTGGAGCAGCTGTTGGAGAAGCTGTTTTAGGAAAAAAAGTTGGAAATAAAGCAATGTTGTATGGAGCCATTGCGGGTACTATTCCTGATTTGGATGTATTTATAGGTAAACTATTTGATACAGTTACCGCTCTTGAAATACATAGAGGTTTTACACACTCTGTGTTTTTTGCTATTGTTTTGGGGTGGTTTTTTGGTTGGCTTATTTCTTTGTATGAAAAAGATGCCTCCACTAAAGAATGGGCACAACTTATGTTTTGGGGATTCTTAACACATCCTATTCTCGACGCTCATACTACTTGGGGAACGCAACTTTTTTGGCCTCTTGATATACGATTAGCTTTCAAAAATATTTTTGTAATTGACCCTCTATACACACTTCCTTTTTTAGTATTTCTCTTGATGGCAATGTTTCAACCAAAAGGGAATATAAAAAGGAGAAAATATAACAATCTAGGACTTATTGTGAGTAGTTCTTATATGCTACTTACTATTATTATTAAAGGAATTACCTATAGTAAATTTACACAAGCTTTAAAAGAACAGAAAATTACTTATAAAGAAATTGAAACGAAGCCTACTCCTTTTAACACTATTTTATGGTCTGCAAATGTAGAAACGGAAGACGCATACTTAATAGGGTATTACTCATTTTTTGATACTAAGCCAATTGAATTTTATTCCTACCCTAAAAATCATCATTTACTAAGCAAGTATAGTAATTACACTTCTGTAAAAAGACTTATTAAAATAACAAAAGGTTGGTATACTATTTCAGAAAAAAACAACTTGCTATATCTAAACGATTTACGTTTTGGTCTTCTAAGTGCAGCTCCTAACTTTCAACAATTTGTTTTTAGTTTTGAAATTACTAAAAAAAACAATAAACTTGTTATAAATGAAGTACCACGAAATAGTGAAAAAGCAACACAGTTATTAAAAGATTTTTGGGTTAGAATTCAAGGTAATTAACTGCTATAGTTAGTTACTTATTTCATGAAACATTTTTGCAAAAGCAATTTCATTAAAAATAAATGCTTCCTTTTTCGTTTTACCTTCCAATAGTCTTGTTACAGGGTGACACTTTAAGGTATTTAATATCATTGATGATAATAACAGATAAGCATTATATATATGTTCAGGTTTTTCAACGCCATCGATTCAAGTGATTAGTCACTTAAAACAAACCATTGAAGTTTATGGTAAACCACTAAAAATACGTGTTGATAATGATCTAAAATTTCTATCTAAGATACTTGTTGAATTCTGTACTGTTGAGGCTATTGAAATAAACCATATCCAACCAGAAAAACCATCACAAAATGTGATATGTAGAACAGTTTAATAAAACCTTTAGGGAAGATGTTATTTACGCATATTTATTCAAAAACTTCGAAGAGGTAAGGTTACAGCCTGAAATTTTTAGAGAAAATTACAACAAATATAACCCACATAAATCTTTGGGATGAAAAAGTCTAAACGAAGTTTTAAGAGAATTTTTCAAAGAGGTTAGCCTCTTTGAAAAGTATTTTGTAAATTTTAACCTTGTATAAATAAGGGGTAAGTATTCAAGGTTTCAATAAAACTCTTATTTATTTAACAAAATGGTAACAAGAATAGCTTTCTATGTAGTTTTAACTTGTTTAGTCATTGGTGTTACCATGATTTTTACTTTTAACGAGCAATAGATTATTAATAAATGAGCTACAAATTATCAAACATAGCAAGTAAGGAAAGAATTAAAGAATTTACTAGATTAAGTTTTAAGTACCCTCACTTACACAAACCTAGACGTAAAATTAACGGGTTAAAAGAACAAACAGTAAATATTATTACTATGGATAACCCTAATGAAATTACACGAGGTATATGGGGTATTTTACCTCAGAATTATACCGAAAATTGGAGTAAGTTTCAGCAAATAAAACATACACTACATGTGAGAAAAGAAGATCTTGAAAAAAATATCTTATTCAAAGAAGCATTATTTTCTAGGAGGTGCTTATTAATTGTTACAGGGTTTTATATTCATAAAATGGTAGGAAATACGATTGAAAATTATTTAGTTGAAAAAAGCAATCAAGAACCTTTTTATTTAGCTGGAATATACAATACTACTAATGATGATTTTTTAACATGTTCGGTAATCAACATTAAAGCTACAAAAGAGTTTAGTTCCATCAATAACCTATATGAAATAATGCCTCTACAAATACCAAAAATGTTTAAGAATATGTGGTTAGATTCCAAGACGAACATAAAAGATATAGACTATTTAATTAATAACCCGTATGACTCTGGACTAATAGCACAAAAAATAGCTACCTAAAATAGATAAACCAACTATTTACGCTAACTTAATTTTTCTTCTAAGTAGTTTTTAGCTGTTTTATAAATAGCATCTACTTCTTTGGTGCTAAACCCACTAAACTCTCCTAGAGGAAAACAAATAGTAGCATAAGTATCAAAAAACTTATATTCTTCTGAAGATAACATTAATAGTTTAGAAGTATGTGCTAAAACCTTTAATGTGGTGTTTAATTCTTCACTCTTTTTACTCGAAGGATACACAACATAACTACCTATTATAGGATATTCAGAATCTTTAAATGGAGTAGTTGGAAAGTTATCTATAATTCCACCATCAGAGTATAACATATCGTTTATTTTTACTGGATTAAATAAACCTGGAATAGCACACGATGCTAAAACAGGGTTTAATAAGTCTCCTTCATAAAAATATTGAGTTGCTCCTCTATTTAAATTAGTTGTGGTAACTGTTAAAGGTATTTTTAAATCTTCAAATGTTGGTTTTATCTTATCTTTTATCAACTTTGCATAATTGTAAGAGTTAAAAATTCCTGGTTTTGCAATTGTTATCCAAGTAAACTGAAATATTTCAGTAGATTTAAAAAAGTTAAGAATTTCTTTGGGTCTCATTCCTGAAGCATACATAGCTCCAACCAAAGATCCTGAACTACAAGCTGAAATAGCATTAATTTTAATATTTAACTCTTCTAATTTTTCTAGCAAAGCGATATGGGCAACACCTTTTTCTGCCCCTCCACTTAATACTAAGTTTATAGGCACATTAGCGTCTAAGCTTTTTAGTTTTTCAAGCAAACATTGATATTTTTCTTTGATCATCTTTTCTAATTTTCTATGTAGGCTTCCTTTTTTTAGGACACCTCTAAATTCGACAAATAATTATTATTAATATCAAAATTGATGAAGAATTTAACACTATCCCTTAAATAATATTGTCTATAACCTTTTCAAAAAAGAAAAGCCACCTAATTAGGTGGCTTTCTTATATAATATATACAATAATACTATTTTACAAAGTTTATTTTACGCATACGTAAGCTCTCTGGAGTTACTTCTAAATATTCATCATCTCTAATATACTCCATACATTCTTCTAAAGAAAAATCGATTTTTGGTGCAATTTTAACACTATCATCGTTACCTGAAGATCGTACGTTGGTCAATTTTTTTCCCTTAATTAGGTTAACAGCCATATCATCTGACTTTGAATTTTCACCAACTACCTGACCCTTGTATATTTCTTGGTTAGGGTCGATAAAGAAACGCCCTCTATCTTGCAAACGGTCGATTGCATAAGCAGTAGCCTTTCCTGTTTCTGATGAAATAATTGCTCCTTTTAATTCTTCAGCGAATTCTCCTTTAAATTCTCCGTATTCACTAAATCTATGGTTTATAATAGCTTGACCTGCAGTTGCTGTTAATATTTTATTACGTAAACCAATTAATCCTCTAGAAGGAATTGTAAACTCTAAGTGTTGTAAATCTCCTTTTGGCTCCATTACTAATAAATCTCCTTTTCTTAAAGAAACTAAGTTAATAGCTTTAGATGCTACATCTTCAGGAACATCTATTGATAATGTTTCATATGGTTCACTCTTAACTCCTTCAATATCTTTTAAGATTACTTGGGGGCGTCCTACTTGTAATTCATAACCTTCACGACGCATGGTTTCTATTAATACAGATAAGTGTAATACTCCGCGTCCGAAAACGTTAAATTTATCTTCTGTATCGGTTTCGTCAACACGTAAAGCTAAGTTCTTCTCCATTTCCTTAAATAAACGATCACGTAAGTGACGAGAAGTAACAAACTTACCTTCTTTTCCAAAGAAAGGAGAGTTGTTAATTGTAAACAACATACTCATGGTAGGTTGATCTACTTCAATTCTTGGTAATGCTTCTGGGTCTTCTAAATCAGCAATAGTATCACCAATTTCGAAATCATCAAGTCCTGTTACTGCACAAATATCTCCACTACGAACTTGTTCTGCTTCTGCCTTACCCATTCCTTCAAAAATGTGTAATTCTTTAATACGCACTTTTTTCGTAGTTCCATCTGCTTTACAAAGCATGTAATCTTTGTTTCTTTCTAAATCTCCACGATATACACGTCCAATCGCAATTCTACCTTTAAAAGAAGAATAATCTAACGATGTAATTTGCATTTGTGTTGATCCTTCACGATAAGGTGCTTCTGGAATTGTTTCGATAACAGCATCTAATAAATCGATGATATCTTCTTTTGGATCTTGCCAATCAGTGCTCATCCAACCATTTTTAGCTGACCCATAAATAGTGGTAAAATCTAATTGTTCTTCATTTGCTTCTAAAGCAAACATTAAATCGAACACTTTTTCATGAACTAAATCTGGTGTACAATTTTCTTTATCTACCTTATTTACTACTACGATAGGTGTTAATCCTAATTCGATTGCTTTTCCTAATACAAAACGTGTTTGTGGCATTGGTCCTTCAAAAGCATCAACCAATAATAAAACTCCATCTGCCATTTTTAATACACGTTCTACTTCTCCACCAAAGTCGGCGTGCCCAGGAGTATCAATTACATTAATTTTAACCCCTTTATAGTTTACTGATACATTTTTAGATAAAATAGTAATACCGCGTTCACGTTCTAAATCGTTGTTATCTAATAATAAATCTGTACGTTCTTTACGGTCATCTAAAATTTTAGCTTGATCTATAATTTTGTCTACCAAGGTTGTCTTTCCGTGGTCAACGTGTGCTATAATAGCAATATTTCTTATTGATTGCATTCTTGCTTATTTTGAAGCTGCAAAAGTAGTGTTTTATTATTTAGGAATTATGAATTTTTATACACGAATTCTTAATGTATTATTTGACGCTATATAAAAACAAATTTTAATGTCTTTTTCTAGTGATTTAAAAATTATTTTTTAGGCTTATTTTTTTATTTAAGAAGTAAATTACTCTTCTAAATTAGGTTTATTTAGCTCTTCATCATCTTCTTTAAAAGCACTAGGAAGAATATCTGGAATTAATTTTATAAGTAAAGGCAAAAGCAATGCACCTCCTGGTAACATAAATACAGTAAAAGCTGGTACTGCTTTACAAATATCTAATGTTTGTTCTTTTACTTTTGCTTTTTCTTCGGATGTTAATGAAGTGGTTAATGATTTTCTAACAAGATACACAAGCTCCCTACTTTCTTGAAGCTCTTTAGCTAATCTTTTTTTATTCTTGAAGACGGCTTCTTTTATTTCATCAACAGTATTCATTAAAGCTTTCTACGTGCTTTTTCTGACTTAATTAAACTTAGTTCTCTTGATGTTTGTCCTGCTACCGAAGTATTCTCTTCTGCTCTTCGAATAAGGTATGGCATTACATCACGAACAGGACCAAAAGGAACATATTTTGCTACATTATATCCTTCTTTTGATAAATTAAAGCTAATATGATCACTCATTCCATACAGTTGACCAAACCACATACGCTTGTCATTAGGTGCTATATTATGTTCTTTGGCTAAATCCATTAACAAATAAGAACTTTCTTCATTATGAGTTCCAGCAAAAATTGCCATTTTTTTATGATTCATCATATAACGAACTGCTTCGTTATAATTATCATCTGTAGCTTTTTTATCGACACAAATAGGAGATTCATAACCTTTTTCATTGGCTCTTTCTCGTTCTTTTTCCATGTAGGCTCCACGAACAACTTTCATTCCAATATGGTATCCTTTTTGGTGTGCTCTTTGATGTAAAGCTCTTAAATAATCCATACGATCATGACGATACATTTGTAGTGTATTGAAAACAATAACTTTTTCTTGGTTATAAATTTCCATTAACTCTTCAATTAAATCATCTGCGGCGTCTTGCATCCAACTTTCTTCCGCATCTATTAATAAAGGAACATCTTTTTCTTTCGCTGCTTTACATACAGTATGAAAACGCTCTACAACTCTATCCCACTCTACTTTCTCTTCTGGGGTTAACTCTTTTCCTTCAGTTAATTTTTGATATAAAGCAAAACGACCAAAACCAGTAGGTTTAAAAACAGCATAAGGAATAGATTCTTTCTCTTTAGCAAAATCAATTGTTTTTAAGGTCATTCTTAAAGCATCATCAAACTGTGCTTCGGTTTCTTTTCCTTCAACTGAATAATCTAAAACACTATGTACGTTAGTTTCTTTATACATTTTTTCGATATTTGGTAAGCAATCATCTTCACTTACACCTCCACAAAAATGATCAAAAACTGTTGAGCGAATTAAACCTTCAACTGGTAAGTGTGCTTTTAAAGCAAAGTTTGTTACCGTAGTTCCTATTCGAACCATTGGTTGGCTCTGAATCATTTTAAACAAAAAATACGCACGTTCTAACTCTGAGTCAGATTTTAATTTAAAAGCAGTTTCTGTATTGTCAAAAAGTCCCATTATCGAGGTAATATTATATCTTTATTTATTGAGACAAATATAATTGAGTAGACTGATATATTTTAATTTTTTCTATTTAATTTCGCCTTATATTTTTTTGTTATTTATGACCACAATTAATGCAGCAACATACCCTATTCATTTTAATGAAAAAGGCTATAATGAATTAACTTCTTTAGTTTCTAATAAAAACTATTCTTCTATCTTTATTTTAGTAGATGACAATACTTTAGATTGTTGTTATCCTCGATTTATGCAATTATTTGCTACAGATAAGCCCATAGAAGTTATTCAAATTGATGCTGGTGAAGTTCATAAAAACATAGAAACTTGTATGGGAGTTTGGAATGTAATGACGGAGTTAGGGGCTGATAGAAAAAGCTTATTGATTACCTTAGGTGGTGGTGTGATTACTGATTTAGGTGGTTTTGTTGCTTCTACATTTAAACGTGGAATTGATTTTGTGAATATTCCTACAACTTTATTAAGCATGGTAGATGCTTCTGTTGGTGGAAAAACAGGTGTTGATTTAGGCGTATTAAAAAATCAGATTGGTGTATTCGCTAACCCTGAGTTAATTATTATTGATCCTGAATACTTGCATACAGTAACTCCTAGAGAAATTCGTTCTGGTACTGCTGAAATCATTAAATATGGAATGACGCACGACATTAAGTTATTTAACGAAATTAAAGATAACGATAAGCTTAATATTGTTGACTTGATTCATCGTTCGATAGAAATTAAGAATGAAGTTGTTTTAGAAGACCCTAAAGAACAAGGTGTTCGTAAGGTTTTAAACTGGGGGCATACTATAGGGCATGGTGTAGAGTCTTATTTTTTAGAGAACCAAAAAAAAGAAGCGCTAACGCATGGTGAAGCTATTGCAATTGGAATGGTTTGCGAAGCTTACTTATCATCAAAAGTATTAGAATTTCCTGAAAATAAAGTTTCTGAAATAAAAGAGGCTATTATTAAAACCTATGGTAAAGTAACTTTATCAGAAGATGATTTTCAGCCTATTCTTGAGTTGATGAAACATGATAAAAAGAATATAGGGGGAGAAATTAACTTTGTACTTCTTAACGATTATGAAGATTTTCAAATTAATGTTAAAGCTTCGGAAAAACTAATTAAAGAAAGTCTTAATTATTATAATTTATAAGTCGTCCTAAAATAGGTTGACCGTTTTATAATTAAGACTCAAATGTGTTTTTTTTCATCATAGGTTCTATTAATTCCTATACCAACCTGTCTAAATCACTAAAGTTTTTACATCTAATAAAATAAGAAGTTCTGTTTTTGAGTATTCCATTGTTACGGAAGCTACAAATAGGCAACTGAGCCATTACGGCTAACATGTAAGCTAATTGTTTTTTAGGAAAAATGATACAGAGCCAAGGTTGGAAGCCATTATCCGTTCCTAAAAATGCTTCAAAAAGTTACAATAAAGAAGAGTTTCGCGAAGAAAAAAAGACCTAAGCATTTTACGGATGATGTATAGCCTCCTCCCCTACTCATAACGATTAAAAAACTTCCAAAAAAGATTATTATTCTTACTAATTGTAAAAAAACATACACTTTTATACTATTTAATCAAAAAAATATGCTAACAAATTGCTAAAAACTAACAACTAATAACTAAATTTGTGCCTCTAAAAAATGAAGCCGATACATGTTTAATAATTTAAGCGAAAAGTTAGATAAAGCGTTACATACGCTGAAAGGACACGGAAAAATTACCGAAGTTAACGTTGCAGAAACTTTAAAAGAAGTTCGTAGAGCTTTATTAGATGCCGATGTTAACTTTAAAATAGCAAAGAATTTTACCAAAACAGTAAAAGAAAAAGCCTTAGGTCAAGACGTATTAACTACGTTAAACCCTGGGCAATTAATGGTAAAATTGGTAAAAGATGAATTAACCGAATTAATGGGAGGTGATACCGTTGGTATTAACTTAGCAGGTTCACCTACTGTAATTTTAATGTCTGGTTTACAAGGTTCGGGTAAAACAACCTTTTCTGGTAAATTAGCTAACTACCTTAAAACTAAGAAAACGAAGCAGGTTTTATTAGTAGGGTGTGATGTATATCGTCCTGCCGCAATTAATCAGTTACGTGTTGTTGGAGAACAAATTGGAGTTGAGGTATATGCAGAAGAAGGAAATCAAAACCCTGTAGAAATTTCTCAAAATGCAATTAAGCATGCAAAAGCAAACGGTAAAAATGTGGTGATTATTGATACCGCGGGTCGTTTAGCTGTTGATGAAGAAATGATGACCGAAATCTCTAACATTCATAAAGCGGTAAAACCACAAGAAACATTATTTGTGGTAGACTCTATGACAGGGCAAGATGCTGTAAACACAGCTAAAGCCTTTAACGATGTATTAAACTTTGATGGAGTTATATTAACGAAGTTAGATGGTGATACACGTGGGGGTGCTGCGATATCAATTAAATCGGTAGTAAACAAACCAATTAAGTTTATTGGTACGGGTGAAAAAATGGATGCAATTGATGTATTCCACCCAAGTCGTATGGCCGATCGTATTTTAGGAATGGGAGACGTTGTTTCGTTAGTAGAGCGTGCCCAAGAACAATACGATGAAGAAGAGGCTAGAAAACTACAAAAGAAAATTGCTAAAAATCAGTTTGGTTTTGATGATTTCTTAAATCAAATCAATCAAATTAAAAAGATGGGTAGCATGAAAGACTTGGTAGGTATGATTCCTGGTGCTGGTAAGGCCTTAAAAGATGTTGATATTGACGATGATGCTTTTAAAGGAATTGAAGCTATTATACACTCTATGACTCCTGAAGAAAGAAGTACGCCTTCTGTTATTAATGCGAGTCGTAAAAAACGTATTGCAAAAGGATCAGGAACCTCGGTACAAGAAATTAACCAGTTAATGAAGCAATTTGATCAAATGAGCAAAATGATGAAAATGATGCAAGGTGGTGGCGGAAGAAAAATGATGCAAATGATGAAAGGCATGAGATAATATAAAAAAGATAGGCTTCTGCCTGTCTTTTTTTATTTAGTTTACAGTGCCAAAGTAAACAGCATTCTGTAAGCTGTATTTATGAGTTTTAAAACGTTACTAGCATACAAAAAAGGGGTTGAATTAGCTATATAAATTTTTTAAATAACTAAAAACTTTCCCGTTGCTAAACAATTTGCTTTAGCATGTAACTATATTGATATTAAGAAGAAGAAAGAACTAGAAAACAAAAGCGAAGAAGTTGGGAAATTAATCAATTACATGATTAACAATCCTAATAAATTTGGAATATAACAACACAACAACTGTATACTGAAGGCTGTGTACTTGAATACTCTTTACCAGAAACTGTATACTGAAAACTTAACAAGACTATGATTTTACTAGACGGTAAAAAGACATCAGCAGACATTAAAGAAGAAATTGCTTTAGAAGTAGCAGTATTAAAAGCAAACGATAAAAAAACACCGCATTTAGCAGCCGTTATTGTTGGTAGCGACGGTGCAAGTTTAACCTATGTAAATGCAAAAGTTAAGGCGTGCGAACGTGTAGGTTTTGAATCTACTTTACTTCGTCTTCCTGAAGATACTACTGAAGAAGAACTATTAAACGAAATTGCTATTTTAAATATTGATAACGATATTGATGGTTTTATAGTACAATTACCCCTACCCGATCATATTGACGAACAAAAGGTATTAATGGCTGTAAACCCTGATAAAGATGTAGACGGTTTCCACCCTATGAATGTAGGAAAAATGGCCTTAAACTTACCAACCTACATTTCTGCAACTCCTTTTGGAATTTTAGAATTGTTAGGTCGTTATAATATTGAAACCTCTGGTAAAGATGTAGTAGTTATTGGTCGTAGTCATATTGTAGGAAGCCCAATGAGTATTTTACTATCTCAAAAAAGAAAAGTAGGAAACGCAACCGTTACCCTAGCACACAGTAGAACCAAAAACCTGCAAGAGGTTACTAAAAGAGCCGATATTATTGTGGCTGCTATTGGTATTCCTGAGTTTTTAAAAGGTGATATGGTAAAAGATGGTGTAGTAATTATTGATGTAGGAATTACTCGTGTTGCTGACCCTTCTAAGAAAAGAGGATTTAGATTGGTAGGTGATGTTGCTTTTAACGAAGTAGTAGAAAAAGCATCGCACATAACACCTGTACCAGGTGGTGTAGGCCCTATGACGATTGCTATGCTCTTAAAAAACACTTTAATAGCTTGCGAACGTAGACAAGAAAAGGCGTAATAAAACAACTTTATATATAATTGAAAAGACTGCTTTTAAGGGCAGTCTTTTTTGTTATAAAACTTATCCTTAATTCTCTATCAAGAAAACCTTTTAGATTTAATTACTCTTTTTGTTATATTAGCTGACATTAAAAAACAAAAAAATTGCAATAGTTACATTTATCACCCTTTTAGGACATAATAATAACTCTAAAAGCAACTATTTAAACAAGTTACCTACAAAACAGAAGAAAGTCACGACACATTTATATATATTTTTTTACTCATACCTCACAAAATGAAAATAGCTTACCCTTCTCAAATCCTCAAAAAATAATCTTAATTAAAAGTTGTAAAACTGAATTGTTTTTCTAAATTTGGACAATATTTGTCTAAAACAATTTTGACC
Source organism: Tenacibaculum sediminilitoris (assembly GCF_964513795.1). NCBI lineage: Bacteria > Pseudomonadati > Bacteroidota > Flavobacteriia > Flavobacteriales > Flavobacteriaceae > Tenacibaculum > Tenacibaculum sediminilitoris. The sequence continues at coordinate 183,643 of NZ_CAZEQR010000022.1, read as the reverse complement.
AATGAAAACATTAGGCGACACTTTAAAATGCGCTAGAGAGGAAAAAGAATTGATACTTCGAAAAGTTGCGGCTGAAGTAGATATTGACCAATCTCTGATAAGTAAATTTGAAAAAAATGAGCGAAAACCAACAATGGAGCAACTCATTAGACTTGCTAAATTTTATGGACTTTCTGAAAGTGAATTAACCATTAATTGGTATTCAGAAAAAATTGCAGATGAATTAAAATATACAGAATCTACTTCTGAAATTCTAAAAGTAGCAGAAGAAAAAATCAAATATTATAAAACCCAAGTAAATGGAAAATAAGACATTAAAAGTAGCTGAATTGTTTGCAGGAGTCGGTGGTTTCCGCCTTGGACTTGAAAAGAGTAACTATAAAGTTGTTTGGAGTAATCAATGGGAACCTTCAACAAAAATGCAACACGCTTCATTGGTTTATGAAGCAAAGTTTGGTAAAGAGAACCATTCAAATCAAGATATTGCAACTGTTGCAACAAACGAAATTCCAGATCACGATTTACTTTGTGGCGGGTTTCCTTGCCAAGATTATTCTGTTGCAACAACATTGCATAATTCAAAAGGATTAAAAGGTAAAAAAGGAGTTCTTTGGTGGTCTATTCACCGAATTTTAGAAGAAAAAAAGAACAAGCCAAAATATCTATTTTTAGAAAATGTAGATAGACTTTTAAAATCACCTGCAAAACAAAGAGGAAGAGATTTTGCAGTTATGTTACAAAGTTTAAATGAGCTTGGTTATGCTGTAGAGTGGCGAGTAATTAATGCGGCAGAATATGGAATGCCACAAAGAAGACGAAGGGTTTTCTTTATTGGTTACCATAAGTCTACAGAAATATATAAAAGGCTTCAAAAAGCAGAGAAAATCAATTGGTTAACAAAGAAAGGAACAATTGCAAATGCTTTTCCTGTTAACAACACAAATTCAATTCAAGAAATCGAACTGAAAGGAGATTTAGTTGAAATAACAAATAATTTTAACAAAAACGGAAAGCTCTCTCCTTTTCAAAATACAGGTTTACTTGTAAATGGTAAAGTCTTCACTACTAAGACAGAACCAAATTATGATGGTGAAAGAACTGTTTTAGGAGATATTCTACAAAACGGAGAAGTAACATCTGAATTTTTCATTAACGAAAATGATAAACCAAAATGGGAATATCTAAAAGGTGCTAAAAAAGAAAAAAGAACAACTAAAGACGGGTTTGAATACAATTACAGTGAAGGAGGAATGATTTATCCAGACGCTCTTGATAATGCTTCAAGAACAATAATTACAGGAGAAGGCGGAAAATCACCTTCAAGGTTTAAACACGTAGTTGTATCTGACAGAGGTTTAAGAAGATTGACACCTGTTGAATTGGAAAGACTTAATATGTTTCCAGATAATCACACCAAACTTGAAGGAATTACAGATACTAAACGTGCTTTTTTTATGGGAAATGCTTTAGTTGTTGGTGTAATCGAAAAAATAGGAGAAGAACTTTATAAACAAATAAATTCATAATGCCAGGGTATTTATTTAGTATTGGAAAAAAAAACAATAAACCTGACTTCGATTCATTAAAAGATTGTATAGACAAAGGAGTTTATTCTACAATTATACAAGAACCAAAAAATGGCTGGAATGGAACTTGGAATACTCCACAAGAAGGAACAGTTGCAGATTATCTTTCAATGAGAGAAGGAGATAATATTTATTTTTTTATTGACAGAAAAATTTATGGAATTGGTAGGTTGGTTAATATAAATGGTAATTGTAAATTTCTAAATTATCCCAATGCGAATGTTCCATATGATCAAGAATATAATAATATACAAGACCATTTACTTTATGATAATGGACAAAACAGTGTAAACAATAGATTCATTTGCACATTCGAACCTTTTCCATATTTTTTTCAGAATGGAATTGATATGGACGAAATATTATCTTCTGCGCCAGAAAAATTCAAAATTTTAAGAGCTTTTTGGAAATTAAGCTTTATTAAATTTTCAGACACAGAAAATCAAGCTTTTAAAAACATTATATTAAGAAGAAACATTGATGCAATTAGTACCCCAAATAATGTTAATACCTTCGGGAGTAATTATCGGGTTAATCACAACATGATAAGAGAAAAAACAAATAATAATACTGATTATCAATTAGGAGTAGCACCTTTTTTAAACACTATAAATAATAAAAATGGAAGTTTAAGACATGAAATGGCTATTGAAGCATCACTTATTTATCAAATAACAAATAATTTACAAAATGCAATAAACATATTTGGCTCTTGGGATTATATTACTCATCAAGTTATAGCTTCACCGTTTAAACCTGTTGATTATATGGATAAAATGGATGTCTTCGGCTATAAATATATCCAAAATCAAAAACCAACGATTTCAGATTATTTAGTAGTAGAAATAAAAAAAAATGTGGTTAACTCTCAAGACATACTACAATTAATGAAATACGTTGATTGGGTAAAAAATGAATACACTTATGGTGATTATAGTATGATTAATGCATTTATGCTTGGTTTTAGTTACACAGAAGATGCTTTAGATACTTTTCTTAAAAATGTCGAGCGTAAATTCATAAAAGGTGTAAGACCTTCAGTTTCTACAGAATGGAAAAACGTAAAATTAATTCAGTACAAATTCAACGAAGAGAATAATTTATTAGACTTCACAGATATTACGCCAAATGAATAACAAAAGGAATTTTGATATAAACTCATCAAATTCAATTATTGAGTTTGCAAAACAGCTTAAAAAACAATCTTTAAGACAAGCTTGTGGTTCTGAAATTGAAAAACACGGTTATAAAGGAAAAGGAAATTTTGGTCAAATATTAGAGAAGTTTTATTTTGGTTATGAACCAAATTCAGATGCTGAGCCTGACTTTAAAGAAGCAGGGATAGAACTTAAATCAAGTCCTTTGAAAACTTTAAAAAATGGAGAGTTTCGTTCAAAAGAAAGGCTTGTTTTAAATATCATCAACTATCTTGAAGTTCACAAAGAAAACTTTGAGAATAGTTCGTTTTGGAAAAAAAATGCTCATTTGCTTTTAGTCTTTTATCTACACGACAAAGATTTAGATTTACTTGACTACATAATTAAATTGGTTGATGATTGGAAGTACCCTAATGAAGATTTGAAAATTATCAAACACGATTGGGAAACAATTAATCAAAAAATAAAAGACGGAAAAGCGCACGAATTATCGGAAGGAGATACTTTTTATCTTGGAGCTTGTACAAAAGGTTCTACAGCCTTAAAATCCTATCGTGACCAACCTTTTAATAAAGAAAAAGCTAAACAAAGAGCCTATTCACTTAAACAGGGTTATGTAAATCATATAATTGCTAATATCGCTCAAGAAGAAACTGCGGTTTATGGAAAGATAATTGAACAACCTGAAATACTTGACTTAGCTGAGTCAATTGAAGATGTTGTAATTTCTAAGTTTCAACCTTTTTTCGGAAAATCAGCAAAACAAATTGAGCAAGAGTTAGGTTTAGAATTAAACTCAAAAGCTAAAAGCTATTTTGCAAATCTTACTAATGCTATTCTTGGACTTAAACTCGGGCAAAAAATTGAAGAATTTGAAAAAGCAGATATTATAGTTAAGACTATTCGTCTTAAAGAAAATAATTTGCCAAAAGAAGATATTTCATTTCCAACTTTTAAATATCAAGAACTGGTTAATACTGATTGGGAAAATTCTGATTTTAAGAATATTTTAGAAAGTAAGTTTTTCTTTGTGTTTTATCAATTTGAAGGAAAAAGATTGATTTTACGAAAAGTAAAATTTTGGAATATGTCGTATTCTGACATTACAGAAGCTAAATCAGTTTGGGACAAAATGATTGAGACAATTTCAAAAGGAGAAATAGTAAAAGAAGTGACAAAAAAGGGAATAAGAAAAACATATTTCCCAAAGAAAACAAAGAATAGAATAAGTCACGTTAGACCACACGCAAGAAATGCAGAAGACACTTATGATTTACCAGTTGCCGACAAGCTAACAGGGTTAACCGAATTTACAAAACATTGTTTTTGGTTAAATGCGAGTTACGTAAAAGATGAAATTTATGAGAAATAAGTCCAACACTATCTTTAAGCACATTGCACCCCTCATTCTTATGGTTGTAAAGTATTTTCGTGTCAATGCTAAATCACAAATTGAAAAAAGTCAGCGTACAAACTAGCTATCCCTTCCAACCAACTAAAACAATCACTACTTCCCCCTCCTAACACGCAGCTTCTCCACCTCTTCAATAGTAAGACCTGTGGAATCTGCAATGGTACTCGTATCAACACCTTTCCTTTTCAAATTTTTAGCAATTTCTATTTTCTCATTACGTTTAGCAATTTCAGCAGCCTCTTTTTTAAGACGTTGCTCCAGTACATATTTAGGAACATATTTAGTGCTTTTTGCTAACTCTTGTAAAAGCCCAGTATTAGCAAAACTTAAATAGCTTTTATCAGAAATAATTAAATGGTCTATTACATGTGTATTTACTATAATACCTACTTGTATCAACCTATCTGTTAGGTTTTTGTCATTGTCTGACGGAGTTAATTCACCACTTGGGTGGTTATGACATAACATTATTTTTACAGCCCTTTTTTGCAATGCAAGACTAAAAACTTCCATAGGTTCTACCAAAGTAGCATTGATAGTGCCTAAGCTTATTAACTCAATAAAAAGAATACGGTTGTTGTTTTCTAGCCCTATAACCCAAAAGTGTTCACGGTTTTGGTCTATCTTACTTTCACGAAGTAATATTTTTTGCATTATTCCGTAGATATCATCGGAATTTAAGATTTTTATCTTCTCTTGTTCTGTCAATTTTATGTCCATATCGTAAAAATATGATTTTTTCAAAGATAGCCTATATAGTTTTTATAGAAAGTAGTTTTTTTAGCATAGGCTGTTCTTTCTTTTTTTATAGGTTACAAACAACACGTTTTAGCTATTTGTAACCCCAAAAATATAATCGGGTCGATAACCCGAGCCTAATCAGGTCGGCAACCCGAGCCTCATCAGGTCAACGCACAAAGCCTAATTGGGTTGGCAACCCGAGCCTAATGAGAATGGTTCCCACAAAAAAAAGCTCATAAATACTATCATCTATGAACTTTTACCTGTATACTTATATGCTTTACTAAGCAGCGGTTACTGTAAATGTTGATTCTGAAACACGAACCTCTTTTAAGAATATTCCTGCTGTATACGTTGCCTGTGTTTTAATTCTAATTTTATAAGTACCTGTTGCTAAAGTAGGTACCTGCCCTATTACTTTTTTATAACCATTTTGAGCTAAGTGTTGTACTTTGGTTTCTGTACCATCTTCTGCAACAAAATACAAACCTATTTCTTCTTTATCTCCTTCAACCTTTAATCTAACTCCGTTTAACTCAAACAATCCGTTAGAGGTTATGGTAGTATTGGTTGTTTGGCTTGTAATATCTTTACAGTTATTAATTAAAGTACTGGTAATAGGAGCTGTTATTTTTTGCAGCGGAATGTCTTCTTTTATCTCGTTAATAAGTTTTCCGCCATTTAAATTTACATGTAGTTTATGAATATCGGGGTTAAAGCTGTCTTCCTCAGTTTCAAACACTCCAGAAATAGAATAGCCTATGTTTACCATAGGTAAGTTAATGTTATCGCCCTCTTCTATAGATTCTATAATTTCTTCGTAATACGAGTTTAATACCGCCACAATATCGGTTTTGCTTACTAAATTTCGTTTGCTTAACATTTTTTCAATAAGCTCATCTTGGTTAATCGTACGCTCGGTTAATACACGTGCTGTGTAGTTGGCTTCGTCTGTTAATCTATTTTCAGTTAAATAATACTTCATAATATCAATTTTTAAATTACGTTACTTTTTCAATAGTATTTACGGTAAGTGCATGTTTAAACATTAAATGAAAAAACATTGCAAGCCTCACCTATGTAAATTGGTGCTAATTTTTAAAAAAGGATACCTAAATATTAAACAATGAAATAGTAATAGCAACTTACTTTTATATACCTTTTTCTTATAGCGAAACTAAAATACTCTTTTTTTAAAAAGCTTGGTGTTTTTTGAGAAAATTTTAACATAACAACTACTTACACAATGCTATAAGGTTTGTAAACATCGTTTTAATAACGCTAAACAAGGCAATACTAAAAAAACTCCAAACATTAAGGTTTGGAGTTTTTTATAAGCGATACTCTTTTTTTTATTGCTGCTGTGTTAAAAATACTGCGTAATTTCTGTATCGGTAGCCAACTCTACCGCTTCTTCATTTTGCTTAAATAAACGTGCTGTATAGTTTCCTCTTAATACCATTGAATCTCCGTTAACTTCTAACCAACTACCTTCACGTAAGCCTAACACAGGGGTTTCGTTAAATATATGGTATTCTTTAATACGGGTTTCTCTAGTTTCTCCCATATGGGTTGAATCTGGGTTTGGGTCTAAATAATGTGCATTGATGTTAAACGGAATAAGCCCTAAAGTTTTAAAACTTGGTGGATATACGATAGGCATATCGTTGGTGTTCATCATCGTTACTCCACAAATATTACTTCCTGCGCTAGTACCTAAATACGGAGTTCCGTTTTCTACAGCCTTTATTAAAACTGAAATAATGTTATTTTTATACAACTGGTTTACCAATTCAAACGTATTACCGCCTCCTGTAAATATAGCCTCCGCTTGCTGAACAGCTTCTTTCGTATTATCAAACTCATGAATCCCTTTTACCTCTTTGTTAATTGTAGCAAAAGCTTTACGGGCTACTGCAGTATATTCATCATAGGTTTTACCACTTGCGCGTGCATACGGTATAAATAATATAGTAGAGGCTTCTTTAAAAAAATTAGTTAAGGTTGGTAAAATATAAGCTAAATATTCACTGCCGTGAACAGTTGAGGTACTTGCGATAAGTAATTTTTTCATTTTTTCTTTGTTATGCGTTGTAATGGTTTTCTTTTTTTGTAGATGTTTAATACATACTTTACAACCTACTATAAATGCTTATTTATAAAATAATGGATTGTGCACGTTTTTATATTACAAATATAACAGTTATTAAAAAAACTAAAATTTTATATAAATAAAGTAGGGTAATTTAAATCACGCTTGTTTTTGATAGGTACAGTTTAATAAATCAAAAAAATCATATAAAATTATGAAAAAAATATTTTTCATCTTTACAATTGCATTATTATTCTCTTGTTCTGATTCTGTTGAAATACCAACCTCTAATGTTTCTACTTCTGATATAGAGGGTGTTTGGAATTTAACTAGCTTAACTTCAGAGGTTAATACAAAAGTTACATCACTTGATTCGTCTTATGAAAATGAGTCAATTACTACTCATGGAGAAGAGTATAATTTTTCTTTTAATTTTTCACAAAACCCTAATGTGTATACTACTGAGGGGACACTTAATGTAGTTACGGAAACTGTGATTAATGATGAAACAGAAACTACAAAGCACGAAGCAAACACTGTTCAAGGTTTAAGTACTGGTGAATGGAAAGTGAGTGGAAAAAACCTAATATTTAAAAAAGGTGATAATGGTGCAATACAATCAAAATTCACTATTGAATGGTTTTCTAAAAACAAAATGGTGTTAAAACGAAATTTATCTGAAAATAAGGTAAAAAACAACTCCTTTATTGTAGTAACAGGAGCTTCTACTATTATTTTAGAAAGATAGTATTTCTATTGTCTCTTAAAATTACAAAGCCGCCTAAAAGTAACCTTTTTAGGCGGTTTTTGTTTGTTTAACAAAAATTTACCATGTTCTTAAAACATTTTTAAGAAGACTTGGTGGTTTATTTGTGATATGAGAAAATTGTTATTGGTTCTTTTTATCTCCTTTTCTTGTGTAATTATTGCTCAAAACACGCCTAAAATTATTATGGGTACTGTGTTTATAGATAGTATTGCAACACAAGATGTGCACATTATTAATAAAAAAATGGCTCTGGGGGCTGTTTCAAACGAAAATGGATATTTTGAAATTTTAGCAGCAGAAAATAACTCCTTATTAATTTCTCACCTAAACTTAGAGTATAAAGAGGTAACCATTACCAAAGAACATATAAAAGCTAAAAACATTGTAATTTTTGTTAATAGTAAAACTCACATGCTTGATGAAGTAGTGTTAGAAAAACAACCAGGTATTTTTGAGGTAGATAAAGATATACATACCAACGCTCCTGTTATTAATGCTAAAACCTTAAAACTACCCTACGCAAATGTGAAACCAAAAGATGAAAAAACAGTAAAAATTCAATCAGGAGTAGCAATTAGTTTAACAGGGCTTATTAATGCACTTAACGGAACAAACAAACTACGAAGGCAATTAAAAAAGATAACTATTGAAGATAAAAACATTGAAAAAATTAGAAAACACTTTACCGATGGCTTTTTTGTATACCAACTAAAAATAGAGAAAGAAAAAATTAATCAGTTTTTAGAAGGATGTATTTCTAAAGGAATTATAAACTTGTACACTAAAAATAAAGTTCTAGAGCTTACCGCTGTTTTAATTGAAAATAGTAAAACCTCTCCTTATCTACTAGAGAATGAACACATAAGAGTTACCAAAAATTAATTATATGATAAAACAACTACTCATTACTCTTCTACTTTTTATTACAGTAGGCATTACCGCACAAGAAAATAGAAAGTTTTTTTATGCTACCGTACAAGATGAGGTAAGTACTGTTTCTAACTCACATATTATTAACATAAACACTAAACAAGGAACCTTTACTAACAATAATGGTGAGTTTAGAATTTTGGCGAAAGTAAATGATACTTTACAAATTTCGTTTGTGGGCTATGAAACTAAAAACTTTGTCGTAAAAATTAATCATTTCGGGATACAAAAAAATTACATTCAATTAAAAAAAACACCTATTGAGCTAGATGAAGTTGAAGTAAAAAAGCATAATTTGCTTGGATATATTTCTTCCGATACCAAACACATAAAATCTAAAAAAGAAATAAACGCTGAAACATTAAACCTGCCCTTTGCAGGTTCTAGAATACCTACTCCAGCCGAAAGGAGATTACATACTGCTATGTCAAGTTCTGCAGGAATACCTATTGATCCTTTTTTAAACTGGATTTCAGGTAGAACAAAAAAACTAAAGAAGCTAAAAGCAATAGAAGATAAAGAAAAAAGAATAGAAAACATTCGTAACAACTATCATATATATATAACTCATGAACTAAAAATAGTAAAAGAAGATGTTAATCGATTTATTTATTTTGTTGAAGAAGCTAATAATTTTAACTATTATTATTTAAATAATGAAGTTACTATGATAGAGTTTTTACAAAAGAAATCAGAAATATTTAAAGAATTAAACCCAAAAAACTATCAGTAACTATCATAGTTCTATATATATTTTTTCAATCGCTCTTTTTTAAAATATTTTGTACCTTTAGGAATAAGCAACCAAACCTATAGGTAAATATGAAAAAAGCACTAATCCTTATATTTTTTTTATCTCAAATTCAAATAGTAGTTTCACAAGAAGAACGAAAAACACTTTTCGGAATTATTTATGATGAAGATGGTAAGCTAGAAAATGCTCATATTGTTAACTTTTCAACACAGCAAGCTACCTTTTCTAATAAGGAAGGCGAATATAAACTTTTTGCAAAACCTACCGATTCGATTCGATACAGTAGTATAGGTCATAAAACTATTTATCAAAAATTAACTAAAGAAGATTTTAATACTTACAGAAAAAGAACTACTCTTAAAAAACAAGACTACCTGTTAGATGAAGTCTTATTAAAAAAGAATCAACTTTTTGGTGAGCTTACCAAAGATTTAACAAAAGTAACCCACGATAAAAATCAAGAAATTGCCAGTAAAGCCACCAATTTTTCAAACGTTAATTATAATAACTATAATTCAGACGACCACATTAACAAACATGTAAAACCTCCAGTGGTTAAAGTTGATCCTACTGCACAGTTTGAAGGAATGGGCACAACTAATACGATTCCTTTTAAAGAATCTGAACAACTATGGAAACTGCGTAAAGAACTAGCTTTTAAAGAGAGTATGCCTACAAAATTGCTAAACGAACTAGGAGAAGACTTCTTTTTTGTTGAATTAAAAATACCTGTAGAAAAGTACTACCACTTTCTTGAATACTGTAATCCGTTAGGAATAGAAAAACTATATCAAAACCGTGAAGTATTAAAAGTGATTAATATATTTAGAAAAGAACATACTGGCTACCTTAAAATTATTGAAAAACACTAATTTGGCGCAATAATTGATTTTCAATTCAACATGAAAAAATTTTTTATTCTTTTAGTACTATTTCCTTTAGTATCTTTTACCATACATAAATACTACGTAGCTTTAACTGAAATTGAGTATAAAGAAGATACGCAAAGTATACAAATGATAATGAATGTATTTATGGACGATATTGAGATTGCCATAAATAAAGATTACAATACAAACTTGAAAATTGCTACGAAAAATGAATTAGTGAACATTAATGAATATTTTTATAAATATTTAAAAGCGCATTTTAAAGTAACTATTAATAATGAAGAAAAAACCTATAATTTTATAGGTAAAGAATACGATGGAGATATCGTTTATTTTTATTTAGAAATAGAAAATATTTCACAGCCAAAATCAATAGAAATAGAAAACAATATTTTAGTAGCACACTTCCCAGACCAACAGAATCTTATTAAAGCAACAATTAAAAGAAAACGAAAAAGTTTATTTTTATCTAGTAAAAATGATAAAGGTTTGTTAAATTTTTAATGTAACTTCTTTTTTAGTAATAAGATTTCATTAACTTTCCGCTCATTTATTTTAAAAAAAACTAATAACCATATAATGAGAAAATATTCTACACTACTATTTTCAGCGCTCTTTGTATCAGCTGCTTTATTTGCCCAAGAAGCTCCAAAAAAAGAACGCCAACAAGGTCATACTGATCAAAACAAGTTCCGACAACTTAAAGATGTTTTAGCGACTCCTAATGATCAACGTACAGCATCAGGAGCTCCAGGTCATGCATATACACAACAAAAAGTTGACTATGTTATGAACTTACGCTTAGATGAAGCCACCGATAGATTGTATGGAGACGAAGATATTACCTACCACAATAATTCTAAAGACCATTTAGAGTATTTATGGTTACAATTAGACCAAAACATGAGAGCTCCTGACTCTAAAACTCCATTAGCAGTATCTAAGGGAGCCAGTGGTTTCCAAACTCCTGATAAGTTTGTGAGTGACAATATGGGAAAACCTAAAGCTTTTGGTTTTAACATCGAGGCAGTAAAACATGCAGATGGTAGAGACTTGTCACATACTATTAATCGTACAATGATGCGCATTAATTTACCAAAGCCACTAGCTCCGGGTGAAGTTTTTAAGTTTAGAATTAAATGGAACTACTTAATCAATAATTCTGTTGAAGATGGTGGACGTTCTGGTTTTGAATCTTTTCCTGACGGAAATAAAAACTATACCATTGCTCAATTTTTTCCGAGACTATGTGTGTACAACAATGTTGAAGGATGGCAAAATATGCAATTCTGGGGACGTAGTGAATGGGCTTTAGAGTTTGGTGACTACGACGTTAAAATTACAGTTCCGGCAGACCATGTATTAGAAGCAACGGGTACTTTACAAAACGAAAAAGATGTGTTGACAAAAGAGCAACGTAAACGTTTTGAAAAAGCCAGAAAGTCTTATAAAAACCCTGTATTTATCGTTACACAAGCTGAAGCTGAAGCAAACGAAAAAGAAGCAACTACCCAAACTAAAACATGGCATTTTAAGGCAGATAGAGTACGTGACTTTGCTTTTGCTTCTTCAAGAAAATATATTTGGGATGCTATGGCAGTTAACATTAACGGAAAAGATGTAATGGCTATTTCATTATACCCAAAAGAAGGAAACCCTTTATGGGAAGAACATTCAACTAGAGTTGTAGCAAATACTTTAGATGAATACTCTAAAATGACGTTTGATTACCCTTACCCAAAAGCAATATCTGTTCACGCGAAGCGTCAAGGAATGGAGTATCCTATGATATGTTTTAACTATGGTCGCCCAAACCCTGATGGAACGTATTCTGATAGAGTTAAAAACGGAATGATTGGAGTAATTACTCACGAGGTTGGTCATAACTTCTTCCCTATGATTGTAAACTCTGATGAGCGTCAATGGACTTGGATGGATGAAGGTTTAAATTCTTTTGTAGAAATTTTAGCTGAATTAGATTACGATCCCAACTTTAACACTGGTAACTTACCTAAAGATATTGTTCGTTACATGAGTTTAGATCAAGACAAATTAAGTCCAATTATGTCTCAAGGTGATTATGTACATAATTTTGGGCCTAATGCATATACGAAACCAGCCGCTGGTTTATACATGTTACGTCAAACAATTATGGGACCAGAACTATTCGACTATGCTTTTAGAACATATGCTAAAAGATGGATGTTTAAGCACCCTACTCCTGCTGATTTCTTTAGAACTATGGAAGATGCTTCTGGTATGGACTTAGATTGGTTTTGGAGAGGTTGGTTTTACACAACTGACTATAATGATATTGGTATAAAAGAGGTTAAACCTTTATACATAACCAATAAACCAAATGATAAAACTAAGAAGTTACAAGAACAATATCCTTCTTATTTTGCACAGTTAGGTAAATTAGTGTACTTAACCACTGAAAAGGAAGGTGCTAACAAATCAGAAATAGAAACCTATATTAACAGCTTACCTTCTGATAAAAAAGCTGGCTTAAAAAATATTCCTAGCTACATGTATCAGGTTGAGTTTGAAAAACCAGGTGGATTAGTTATGCCAATTATAGTAGAATTAACCTATGCTGATGGCACTAAGAAACGTGAAACTTTTCCAGCACAAATATGGAACAAAGATGAAAGTAAAGTATACAGAGTTTTTACTTCTTCACAAGAAATTAAAAGTATTGTTGTTGACCCTGACTTAGAAACTGCAGATATTGATACTTCAAATAACAGTTGGCCAAAGCAAACAACAAATAAATTTGATACTTTCAAAAACCAAGAAAAAAAATAATTAGTTAGCTGCCTAATCTTAATGAGTCGTCATAAAATAGGTTGACAGTTTAAAAAAATATTAGACCAGTGAATTGAATTTCACTGGTTTTTTGTTTGTTGTAGGAATCGATTAATTGTTTTATTAAAAGGTTTAATTCCTTATCTTTTTTACATTTATAAATTAAGAGTTCTTGTTTTTAAAAACCCTATTAATTCTTTAAGTTAAAGCATTTTAACAACAATCAAAACCAGTTTTCATAGAAGGCTTTATATTATGTTTGTTCAATTCTGATTAATAGGCTTTAGAGCTGTACTGTAGTCCTCTATCAGAATAGATGTATAATTCTATTGTTTGTAACTCAGATTATAATTTAGGCTTTAAATTAGCCTTAGTAGCCGAGGTAGAAAAAGGTGAGTTAAGCTATAAACAAGCTCAAAATACTTATGGAATTCAAGGAAGAAGCACTGTTTTGGATTGGCTTAGAAAACATGTTACCTTAGACTAGAGTATCCCAAAACATCATCAAACGCCAAAATATAAAGAAAGCCCAACTCAAAAGATAAAACGATTGGAGAGAGAACTAGAGAATAAAAAACTTAAGAATACAATTTTAAACAATATGATTAACACCTCTGACAGCCAATATGCAACAGCTATCAGAAAAAAGTATTTATCTCAACAATCCAAAACATCCGTATAGTAGGAAGGTTATGGGATACCATTTAAGTAATAATATGGTAGTAAGTATCTCATTGAGTACGTTTCTCTCTTTGTTTTTCTGAGCTATTCATAAATAAGTAGATTTTGTGTCAACTTATTTCAGGACGGGACATTATAAAAAAATAGCGGAGTTTAAAACTCCGCTATTTTTATTTTAAGAATATTATTTACTTATTAAATAGTCTGTTTATATTTTCATAAGTAAGTAATTTAGAAACTGTCATAACATCTGGATCTCTACTCACATATTGCTGAATTTGCAATAAAACTACTCCATCTTGTTTGGCATATTTTAACCAAATTACATCTCCATTTGCTTTAATTTTATATGGATCTCTTGGATTCTCTTCAAAACCTTTTATAATTATTTGATATAGTTTTTCTACATCATTATCTAGGTTCTTAAATGAGAAATTAACATACTCATGAATAGGGTCATTTATATTTTTATAGTAAAAATTATAAGCTTTGTCTCCTATTTTCTCTAAATAAACATATTCTATTTTACCTACTATTTCTGTTTTAGTAGTCTCAATAAATTCAATTTGTGAATATGAAACTACAGTAAACAAAAGACCTGTTAAAAAAAGAATTTTTTTCATGAAGTTTAAGGGTTTAAGTTTTGATATTATTTTTAATTTTTAAATATAACTAAAACAACAACGTCTTTTACTTATAAAAAGTATTTTATTAAATTATTTATTATTTAACTATACCCTTATACAAAGAATTTTCATAATATATACACTAAAACACCCTCGCCTATTTAAACAAATAGAATTAGTTTTAAACAAATAGAATTAGTATCTTTTGATAACCAAAGTCATTAAATATTTTTATTTTGCAGTCATATAAATTTTATAACTTCTTAAAAAAGTCATGTTAAAAAAATTTTCGTTTCTCTATTTATTGTTTTTTTTTTCATCTCAATCATCTCAATGTTTTAGCCAAACAAATAATGATTACAAAAAAAGTGAGTTAGAAAATTTTAAAAAAAAATTTTATCAGTATAGAGAAATTGGTATCGATAGTTCTTTATTTTATATGGATAAATTGATAAAAACAAACAACATACCATATAAAGCATTTGCTTATGCAGCTATAGAGTATTTAAAAACACGTGAAAAACAATCAGTAGATGTTTCTTTTTACAAAGACAGCATAAACAAATACCTCCATAAAGTTCCAAAAACAAGAAAAAACTTTCCTATACTTTTTGATATCCATATACTTTTAGGCAACACTAATAAAAGAAGAGAATTAATTAAACCCGCTATAGAAAACTATATTATTGCAGAAAACTTTGCTTCTCTTGCTAATGACATTGAGCGAACCATTAAGATAAAAGGAAATATTGCACTCATTTATCAAGATATGGAAGAATTTGATAAAGCTATAAACAAAGGAAAAGAAACATTAAACCTTATAGAAAGAGACAAGAAAGCACTTGCTGAAAAATACTACAGTAATAAATATAAAAATATATTAAATGTAGCAGCTATTTATGCTACATTATATAAAAAAGACACTGAAAAAAATAAGTATGCATCAGACTCTTCTTTATATTACTATAACTCAATTCTAAAAAATAAAGATTTTGATCTTAGCGAGTACTACAAAGCCAAAATTTATTATGGTTTAGGTACATTATATAGTTTAAAGAAACAACATTCTATAGCTACTACCTATCTTGAAAAAAGTATAGGACTATTTGAAGAAAGTAAGTCTCAATCATACTTGTACAAAAGCTATTACAACAATGGCTATAATTATTACATGCTAAATGATATAGAAAAGGCTAAAAAAAATTATTTATCTGCTTTAAGCATCAAAAAAGATGCTGTTTTAGATTATAACTATATGAGTATACTTAATTACTTATCTGAAATATATTCTAAACAAAATAAAATAGATTCTGCTAAATATTATTTTAATAGTTTTTTAAATAATTATACGAAAGTATCTTCAAGAGAAAAAAAGCAATTTAAAGAAGCTTATAAGGTTGATTTTGATCAAAAAATAAAAGATTTAAAAGAAAAAAACACTAAAAAGAGCTATTTTTATAAATCCTTAGTAGTCAGCTTACTAACCATAGTACTTATTATTAGTTTTTTAGTAGCTAAAAACTCTAAAGAAAAAAAGAGAGCAAATGAAAAGCTAGACGAATTGTTGAGCAAAATTTCAAAAAAAGAAGATCTTACTGAAAAATCATTCTCATTATCTAATAACTATAAAATAAAAGATGAGCAACATCAACAAATTATCAATGGTCTTTTAAAAATAGAGGAAAAGGAATACTTTTTAGAAGAGGAGTTTAACTTATACAACGCTGCAAAAAAAATTGGAACCAATACCACTTACCTATCTAAAATCATTAAAGAACATAAAAAAATGAGCTTTAATGATTATACAAATGAATTGAGAGTTAATTACATTATCAAACTACTTAGTAATGATAAGAAAGTTAGGTCTTATACTACTCAGGCTATTTGTGAAATAGCTGGCTACAAAAATGCTAAATCTTTTACTCGAATTTTTAAGAAATATATAGGAATAACTCCTTATCAATTTATAGAAAAAATTAATAAAGAGTTATAAATTTTTAAGCTAATTCTTAAATTTTTATTTTATTGTCTTCACATTTATCCCAAATTTCTGATCCTGCTGGTAGATTAAAACAATCTTCTTCTCCATCTGTATCAGGATCTCCAAACCCACCACCTGAATCTAAATCTTCAGGCAATACTATAGGGTCTCCTGCAAATATTTTAGATTTTTCTTTAGAGGTTAACTCATATTTCTTTAACAACTCAATAGGTAAACACTTCATAAGTTTTATTTTTTTAGTTTATTAGGTAAAGTTAATTTTTTTTATCGATTGTTTTATATTATAAATACTTCAATTCACACAAACAACACATAAAACCCTATTAAACAGCATATTAACCAAAACAAGAAGGTGCTATTTTTTTTAAATAATACCTGTTTTTTTCTTAAATAGTCACTTACAAAACTTCTTTTATTACACCAAACACACAATATTTGTAATTATAATATTTACAAATGCGGAACCTGAAAAGCATTTAAAAGAGTAAGGGAAATTTTAATTTTTTAACCATGTTAAAATCAATTTTAAACCTTGGAGATGTTTTAAATAAAACAGCACAAAAAAACATTAACGGAGGAGGGCCTGGTTCTCCTTACTGGTGCAATAATCCAGATAACTGGGGGCCACAACCAACTGCATGCCTAAGAGGTCAAGAACGTGTGTACGATTCTTCTGTAGGTTACTGTGTTTGTAAAGGTAAGATTGCTGTGCTTGCAATGTAAAATTGAACAATTTAAAACATCCATTATAGTTAATTATAATGGATGTTTCTTTTAAGAGTGTGAGTTATAAAAGCTTTTTAGCATTCTTTACCTTTTGTTTGGTAAGCGCTATTTCAATCACCTCACTCATATCGTTTACATAGTGAAATGTTAATCCTTTTAAGTAACTTTCTTTTATTTCTTCTATATCTCTTTTGTTATCAGCACATAAGATAATTTCTTTAATATTAGCTCGCTTAGCTGCTAATATCTTTTCTTTAATTCCTCCTACTGGTAACACCTTACCTCTCAAGGTAATTTCACCAGTCATTGCTAATTTATTTTTTACCTTGCGTTGAGTAAACACTGATACTAATGATGTCAACATTGTAATACCTGCACTGGGTCCATCTTTAGGTGTAGCTCCTTCTGGTACGTGAATATGTACGTCATATTTATCTAACACTTCAGGGTTTATACCAAACTCCTCAGCATTTGATTTAATGTACTTCATTGCTATTGTTGAAGACTCTTTCATAACGGTACCTAAGTTACCAGTAATTGATAAGTTCCCTTTTCCTTTAGAAATGATAGACTCTATAAATAATATATCACCTCCAACACTTGTCCAAGCTAATCCAGTAACCACACCTGCTACATCATTATTTTCGTATTTATCACGTTCTAAGCGTGCTGGACCTAAAATGGTTTCGATATCTTCATTTGTTAAAATCACATTATACTCCTCTTCCATCGCAATAGATTTCGCTGCGAATCGAACTACTTTGGCAACCTGTTTTTCTAAACCACGAACTCCAGATTCACGAGTATATCCTTCAACTATTTTTTCTATTTGTTTTTTACCAACTGTTAAGTGCTCTTTTGATAGTCCGTGCTCTTTTAATTGTTTTGGAAACAAATATTTTTTAGCTATTTCTACTTTTTCTTCAATAGTATAACCAGTTACATTAATAATCTCCATACGATCACGTAACGCCCATGGAATTTGGTTAATGTTATTAGCTGTAGCTATAAATAACACCTTAGAAAGGTCGTATCCTACTTCTAAGTAATTATCGTAGAACGCTGTATTTTGTTCTGGGTCTAACACTTCTAGCATTGCTGAAGAAGGATCTCCTTGATGACTTTGACTTAACTTATCAATTTCATCTAATACAAATACCGGATTAGAGGTTCCTGCTTTTTTAATATTCTGAATTAAACGCCCTGGCATTGCTCCTATATATGTTTTACGATGTCCGCGAATTTCAGCTTCATCACGTAAACCACCTAAAGACATACGTACATACTTACGACCTAAAGCTTCTGCAACCGATTTACCTAATGATGTTTTACCCACTCCTGGAGGTCCATACAAACAAATAATTGGCGACTTCATATCACCACGTAGTTTTAAAACAGCTAAATGTTCTATAATACGCTCTTTCACTTTCTCCAAACCAAAATGGTCTCTATCTAATATTTTTTGAGCTTTTTTCAAATCGAATTTATCTTTGGAATATTTTCCCCAAGGCAACTCTAACATTAACTCTAAATAGTTACGCTGTACACCATATTCAGCCATTTGAGGGTTCATTCGCTTTAAACGACTTAACTCTTTTTCGAATGTATCACCAACCTCTTTATTCCATTTTTTTGACTTCGATTTACTGCGCATTTCATCTAGCTCTTGCTCATGAGAAACACCACCTAGTTCATCTTGAATGGTTTTTAATTGTTGGTTTAAGTAATACTCACGTTGTTGTTTGTCTAAATCAGAACGTGTTTTAGACTGAATATCATTACGTAACTGTAATTTTTGAAGTTCTTTATCTAAATTCTTTAAAGTTAATAATGCACGCTCTTTTAAATTGTCTTTTTCTAACAATACTTGTTTTTGCACTACATTTAACTCCATATTTGATGAAATAAAATTCACCAAAAATGAACTAGATTGAATATTTTTTATCGCAAATGA
This sequence comes from Tenacibaculum sediminilitoris, assembly GCF_964513795.1. NCBI lineage: Bacteria > Pseudomonadati > Bacteroidota > Flavobacteriia > Flavobacteriales > Flavobacteriaceae > Tenacibaculum > Tenacibaculum sediminilitoris. Next base: position 164,513 of record NZ_CAZEQR010000022.1, on the reverse strand, counting down.
CGCTTCTGAAGGCAACATTGGGTTTTCTTTAATTACCTCTAATGCTAAATCTTTAATCGAATCAATAATTGCATCAAACTCTTTTTGATTATCAATTTCTCGCTCATCAACAGCTTCTTTTACCTTTGCTTTTAAATAAGGTTGTTCTTGTGTAATTTCTTCAATTTTAAAACGTTTTTTACCCTGAATAATCACAGTAGTATTACCATCAGGCATTTTTAACACTCGTAAAATTTGTGCTACTACACCAGTTTGGTAAATATCATCTAGCCCAGGGTCTTCGACTTCACTGTTTTTTTGTGCAACTACTCCTACAACTTTATCTCCTTTGTTTGCGTCTTTAATTAACTGGATAGATTTATCTCTACCTGCAGTGATTGGTATTACCACTCCAGGAAATAAAACGGTGTTTCGTAACGAAAGAATTGGCAACTCTTCTGGGATACTCTCTTTATTTATTAATTCTTCATCTTCTGGTGTTAATAATGGAATTAATTCTGAATCTTCATTAAAAACATCTTGAAGCGACAAATTGTCTAAATGTAATATTTTTGATTTACTCATATCTTATTTATTCTGTCATAGTGGCACGTTTAAACATTTTTTAAACAAAAACCATATTTTTAAAAATCATAAACTACTGACAAACAAGAAGGTATAACAATTCCAGTGTTTATCATACCCTCTATAAGTCAATTCTTATGCCAACAGAAGTTATAAAAAATATAAATTGTAACTTTTTTAAACTTAAATCGTCTTATAGATATTATTCTTAACTTACAACCAAATTAAAAAATGAAAATTAAATTTTTACTCCTTTCGCTTCTAGTATTAATTATCAGTTGTACATCTAAAACAAACTCACCAGAGTTTATAGAAAAAGCAGCTGGACGCTATTATTTTAATGCTGATGAAATTATAGAAGTTACTTTTGACAAGGACAATAAGTTACTTATAAAATGGCGTAATCAAAATTTAGCACCTTTAAAAGTTAATGATTCTTCTTTTTATGTCAGAGAATTAAATGAAAAGCTCATTTTTAACACTTCTGAAAATAAAATTGAATTAGCTGAAAAACGTGAACATAAAGGAGAAAAATATGTCTTTAAAATGCTAAAAAAAGGAGAAAAAACACCTAGTGAACACTTAGCTGAGGGTAATTTTGAAGCTGCATTAAAAGGATACAAAGCTATTAAAGAGAAAGATAGTTTAAGTCCAGTAACTAGAGAAAGTAACTTAAATAGATTAGGATATCACTATCTTAGAAGTAATGAGTTTGAAAATGCTATTAATATTTTTAAAATTAATATTGAACTATACCCTAATAGCTCTAACACTTATGATAGTACTGGAGATGCTTATACTAAAATGAAAGATACCGCTAATGCTGTTATGTATTATAAAAAGGCACTAGCTATAAACTCTGAGAATAGAAGTGCTAAACGAAACTTAGAAAAATTAGCTTCAAAAAAAGAAGAATAATGGAAGAGTTAAAATATCCTATTGGAAAACCTAACATTCCTAATAAAATTTCTTCTAATTTGCTTTCCAAATGGATTACTATTATAGAAAGTTTTCCTGAAAGGCTTAAAAAATTAATTTCTAATCTGTCTGATGAGCAATTAAACACTCCCTATAGAGAAAATGGTTGGACTATTACACAGGTAGTACACCATTGCGCTGATAGTCATCACAACTCCTATACTCGTTTTAAATGGGCTTTAACAGAAGATAAACCGGTTATTAAAACCTATTTTGAAGATCGTTGGGCTGAATTGTTTGATTCGAAAAGTGCTCCTATACAACTCTCTCTTGATGTCTTACAAGCACTACATGCTAAATGGGCTTATTTCTTGAAAGGTTTAAATGAAGATGAATTAAATAAATCGTTTATCCACCCTGATGGAAATGAAGAAGTAAACTTAAAAGAAAATATAGGTATTTATGCTTGGCATTGTAACCATCACTATGCTCATATTGAGCATTTGTTAATTAGAAAGAACTGGTTATAAACTAACTATGTTTAAAGAGAAACATTTACATATTATCACTTCATTTATTGAAGAAATAGGCATAAATATTATTTTTCAAGAAATTGAAGAGACTTGTTTTTTACCTGGGTTAAAATTGTATAAAGGAGCAATTTTAGTAGATAAAACTAAATTGCAATATCCTGGTGATTTATTACACGAAGCTGGTCACATAGCTATTACATTACCTGAACATAGGCATCTCATTGGTACTTCTCGAATGCCCGAAAATTGGCCTAGTGATGGAGACGAAATAGCTACTGTTATATGGTCGTTTGCGGCTTTAAGTAAGCTACAACTAGCTCCTGAAGTTGTTTTTCATGAAAATGGTTATAAAAACCAATCGAAGTGGCTTATTGAGCAGTTCGAAAACAAAAACTACATAGGGTTACCTTTACTAGAATGGATGGGACTTTGTCATCAAAACAACAATAAAGATTCTTCTCACTTGGCTTTTCCGCACATGATAAAATGGCTGCGTTAGTTTTTTAAAATAATGGACAACATTTTAAATCTTTGATGTGCTTCAATTGTGCTTACTGTATTTCCTGGTATAATCATAGAATCACCATTTTGTAAATTAGTAAAAACATCATCAACCAACACTTCTGCCTTTCCTTCTATTACTTGAATGAATGTTGAAAAAGGAGTTGGTTTTGGTTTATATACTTTCCCATAATCTAAAGCTAGCACCATAATATCGTTTGTTTCTTCATATGGTATATGTTTTATTACAACAGTATTTGAAACATAATCTAACTTGTCTTTGATATTATAACTTATCAATTTTTTAAATTCATTATTTTTCATATGGTATAAAGATTTAAAAATCATTATAAGTTACATTAAAACAATTGATTTTTATTATATAAAACCTATTTTAAATTACATGCATCACATGTTTTACACAAAAAGAATCGTTTTGAGTCAAAACGATTCTTTGGTTATGGTTCTTATTTAAAAACTAATTTTAAAGAGTCGCTTGATAATTAGCTTTTAAAACTCCTATAACTTCACTACGATTCTTATCTAGCTTAGCTTCTAGTCTTTTAAATAAATCTGTCTCTTTTCCTGATTCAAATTTCACATCTTCTTCTGTTAATTTAGGATATTTAACCTTTAATGCCTTAGATTGTTTACTCCAATCTCCACTAAATTTAAAAAACTCATTTGACTTATTCTGCTCTCCTTTATTCTTAATTTCCATGATTATATAATTTTAAACAATGCTTATTTGCATTCATACAAAGATGATTATTAATAAAACTATATCTATTACACAACTAAAATCAATCCTTACATAAATCACAGGTTTTCAAGGTTTTTTCTTCTTTTCTCTCCTGTTTTTTTAAAATAAGAAGGAGAGTGTCCTGTAACTTTTTTAAACTGATTTGATAGGTGAGCAACACTACTGTAATGTAATCTGTAAGAAATCTCTGTAAGATTTAACTCATTATAAAGTATAAGTTCTTTTGCTTTTTCTATTTTATGTTTTATGTTTTATGTTTTATGTTTTATAATAAAGTGTTGAATTGTAATTCCTTTTACTTCTGAAAACAAATTGGATAAATATGTATAATCATATCCTAATTTTTCGCTAATAAAATCAGAGTAATTAACTTTAGGTACTTCTTCTGAATAGTGTATCATTCCAATAATGATATTTTTTATTTTATCTATCAGAATACTTTTTTTATCATCTAATAGCTCCAAACCCGAGGCTGCTAAGTTAGATTTTAATTGTTTTTTTTGTTCATTAGTAAGATTCTCTTGGATTTCAATCAAACCAAGTTCAATATTAGTATAATGTAGTCCAAGCTTTTGCAATTCTTGTTTGACCATTAGTTTGCACCTTAAACTCACCATATATTTCACATATAGTTTCATTGTGATTCGTTAGTAAATACTTGATTTCAGTTAAAGGTACATCATAAAAAACTAGATAAGAATAATAACAACTAATATTTATCTGTTTTTTTAAAAAAAAGCTTTTGACTATAACAAAATCAACAAAGCAATACCAACAAAAACCACAATCTGTGCCCATTTTAGATAGACTCCTACTTTATTGTGTTGTTTGATGTAATCGGAAATTTTTCCTGCTAAAATAGCAATTGATGAAAAGATGATAAATGAGATTAGTATAAACAAGCCTCCTAGTACATAAAATTGTATGACATTTGACAAGGTATCAGAAAACAAAAACTGTGGAAAAAATGCTAAAAAGAAAATAGTCACCTTCGGATTTAACACATTCATCCAAAAACCAGTTTTGAATAATTGTAAGGTTGATTTTCGCTCAACATTCTCGGTTGATAAAGCAATTTTAGCATCACTTTTATACACTTGATATGCTAAGTATAATAAATATCCTGCACCGAATAATTTGATGATAAAAAATAAATTCGGATTCTGCTTAATAATTTCAGATACTCCAAAGGCCACCAAAGTTGTATGAATTATACATCCTGTCATTAAACCTGCAACAGTAGCCAATCCATACTTTTTCCCATTAACAATACTTTGGGTTAACACAAAAATGTTATCAGGACCTGGTGAAATTGCTAAAGTAGCTGTAGTAAATACAAAAGAGATGAGGGTTTCTAGCATAAATTAACTTTCAGCTAAAATAGCTTTATTGATTCTTTTTACCAAGCTTGGTCCTTCGTATATGAATCCTGTATAAATTTGTACTAGGTCTGCCCCTGCTTTTAGCTTTTCTAAAGCATCTTTTTCAGAATGGATACCTCCTACTCCTATAATTGGAAATGTTTTGTTAGAGTTATCTGCTAAATACTGAATCACTCTTGTGCTTCTCTCTTTAACTGGTTGCCCACTTAACCCTCCATTACCTATTTCTTCCAAACGTTGCTCAGAAGCCTTTAAACCGTCTCTATTTACTGAGGTATTTGACGCTATTACTCCATCAATTTTGGTTTCTGCAACTAACTCTATAATTTCATCCAATTGTTGGTTATTTAAGTCTGGAGCTATTTTTAATAAGATTGGTTTTTGCTGCGCTTCTGCATTATTTAATTTCTGAACTTCAGTTATCAATTCCTTCAAATAATCAGCATCTTCTAATTTTGCATGGCTAGATACATTCGGACAACTTACATTCAGTACAAAATAATCTACATATGGGTGTAATCCTTTAAAACAAGTTACGTAATCTTCCGTATAATTTTCAGGAGCTGTATTGGTATTCTTACCAATATTTCCTCCAATAATAATTTTTCCTTTGTTCTTTTTTAATTGTTCAATCGCTGCTTCCAATCCTTCATTATTAAATCCCATTCGGTTGATGATTCCTTTATCATCTTTTAAACGGAATAAACGTTTTTTCGGATTTCCTACTTGTCCTTTTGGAGTTACAGTACCAATCTCAACAAAACCAAAACCAAAATCAGCTAACTCATTATACAAAACCGCATTTTTATCAAATCCTGCTGCTAAGCCTACTGGGTTTTTAAAAGTCAATCCAAATAAGTTACGCTCCAGTTTTTTATCATTAACTTGATACATTCCTCTAAAAATAGATGGCACTCCAGGTATCTTCGATAAAAACTTTACCAATGAGAATGTAAAGTGATGAATCTTTTCAGGATCAAAAAGAAAAAAGATTGGGCGAATAAGTAATTTGTACATCAGTTTATTTTGGTTTGTTTTAATTATAACCTCTCGAATATGCTTGAGGTGACACACTTATGTTTTTTATTTAAAAATATAAAAAAAGCTCCAAAAATGGAGCTTCTGAATTATCTTAATACAGCTTCTAAATTCTTTTCGAATGTTTGCTGTAGTTTCTGCATTATTTTATCTATTTGTTTGTCTTCTAAAGTTTTGTTTTCATCTTGCAATACAAAACTCACCGCATACGACTTTTTCCCTTCTGGTAATTTATCTCCTTTATATACATCAAATAAATCTACTTCCTTCAAAAGCTTTCTTTCTGATTGAAATGCTAAGTTGTAAATTTCTTTAAACTCTACTTTATTGTCTAATAATAATGCTAAATCACGTTTTACTGCTGGGAACTTAGGTAAGTCAGTTACCTTAATTTTCTTCTTCCCTACTAAATCTAAAATGTTTTGCCAATTTAAGTCAGCAAATAATACTTCTTGCTTAATAGAAAATTCTTTTAAAACAGCTCTCTTTACAACACCTAATTCTACCAACTTTGTTTTTCCTAAACTTAAGGTAATTCCTTCAGAGAATACATCTGATTTAGTTGGAGTAGTTTTTAAGTTATCAATTCCTAAACGACTTAACAATGTTGTTACAATTCCTTTTAAATAAAAGAAATCTGACGCTTGAGTTGCAACTCTCCAGTTGTCTGGTGTTCTGTTTCCTGTAACAAACAGCGTTAAATGTTTATCTTCTTGGTACCCGCTTTCGTATTTATGATATGTTTTACCAAACTCATAAAACTTTAGCGAATTTTGTTTTCTGTTGATGTTATAGGCTACAGATTCTAACCCACTAAATAGTAATGATTGACGCATTACTTTTAAATCGTTACTCAGCGGATTTAACATCTCTACATTATACTCTGGATTCAAACTCTCAGACAAGTCAATATAATCTGCCTTTGTTAATGAGTTTGCCATGGTTTCGTTAAAACCTAGTGATGATAATTGATCAGCTACAATATTTTCAACTTTAACTTCTTTATCATTATCAAAAGAAATAGAAGTGTTTAGCTTATGAGAGAACTCTATATTGTTATATCCGTAAACACGTAAAATCTCTTCTATAATATCAGCCTCACGTTGTACATCTACTCTATAAGAAGGCACTACTAAACCTAAACCAGCTTCAGTAAAACTATTAATTCTAATATCTAATGAAGCTAAAATCTTTTTAATGGTTTCTTTAGGAATTTCTTGTCCTATTAATTTGTAAGCATTTTCGAATGATAAGAATACTTCAAAATCTTCAACCTTAACAGGATAAAAATCTAAAATATCTGAAGACATTTTTCCATTTGCATACTCTTCAATCAACAACGCCGCACGCTTTAAAGCATATTTGGTTAAATTAATGTCGATTCCTCTTTCAAAACGGAAAGATGCATCGGTATTTAACGCATGACGTTTTGCTGTTTTACGAATAGACACAGGATTAAAATATGCACTTTCTAAGAAAATAGTATGCGTGCTTTCAGTAACTCCTGAATTTGCTCCTCCAAAAACACCACCAATACATAACGGTTTATTATCAGCATCACAAATCATGATATCTTCAGAAGATAATTCTCTTTCTACATCATCTAACGTAGTGAATTTTGTTCCTTCTTCTAAGGTTTTCACAACTACTTTACTTCCTCTAATTTTAGAAGCATCAAAAGCGTGTAATGGTTGTCCTAATTCATATAATACATAGTTTGTAATGTCTACAATATTATTTTTAGGAGTTAATCCAATCGCTTTTAATTTATTTTGAATCCACTCAGGAGATTCTTTTACTTCAATATCAGTAATAGTTATACCACAATAACGAGGTACTAAATCTTTATTTTCAACTTCAATATCGATTTTATGTGTACGCTCGTCTACATGAAAATTTGATACCGATGGAGAAATCAATTCTATATTAGTTCCTTGTTGAGTTAATCCTGCTCTTAAATCACGAGCCACACCAAAATGACTCATAGCATCGGCACGGTTTGGAGTTAAACCGATTTCAAATACGTAGTCTGTTTCTATATTGAAAACTTCTGAACAAGGAGTACCAGAAGCTAAACTTTCATCTAACACCATAATTCCATCGTGACCTTTACCTAAACCTAATTCGTCTTCGGCACAAATCATTCCGTGGCTTTCTTCTCCTCTAATTTTTCCTTTTTTAATTTTAAACCCTTCACCTTTCTCATCATACAACATGGTACCAACAGTTGCTACAGGTACTTTTTGTCCTGCTTCTACATTAGGTGCTCCACAAACAATTTGTACCGGATTCCCATCTCCTAAATCAACAGTTGTAATTTTTAACTTATCAGCATTTGGGTGTTTTACACAAGTTTTTACTTCTCCAACAACAACTCCTTTTAAACTACCTTTAATGCTTTCAACAGTTTCTATACCTTCTACTTCAAGACCTAAATCTGTCAATAATTCACCTGTTTTTTCAGCTTCCCAGTCTGTTTGTAAAAATTGTCGTAACCAATTGTATGATATCTTCATAATCAATCTCTAAATTTAGCCTGCAAATTTACGTAAAATAAAGGAAAAACTATAAACTAGTTACCTACAAAAAATATACAATTGATTATTAACCTTTTGGTAATATTTGAAAATTTTATTTTTTATTGATTTGTAGTGAATTAACAAAGTTTTAACATATTCAAAAAATATTTCATGAAACATAAACTACTCTTAATTTTATTGATAGCCTCTCTATCAGTTTTTACACAAGTGCCTTCGTATTATAATGACGTAAACTTAAATTTATCTGATACAGCATTAAAAAATGAATTGGCTACTAAGATTATCAACACACACACCACCAACTTATCATACACACCTGATCTTTGGAATGCTTTAAAACAAACAGATTTAGACCCTAACAATTCTAGTAAGGTATTCTTAATCTATGGTTATAGTGATACTGATGGTAATTATGTAACAGACAGAACTCGAGACAAAGACGCTAATGGTGGTACTGCTGGTACACAGTGGAACAGAGAACACGTATATCCTAAATCGTTAGGAAATCCAAACTTAGGTACTTCTGGTCCAGGTGCTGATGCTCATCACTTAAGAGCTGCTGATATTTCTTTTAACTCTCAAAGAGGTAGTAAAAAGTTCGCAAACGGTTCTGGTAATGCTGGTAATGTTGCTGGTGGGTGGTACCCTGGTGATGAATGGAAAGGAGACGTTGCTCGTATGATGATGTATATGTATTTACGTTACGGCAATCAATGTTTACCAACTGGCGTAGGTACAGGTTCTACCATAGCTTCAGACGCTAACATGTTAACCTTATTCATTCAGTGGAATGTAGACGATCCTGTTTCTGATTTTGAAAAACAACGCAACCCTATTCTTGAAAATCTTCAAGGAAATCGTAATCCATTTATTGATAATCCTGCTTTTGCTACTCAAATTTGGGGAGGTCCACAAGCTGAAGATTTATTTGCCGGAGGAAGTTCTGATACCCAAGCTCCTACAGCTCCAACTAACTTAGCAGCTTCTAACATTACACAAACTTCTGTTGATTTAACATGGAGTGCTTCAACAGACAATGTTAGTGTTACTGGTTACGATGTATATAAAGGTGCTACTAAAGTTGCTACAGCAACAAGTACTTCATACAATATTACAGGTTTAATGGCTGCTACAAACTATACTTTTTCTATAAAAGCTAAAGATGTTGTTGGTAATGAATCTGCTGTTAGCAATTCGGTTTCAATAACAACTCAAGCAAGCTCTGGTAGTGGAAATGGAACTGCTACAGATTTATTTATTTCTGAGTACGTAGAAGGTTCTTCTAACAATAAAGCAATAGAAATAGCTAATTTTACAGGAGCTTCTATAAACTTATCTGGTTACTCTTTAAAGAAAGCTGCCAATGGCGGTGGATGGACAAATACACTTACTCTAAACGGTCAGTTAACCAACGGAAATGTATATATAATTGCTAACAGTAGTGCTTCAAGTACCATTTTAAACAAAGCTGATAAAACAGATACTGCTGTAATATCTTTTAACGGTAACGATGCTATTGGTTTATTTAAAGGAAGTACACTTATCGATTTGATAGGAAACCCTAACAGTTCTTCTACTTTTGCGCAAGATAAAACGTTGCAAAGAAAATCTTCTATTAACTCACCTAACAGTAATTATATAACCTCTGAATGGGATATCTTAGCTAAAGATACATTTAGCGGTCTGGGAAACCACAACATTGATGGTGGTAATTCTACTCCAGATACAACTGCTCCGTCAACTCCGACAAATCTTAACTCTTCAAATATCACCCAAACTTTTGTCAATTTAACATGGACAGCCTCAACGGATAATATTGGCGTTACTGGCTATGAAATTTATCAAGGTAGTACTAAAATAACTACAGTAACTACCACAAATTATTCTGTAAGTGGATTAACAGCTTCTACCAATTATTCCTTTTCTGTAAAAGCTAAAGATGCTGCTAATAATATTTCTTCAGCAAGCAACACTGTAAATGTAACAACTTTAACAAACTCCGCTTCTTACTGTAGCACTAAAGGAAGTAATGCAAATTATGAGTGGATAGATAACGTTGTTATTGGCGGGATTTCAAATACTACTGGTGTAAATGGCGGATATGCAGACTTTACTTCTTTAACAGGAAACTTACCTTACGGAAACAATACTATTGTTGTAAGTGCTGGGTTTTCTAGTTCTTCTTATACTGAATATTGGAAAGTTTGGATTGATTTTAACAAAAATGGAACTTTTGAAAGTAGCGAGGAAGTTGTTAGCGGTTCTTCATCTAGCTCAGGAAATTTATCATATAGCCTTTCTGTACCAACCTCTGCTTTAGCGGGTACTACAAGAATGCGTGTTTCTATGAAATGGAACGCTGCCCCATCTGCTTGTGAAGCATTTTCTTATGGTGAAGTTGAGGATTATACTGTCAACATAGGTTCTAGTGCTAAAGGATTAGATAGCAATAATGCAACCGTTGATGGAAAACTACAAAATGAAGCTTCTGTATTTAATGCTAGTGTTTCTCCAAACCCAACCGCTGAAACAATAAAAATTCAATTGGCAGATGACAGAAATGCTACTTTTAAAATTACAAGTTTAGCTGGTCAAAAAGTTTTAAACGGAAAAGTTACACACAATAACATAGACATTTCAAACCTACATAACGGAATTTATATTCTTGAAGTAAATGACGGTCAAAAATCATTTACTGAAAAAATTGTTAAAAAATAATTTCTACCTCTGAGTCATTCATAAATAAGCTGATTTTGTGTCAACTTATTTCAGGACGGGACATAACTTATATAAAAAGCAGCTTTTAAAAGCTGCTTTGTTATTTTTTGTTGTTAATTACGCTTTAGTTATCCTCATTTTCTTTTACTGATAATAAATTAGCAAAAAGCTTATAAGCTCCTGAAACACCTGCTGGTAATTCTCTAAAGAAACTTAATCCTGTATAAATATAGTTCCCTTTTCCATATTTAGCTACTAACAAACTTCCTTTTTTTTCAGACTCTCCTTTGTCATGCATTGACAAAACAGGGGTGTATTCTACACTCCACTTGTTTGGAAAATATAATCCACGCTCTTGTACCCATCCTTCAAAATCAGCTTCGGTTATTTTATTTGGATAGCTAAGTATAGAATGATTATTTGCTAACAATGTTACTTTGGCGTTTTCATCAGTTACCCTATCACGAGATAATTGTAACTCAAATGGAGCCTGAACATCTACCCTTCTATTGGTATTATACTGTACTATTAAATTTCCTCCATTTTTTACATAATCTAACAAATACTTTTGCTTAAACTGTAATTCTTTTTTGGTATTGTAGGCTCTAATACCAATTACAACCGCATCAAACTGTTCTAAATTACCATTAATTTCATTTACATTTAATTCTGTTACTTCGTAACCAATTTGTTGTAAACTCTCAGGAATAGCATCTCCCGAACCTTGTATATACCCTATTTTGGTACCGTTCTTTTTTATATTTAAACGTACTATTTTTGCTTGTGATGTTAATAATACTGATTGCTTAGGAATATGATTATAATTGATTTCTATCAATTCTTTATCATAATTTTTGCCGTCAACTTTTGCTATAACTTTTAGCAAGCCCTCTGATTCATTTTGTGTTGGAGTAACCGTAAAATCAACCAATTGAATATCTCCTTTTTGTGTTATAGAAAATTTTGCTTCAGTTGGCACAACTTTCCAACCTTTTGGTGCCATTAAAGCAACTGTTCCGTTTGTGTTTTTTGCTCCTGAGCGAACCTCTACAGTTACTTTTTGAGAGTTTTCTGAAGAAAAAATTAGCACTTTATTCAATAGTTTTGTTGTTACTTTAGGCAATACTTCAAAAGGCTCGTAAATTTCTCCTTTATCTCTTTTCGAATAACGATGTACTACTGGCTTTACAAAAGAAATTAACTGATTTTCAATCATTAAATTAAATTGTACTTTAATTGGTCTTGGAGTTTCTGGTTTCCCTCTTAATTGTTGATTTTCTACCGTGTACATTCCCAAACTCCAAGGTTTTTGTAACCAGTAAGGTGACGAATATGTGACTTCAGGTATCGAAATAATTTCTGAGAACGTTTTTTTCTCATTATTAGCTAAATCTAAATTTTTTACTATTTTTTTATTCTCTGGAAGAATTTTTATCGAAGATAACTCCATTGAAACTCCACTTCTGTTTAACACCTCAAAATCAATTTTAATTTTGCTTTTTGGGGTTGCACTAGAACTTTCTGCGGAAGCTTCTAGGTATAAACCAACGCAAGCTTCGATAATTTCTTTTAACTCTTTAGTTTTAATCTTCTTCCAGTGTTCATCTTTTAGCTTTTGTACTTTTTGATATGCTTCTAATAGTGCTGGAAGATGTTTTGACGGATTTACAAAATCAAATTTTTGTTCTACTTCATATAAAATACCTCCTATCTCTCCTCCTCCTTCTATTCTGTTCCAAGTAGTATTGATTCCTGAAAAAATACCCTTTCTATCCTTTGGAAATTCTCCCTTTAAGAACTCTACATATTCTGTTTGTGTTCCTCTAGTAGTTAATCGACCAAAACCTTGGCATAAATGCTGACTACTTGCAATAGATGCTAATTCATTATTTGATAAGCCCTTTAAAGGATAATAAGTTCCAATATCAAAGTTTAACATTTTACTTTTATCAGCTTTCTCAAATTTTTCTTGACTACCATAAAACCACCATGATGTGTTAAAAAACAATCTGTTTGGTTTCCATGTTTTTGTATATTGTAGCTGTTCTGGGTATTTTAATTTATCATTCGCTAAATCAAAGGCCTCCACACTTAACATTGCCGATGAGGTATGGTGACCATGGGTTGTTCCTGGAGTTCTATGATTAAAACGATTGATAATCACATCTGGTTTAAAAGTACGAATTGCCCAAACTACATCAGCCAGTACTTTGTCTTTATCCCAAATTTGTAACGTTTCATCTGGATGTTTTGAATACCCAAAATCATTGGCTCTAGAAAAGCGTTGCTCTCCACCATCAACTCCTCTTGCTGCTAGTAACTCTTGTGTTCGAATAACTCCTAATAACTCTCGCATTTCAGGTCCTATTAAGTTTTGACCTCCATCACCTCTTGTTAACGACAAGTAGGCTGTTCTTGCTTTTTCATGATTAGAAAGATACGCTATTAATCGTGTGTTCTCATCATCTGGATGTGCTGCGATATATAATGCAGAACCTAAAAAGTTTAATTTTTGGACTTTCTCATAGATTTGGTTTGAAGTAAGTTTTGGTGGTTTTTGTGCATTTATTGTTAATGAAATCAATAAAAAAGATAAAAATAAAAGTACTTTTTTGTGCATTTTTAATAATTTGAGTAATACACAAATGTAACTTTTTTAACTAAAATATAAAGTACATTAACAAAATGCTAACATTTATAATTCACAGTATAAAGAATTAAAACACCTTATCTTCGGTAAAAAAGAACCAAGATTACTTTTTAATCTAAAAAGTATTCATCTTTAAAACCTATTAAATATAATTTTTCTTGAGCACGAGTAACAGCGGTATATAACCAACGTAAGTATTCTACAGAAGCTCCATCTGGCAGGTAAGGTTGTTCTATAAAAACCGTTTTCCATTGTCCTCCTTGTGATTTATGACAAGTCATTGCATACGAGAATTTTACTTGAAGTGCATTGAAGTATTTATTTTTCTTTACTCCCATAAACTGTTTATACTTCGATTTTTCGTGTGCAAAATCTTCTTTTACAGCTTCATATAGTCGGTTAGATTCTTCATAAGTTAAAGAAGGACTCTCACTAGTAAGTGTATCTAGGAGTAAAACTGTTTCAAAAGGTTTCATATCAGGGTAATCAATCATACGAACTTCTACTTCGGCAAACTTAAATCCATATAACTCTTTTATAGAATTGATACGCATTACTTCACAAATATCGCCATTAGCTATAAAACCTGCCGAAGAAGAGTCTTTTAACCAGTAATAATTGTTCTTTACTACCATCACATAATCACCTGTAGAAATTTCGTTTTCTTGTCCACGAATCTTCGTACGTATTTGTTGATTGTATTGATTAGCTCGCTTGTTTGAACGCACAATTATTGCGGTATCTTCTACACCTATTTCACCATCATAAGCGGCGGTTATAGCATCTTGAATATCATACCCATCTTGCAAACGAACAATATCAGGATAATTCAAATCAAACTGAAAATGTGTCGAGTCATTCTGAATTAATAAACGCAAATCGGTTGCGTTTACTAAAATCCCTGAACCTTCTTCTTGTCGAACTACTTCATCTAACTCAATTTCGGTTACTTCTTTATTAAATTCAAAAGAAAGTTTATCTGCTTCTAAAGCTGGACTCATAGTTAACTTAACAGGTGGTAATTGCGCAGTATCTCCTATAAAAATAATTTTGCAATTTTTTCCTGAGTATACATACGAGATTAAATCGTCAAGTAATGAACCATTTTCAAACAATTTTGCGTTTTGTTTTTCATCTGAAATCATTGAAGCTTCATCTACTATAAAAAGTGTATCGGTATGTTTATTTGGCTGCATCACAAAATTTACAGCTCCGCTACTTTGTTTTTTAGGAAAATATATTTTTTTATGAATAGTAAAAGCTTGTCTATTTGAATAGCCTGAAATTACTTTCGCTGCTCGACCTGTAGGAGCTAACAGAACTGCTTTTTGACCTATCTTCCATAAATTATGAACGACTGTACTTATTATAGTCGTTTTTCCTGTCCCTGCATATCCTTTTAATAAAAACAAGGCTCTATTATCATTAGAAAAAATAAAGTGCGTTAAAACATCTAATAATTCATTTTGTTTTTGTGTAGGTGTATAAGGGAATTTTTGTAATATTTCTGTATAAAATTTTGAAGCAGTTTGTATCATATTTCAAATAATATTCAAAGATAAGTCTATTTATAAATAATTATTTTCTTCGTTGAAAAAAAATTGTAGATTTGCGAATATCATACATTAAAAATTAAAAAAATGAATTTAGTATTAATGATTTTAGCAGCTGTTGTGGTTGCATTTCTTTTAGCAGTGCTTGTTGTTAAGTTTGTACCCCTAAAAATGAGATGGTTAGTTTCATTATTATTATTAGGAGCTACTGTCTTTTTAGCATATAAAATTTATAAAGGGATTATGGAGCCTATTAATTTTAACAAAGACAAAAAAGTGCGTTATGCTAAAGTTATTAAGAATTTGAAATTAATTCGTGACGCGGAAGTAAAATATAAAGAGGTTAAGGGAACCTATACTAGCAATAAAGACTCTTTACTAAATTTTATCCAAAATGGTAAATTAGCCTTAACTGAAACGAATAATATTGAAGAGAAAGTAGACAGAGGTGGTGGTATTTTTGTTACCGTTTCAAAGAAAGTAGTTGACACTATTGGATACGAGCCTGTGTTAAAATACTTTGAAGGTAAAGACTATAAAAATATGTTTGATGTACCTGGTACCGATAAACAATTTGAGTTAGCTATTAGTAGAGTTGAAAAGGTAGCAGGATTAGAAGTTCCTGTATTTGAAGCTAAGGTTTCTAAGACTCCTATTTTAAAAGGAATGAATCCTTCTTTAATTAAGCAAGAACTAGAAGCTCTTGAAAGCGACCAAATTAAAGGTCCATTTGTTTCTGTAGGTTCTTTAACTGAAGTTACAACTGGTGGTAATTGGCCTCCATTCTATGATAAAGGTGAAGCAGTTGCAAAAGAAGACTAAAAAAACAAGCGCTTTTGCGCAATATAAAAATCTATCCATCCAATTTAGTTTGGATGGATTTTCTTTTTGTATCTCTAACTCAGAAACAAAAGAGCCTCTTATTTTTAGTGAGTATGCTTTTTTTCCTTCCATAGCATCTCCTGAGCTTTTATTAGAAAAAATCATTCGTATTTTTGATACCAATAAAGATTTACAACAAGATTTTACAAAAGTTTTTGCCATTCATCAGAATAGTTTAGCTACTCTGGTTCCTAATAAAATTTTTGACAGAAACAATTTAGTTCCTTATTTAAAATATACTGTTAAAACATTAAAAACGGATTTTATTACCTATGATTTACACCGTATTATAGCTGCAAATACAGTTTATATACCTTATGTGAATATTAATAATTATCTTTTTCAAAACTTTGGAGAATTTGAATACAAACACCATTCAACAGTTTTAATAGATAAACTACTTACCTATTCCGAAAAAGATTTTGAAGAGCAATTTTTTGTACATGTTTCACCAAACTATCTAGATGTTATGGTTTGTAAAGAAGGAAAATTATTATTCTATAATACATTTACCTATAACACAAAAGAAGATTTTATTTACTATATTCTTTTTACAGCAGAACAATTACAAATGGATCCTAATATATTTCAGTTAACTTTTATTGGTGATATTAAAAAGGAATCTGATTTATATTCTATTACTTACACATACGTTAGAAATATTCATTTTATGAATCCTGTAAATAGTTTTTTTGCTGATAGTGAAGATTTTTCAAACCACTCTAATTTTATACTTATAAACTAATGCGAATTATTTCTGGAAAATATAAAAGTAAAAGGATTACAGCTCCAAAAAAATTACCTGTACGCCCTACTACCGATATGGCTAAAGAATCTTTGTTTAATATTTTAAACAACTTCTATTATTTTGAAAATATCTCATTTTTAGATTTATTTGCCGGAACAGGAAATATTAGTTACGAGTTTGCTTCTCGCGGAACACAAACTATTTATGCTGTTGATGCTCATTATGCTTGTATAAAATTCATCAATCAAATGGCAAAAGATTTAGATATGAATATTAATAGTTATAAAAGTGATGTTTTTAAGTTTTTAGAAAAAACTCCTGTTAAAACAGATGTTATATTTGCTGATCCGCCTTATGATTTTGAAGAAAACCAATTTTTAAAAATTGCTGATCTTGTTTTTGATAAAGAGTTATTAAATGAAGATGGTCTTTTAATAATTGAACACTCTAAACATACTGATTTATCCAAACACCCTTTTTACAGTTATGAAAAGCGTTATGGCGGTAATGTTTTTAGTTTTTTTGAAGTTACTGAGAGTAGCAACGAAGAAGAATAAATAAATTATAATACAATAATAAAAAGGAGCTCATAAGCTCCTTTTTATTTACATTTTTATAAAAAATTAAGAATACAATTTTTCTCTTAATTCTTTTACTTTTGGGTCGTCTAAATAATCGTCAAATGTTGAATATTTATCTATAATTCCTTTAGGTGTAATTTCTATAATTCTATTAGCAACTGTTTGTGCAAACTCATGGTCATGCGTAGTAAACAACACTGTTCCTTTAAAATTAATTAACGAATTGTTTAACGCTTGAATAGACTCTAAATCTAAGTGGTTTGTTGGTTCATCTAACATTAAAATATTGGCTCTAGTCATCATCATACGAGATAACATACAGCGAACCTTCTCCCCTCCTGATAATACATCACTTTTCTTTAAAGCCTCCTCACCAGAGAAAATCATTTTTCCTAAGAAACCTCTTAAAAACACCTCTTCACGCTCCTCTTCGGTTTGTGCATATTGACGTAACCAATCTACCAAGTTTAACTCTCCATTTTGGAAAAAAGATGAGTTATCAGCAGGCAAATAAGATTGTGTTGTTGTTACACCCCAATCATATTTACCTGTATTAGCTTCTTCATTCCCAGAAATTACCTGATAAAAAGCAGTAGTTGCTTTAGAGTTTTTAGAAATAATAGCTACTTTATCTCCTCTATTTAAATTGACATCTACTTTTGAGAATAACAACTCTCCTTCTGCATCTGTTTTAGAAAGACCTTCAATGTTTAAAATTTGGTCTCCTGCCTCTCTATCTCTTTCAAAAATAATTGCCGGATAACGACGAGAAGATGGTTTAATTTCATCTACATTTAACTTCTCAATCATTTTCTTACGAGATGTTGCTTGTTTTGATTTTGCAACGTTTGCAGAGAAACGACGTATAAACTCTTCTAATTCTTTCTTTTTATCTTCTGCTTTTTTATTTTGTTGTGCTCTTTGTTTTGCTGCTAATTGAGAAGATTCATACCAAAATGTATAGTTCCCTGAATAATTATTAATTTTTCCGAAATCTATATCTGAAATATGTGTACAAACAGCATCTAAAAAGTGACGGTCGTGAGATACTACAATTACTGTATTATCGTAGTTTGCTAAGAAATTTTCTAACCAAGCAATCGTTTCAAAATCTAAATCGTTCGTAGGCTCATCCATAATCAACACATCTGGATTACCAAATAACGCTTGTGCCAATAATACTCGTACTTTTTTCTTCGAATCTAAATCTGCTAATAAAGTATAATGATCTTCTTCCTTAATACCCAAGTTAGACAATAAACTTGCCGCAGAAGCATCAGCATTCCAACCATCCATTTCTTCAAAACGAACCTGTAATTCTCCAATTTTTTCTGCATTTTCATCAGAGTAATCAGCATACAATGCATCTATTTCCGATTTTATTTTGTGTAGTTCTTTGTTTCCCATTAACACAGCTTCTAAAGCAGTATACTCATCAAAAGCATAGTGATCTTGTGTTAATACAGACATTCTTTTTCCTGGTTCTAAATGAACTTGACCTGAAGTGGGATCTTGCTTTCCTGATAAAATCTTTAAAAATGTAGATTTTCCAGCTCCATTAGCTCCGATAATCCCATAGCAATTTCCTTGTGTAAACTTGGTATTTACTTCATCAAACAAAACACGTTTTCCAAACTGAACTGATAAATTAGAAACTGATAACATGTATATTTTTTTTAATTCCGTGCAAAAGTATAAAAACTAAAGGCTATAAAAGAATTTGCAAGAAAGTTTTTAACAGCTTACTTTTGGTTTTTTTTAATTCGCTTTTAACAACAAATTAACAGCATAGTAACAAAGAGTTATCTATTTTTGAACACTAATATTTAGGGTAATTTAAAGCATGATTAAGTATTTTATACCTCTCATATTAATTACGTTTGTTGGATGTCTAGAATCTAATAAAGATAAACCCACCTATTTTGGGGGTAAAATCATCAACCCTAAATCTAACTTCGTTATACTTTCTAATAACTATGATTTTAAAGATACTATTCAATTAGAAAAAGATAATACCTTTTTAGGAAAATATAAAAACTTTAAGGAAGGACTCTACATATTTTATCATGGTAATGAGTTTCAGTATGCATATATTCAACATGCTGATAGCTTATTAATGAGGTTAAATACTTGGGATTTTGACGAATCACTAGTATTTAGCGGAATCAATGCTGAAAGAAACAACTTATTAATTGAGTCTTTTTTACAATACGAGCAGGATATAAAGAGTATTGCTAAATTCTATTCATTACCAAAAGAAGAGTTTTTGAAAAAGATAGACTCAATGATATCTATTAAAAACACTACTATTCAAAACTATTTAAATCGAAGTAATGACGTATCTGATTTTGTAGAAATTTTGGGTATTTCTCTTAAATTCCCTTTGTATACAGGTTTGGAGGAGTATGCTATAAAAAATTCACAAGCAGAAAACCCTCAAGAAATTAATAGTTTGTATTATAAGTATCGTGAAAGTGCTAAAACAAACAAAGATTCGTTAATGTTTTATGACCCATATTATAGATTTGTCGTTGAAAAATTACAAAATGATACTTATCAAAAAAATAATGGTTTAAAATCAGAAGAATTCACTAGAGATTTATTGCATGCTATCAATGAAAACATAACTCTAGAAGAGATTAAAAACAAAATGTTATACAATGCGGTAATTAGTGATTTTTATGAGAACCCCAATAGTAAAACGAAAAACGAAACATTTTTTACTTTTTTTGAGTTAAATACTAATAATGAACATAAAAAAACTGTTCAGCGCTTAATCAACGATTTAAAGATACTCAACAAAGGTGAAAAGCTACCTTCGTTTAAACTGATTGCTGCTGATGGTGAATTAAAAGACATTCATAATATATCTAAAAATAAAAATACAGTTATCTTATTAAAAAACTACCAGTATGCCTTAGATGAATGGGTATCTTCTCGATTTAATTACTTAGTTAAGATAAATCCAGATATTAACTTTATATTAGTTAATTTATGTGACTCTTCTAAAAGGTTTACTAAAAATATAGATATTAAATATCAATATACCATACCCAGCCAAAGTGCTGTGTGCAATTTTTCTTCTAGTAAATTTCCTCGCATGATTTTAGTTGATAAAAATGGAATTATACAAAACGGGTACACCAGTTTATCAGCAAAATATATCAACTTAGAAATCAGCAAATTACAAAAAAACAAATAGTTAGCTTCTATTCATTTTATTTAATGTACTTTTGCACCGTCCAAAAAAATCGTAGGTAACGATTTAATTAATATTAATATAGAATTCGCGGAGGGGCATCTGTGAGTTCTAAAAAATCACAGTATGTCAACATTTTTAGATTTAGGTTTACAAGAACCTATCAATAAGGCGTTAACTGATTTAGGTTATGAAAAACCTACAGTTATCCAAGAAAAAGCAATACCGCAAATTATCTCTTCAAAAAACGATTTAAAAGCTTTTGCACAAACAGGAACAGGTAAAACTGCAGCTTTTAGTTTGCCTATTATAGAGCTTATAGATCAAACCAGCGTAAACACACAAGCAATAATTTTATCTCCTACTCGTGAACTAGCAGTTCAAATAGGAAAAAACATTGAAGATTTTTCTAAATATTTACCAAACTTAAAAGTAGCAACCGTATATGGTGGTGCTAATATTGATGAACAAATTAGAAAACTTAAAAAAGGAGTTCAAATAGTTGTAGGTACTCCTGGTAGAACTGTAGACTTAATTAAAAGAAGGGCTTTAAAGTTAGGAAACGTACAATGGTTAGTTCTTGATGAAGCAGATGAAATGCTTAACATGGGCTTTAAAGATGAATTAGACCAAGTATTAGACGCAACACCAGATAGCAAGCAAACATTGTTATTCTCTGCAACATTTCCAAGAGAAGTTGAGGCTATTGCTAAAAACTATATGACGACACCTATTGAGATAACTTCAGGTCAAAAGAACCAAGGTTCAGACAACGTTAGTCATGAGTATTACTTAGTAACAGAAAGAACACGTTATCCTGCTCTAAAAAGAGTAGCTGATTTAAATCCAAATATCTACGGAATTGTATTTTGTAGAACACGTAGAGAAACCCAAGAAGTAGCCAATAATCTTATAAGAGATGGTTACAATGCTGATGCATTGCATGGTGATTTATCTCAAGTACAACGTGACTCGGTTATGGAGAAATTCCGTAAAAAGAGTATTCAAATTTTAGTAGCAACTGATGTGGCTGCTCGTGGTTTGGATGTGAATAACTTAACACACGTTATTAACCATAAATTACCCGATCAAATAGAAAACTACAATCACCGAAGTGGTAGAACTGGTAGAGCTGGTAATAAAGGAATATCTATTGCTTTAGTTAGTAAGAAAGAACAAGGTAGGTTACGCCCTATTGAACGAATTATTAAAAAACAATTTGTTCATACTCCTGTTCCTTCTGGTAAAGAAATTTGTCAAAACCAATTATTCCATTTAATTGATAAAGTTCATAATACTGAAGTAAATAAAGATCAGATTGAAGGTTTTTTACCAGGCATCTATGAAAAATTAGAAGACTTAAGTCGTGAAGAGTTAATTCAAAAATTTGTATCATTAGAATTTAATACTTTCTTATCATACTACGAGAATGCTTCTGATTTAAACAATTTATCAACAAAAGATAGTTCTAGAAGTCGTTCTTCTAGTGAAAATATGACACGTTTCTTCATAAACCTAGGAAGAAAAGATCGTTTAAATCCTGCTAAATTAATTGGTCTAATTAATGATCAAAATATTGGTGATAAGATTGAAATTGGTGCTATTGATATTTTAGATACTTTTTCTTTCTTTGAAATTGACAAAAACTTCGAAAATGAAACCTTAGATGCTTTTGCTGCTAATGATGCAGACTTTAATGGTCGATCGGTAAATATTGAAATAACAAAAAACGATCGCAGTGATGGTGGAAGAAAACCACGCAGAAGTGGCGGTGGTGGATTCAACGGTAAAAAACGTAGAAGCGATAAACCAACTGATGGTAAAAAAAGTTTTGCAAGAAGACGTAGTAGCGAGAGTAGCTCTTCAAGAAAAACTGATAGTAAGCCTGCTGCTGGTTTTGGAAGAAAACGTAGAAGAGATTAATTTATAAACTTATTATAAAAGGTAGTATCTCACTAAATATGTAAAGCTTAAAAAATCGAGGGTTGTAACCCTCGATTTTTTTTATTTAATTTTAAATTTTACACTTCCTTTTATAGAGGGTTTAATATTTTCTATTCTTTGTAAAAAAAATTCAACTAACCTTAGTCTACAAATATCGATACTTGTAATGAACAAGGATAGTTCCAAAAGTCTGAGATTATTAAATGCAACGTGTTTGTGTATGAGTAGTTACATGGTTCAGCACTTGTTAATTATTAGTTGGAGTTTTTATCAGATAACTCTTTTACTTTTCTATAGAATAAAGAAGCTTTTTTTTCATCACTCATTTCTTTATAAGTATCTCCTAGCCCTTTTAAAGGGCTTTCAGTATTTGGATGTTTCTCGGATAAAAATGTAAAAAGGTCTATTGCTTTATCGTATTGATTATTTTTCAGATAGAATTCAGCAATTGAACAGGCTCTATTTACCCTTAGCTCACCAAAAAAATTAGTTTTTTCAAATTCATTCATAAAAGTATCAAACTGATTATAATCATTTGCTCGCATAGCATTCCTTACTAGTGTAAACATTGTCCATTTGGTTAATTCACGGGGAAACCCAAATTGTTGTGCTCTTTGTTCATAATAGCCATACACATAATCCAAACCACCCGCTTTTTTAAATTCTTCAAGGTTACTAAATTGTAGTTCAGGATAAAAATGATAATACTTCTGCAATCCATGATAAAGTGTAGTAAAGGGTGTTGACCTATGTTCTTCTCCTTCTAATTCTCTATAAATCCAGTTCATTGCTTTCGGAGCTTTATTTAGCAGAAGTTTATTCAATTTGTCAGTTCCCTCCCTCACTACTCCTTCTTTGGAGCCAGAGGTGAAATATAAAAATTTGTGAAAGTTCGGCCTTTTTGAGAATAGGCTATCTACTTTGTTTATTTTTTCATCCAAAGGAAATGGACTTGCAGCAATGTACCCCTTAAACAGGTCAGGATTAGTAGTCATAGCTTGAATGACAAACCCTCCTCCATATGCCCATCCAAATATTAAACGCTTTTTGGATGTACGAAATCTTTCATCAATAAAATTGATGATTTCCTTTTCAAGAAACTCAAGATATTTTTTCGAATTGGAGCTAAAGTTTCTATTTCTGTCCGATTGTTTTTTAGAAATACCAACAATAATAAACTCGGAAGTCTGACGAAATTCAACAAACGATTTATGGAGACTAACACCATGCAGGAAATATCGTTGTCCATCCAAAATGTATAGGACAGGATATTCTTTCTTAGATTCGGTATAACTATCGGGTAAGAAAACTTGAACTTCTCTTTCATCATTGAGTACTTTCGATTGAATCAAGAAAGTTTTACCCACAACGGTATTTGTCTCATTAATTTGTGAATGAGATTTTAAGTTTAAAAAAAATAGCAATACAACAATTAAAATTTTTATGTTCATATGTTTTTAATTTAATAGGTGTTAATGTTTTTCAATTTAGAGTTTTCGTTAGAAATTTAGAGTTAAATCTGCCGTAATTTCGGTTATATATTGTTGTACGCTGCCTTTTTTTCATTCAGTCACTAATTTCAATTTATTTATTTTCTCTATTAATTAAATATAAAACTCTACCGAAATACATTAAAAATGGAATTCCGCTTCCAAGTGTTATCGCAAAAAGAAAATTGTCATGATTCCAAGCCCCGTAACAAACAAATAAGAAAGAAATCAGAATTAAAGTCAGTCCGATGTAAATCCAGTTCTTTTTGTCCAAGATATTTTTTGAAAACAATAGTACAATTGAAATAAGTTTTCCAATTAAGGAAACAAAAGCTGTTAAAATCAAACTGCTCTCAAAAGGATATTCTTTTTGAAAGTCAAATCCGTTTTTGATTAGAGTTGGAATACTAATAAATTCAAACAATATCATTATTAAGTAACCGTGTCCAGCTGGAACTCCAATCAGAATTATTGAGTTTAGAACCAAGATTATTATTAATGCTCTTTTTATCAAATCGATTTGGTTTTATAGCTTACATACAACAGTCTAGTATAAGAATAGTAGCGGATTATCACACACTAATTTTTCGGTTAAACTCTGACCTTTTTTATAGTTACTTACTTTCGTTTTAGTGATTAAACCGCTATTATTTTTATACATTGTTGTACACTGGCTTTTTTTCATTCAGATTGGTTTTCAGCGTTGGCAAAGACATACTCTTTTACAAGTTTTGGATTGTGCGGCTGCCTTTTGAGCGACTTGGCAATGTGTATGGCTTTAGCGTTTGGCTTTTCAGTCAGATATTGCAATAAATGTTCAGCCCAAGCTTTTGATAATAAAGGAGGAACCGCATTTCCGACTTGTAAATAGTAATTTCTTTGTGTTTTAGATATCAAATGAAAATCATCAGGAAAAGATTGAAATCTTAAACCTTCTCTTATTGTAATCATTCTATCTTCATTATAGTGAATATTACAGCCAATATTTGGTCTGTTAAAATGTGTATTTAAAGTGTAATTTGGTTTTTCAGGGTCTAGTCTACCATAAGTCGTAGTTCTTCCTCCAGTGCTTTTAAAATACATTATACGTTTAGTAGAAACTTCATCAGGAATGTCCATATAGTTTCCACCAGGCTTTACGTGCTTAATTATTTCTTTGTCTGTTGGACTTGAATATGGTATAATTTGTAATGTTGTTTCATTTGAATTCTTGCGCATTAATGACTGATAGTCACAAATTGGTTCGTGCTTATATTTAATATTTCCATTTTCTGTTGGAGATTCTAAATCGGAAATTGCTTCAAATGACGAAACCCATTGTTTTTTATCAGGAACATTGTCAAAATGAGTTTGAGTTGGTGCAGTAATATCAGTTCCTAACTTATTTCCTATGATAAAAACTCTTTTTCGTTTTTGTGGAACACCATAGTCAGCTGCATTTAAAGTGTAAATATTTATATGATAGCCAATATCTTCAAATGCTTTTTTTAGATTGTCAATTACTTTAGAACCATCAGAAGCTTTTGAAGATTTTATACCTGTTACATTTTCAAATAAGAATATTTTAGGCTGAATTCTATTTACTACGTCTAAATAAGAATAAACTAATGCTGACCTATCATCATTTGGGTCTCTTTTACCGATTCCCGAAAATCCTTGGCAAGGAGGACCACCAATTATTACATCTGCACTTGGAATTGTTTCCAAGTTAATTTTAGTAATGTCTTCGTTGATAATATGATTACCAATATTAAGTTTATAGGTTTCACAAGCATCTTTTAAAATATCATTTGCCCAAATGATATCATAGCCTGCTTGTTTAAAACCTAAATCTAAACCACCACAGCCAGAAAATAATCCTACTACTTTAATTTTGTTTTTTTTCATAATCTTCTGTCTTCCACTAAATCTGCTAAAAAGAGTTCGAAGAAATTCGTTAATTGAATACTTGAACTAAATCCTAAATTGTTTTTGGCGAAAATTATTTTCGCTATTTCCTCATCTAATTGTCTTCTTTGAGTTGATAATCCTTCATCTCCGCTAACCGTTATATTTTGAGCACTTAAATTTTCAAATGCGGTGACTACTGTATCAATTTCTGTTTTAGATAAGAGTCTTAAGTCAGGCACTTTTAATTCGTCTATATGGAACCCTTCAAGTTTTCTCATTCCTTCTTGGTTATTTGAATGTATTTCGAATTGTATTTGACCAAAGCAAGAATTTAAATAAGCGGTTATAAATTTTATTTGATTTTCTAAAGAGATTGTAGAGTCGGCATTTCCATTTTGAAAACCTGATAAATAGAAAAAATTAGTTGTTAGTACTACTGGAGTAGAGATAGGATTATAATAACAAGAATGTTTGGTTCTTTCCGCTCTAGGAATTAAGATGTCAAATGAAACTTTATTTCTAAATGCTGCATTCACTATTCTTTTCCATCTCGAAGGATTAGGAGCATTATTGGTGTTGAAAACTGCATTGAGAGATGTGTCAGTTTGATGTATCACATCTAATCCATTGCTTGAATTGTCATCATATCTACTTGGAAAATGTATTGCAGGCTCCTCTTCTAGATTTGATTGGTCTAAAATTAATTTTCTTGCACTTCTACTATTTTTTATGCCAAAGCCTTTATTAGAATTATCAATGCCAGAATATGGAGACTCATTAAAATCAGGAAAAATAATCGTAGAACCTCCACTATTTTCTGCACCTCCACGCTTTTTAACTGTGAAAAAGGTTTCTAAAGGTTCTAAAAATGTTAGAGAATCTAAATCTTGAAATTTATCTTCAGGGTCGTTAAAGTACATTTTCCAATTACCTGAAGGACTAATGTTTCTATCAGTTACTTTTAAAGTATAATCAGAATTAATCGTTGTTGTTGTATTCGAAGAAATAATGGATTTTATATCATCTGGTCGAGATAATAAATCTGGATTTATTATCCTTAAAAACTTTATTTCGTTGGTAGGCTGTTTACTTAATACAGTTATTACAGTTGTAACTTTGAAATCTTCAAAATAATTTCTTGGATATAAAATAATTGCATCTACTTTGTCTAAAATAAATTGTTTTAAATGCTCTCCTTCTTCGTTGTTTAAGAACTTGGCCATTAATATTAAACCAGCTCTTCCTTGAGGGTTTAAATAGTGCCAAGTATAATTTACAAAGTAGAAATATAAATTTGGTTGAGAAGCTAGAGTAACAAAGTTTGATTGCCCGTTGCTTGTTATTGCATTATTCATTAAGGCTTTGTCTGCAATTGTAATTGGTGCATCTGGGTTATCGTTTCTTAAAAACGGAGGATTCATTAACAGGACATCAAAGCCAGAACTATTTGGTTTAGTAAATGCATTACCAGTTTGAATATTTGCATTAGTATTATTATCAACACCTGAAAGGTTTTTGGAAACCAATCTAAATGTTGCTAATTGAGCTAAAAAAGGGTCATATTCAATGCCTGAAACTTGATTTAGTAGTTGATTATGACTTTTCGCAACACCATTGTTTGAAAGGTTCAGAATATTTAAATAATCATAAGCTGCATCCAATAAAGCACCATCTCCAGAACAAGGGTCAATGACGATTGAATCTGTATTTTCGATTGTTACAGTTGCCAGTAAAATGGACAATTCTGTGTCTGACATTATTTTACCTTTCTTATGAAGTGTTTGTTTGTCATAAACTTTCGAAGTCAATAGGTTGAATATGTATTCGGGCAAAGGATTGTCAGAAACAGCTTGTGAACCAAAGTTATTTAAGGCTTGAATTGTATTCTTGAAATATTGTAAAATAGAAGCACTAAAATTTTCTGGAAAAATTCTGTCTGTTGAATTTGGATGATTGGAAAACACCTGATTAAAATCAAGTTGTATTACTCTATTATAATTATTGGATAGTTTGCTCTTGAAATTTTGTAGGTTATCACTAGCAGGTGGAAAAGTTCTAAAATAACTTTGATTGGGATTATTTGTCTGATTATAATAATCTTTCAAATAAGTAAAGGCTAGAAGTCTAAAAAGTTCATATAATGACAGTTCATCAGATAACTCTTTGTTATGAGTTAAACTGCTACTAACACTTTGGAAATTTTGATAAAATGAATCAATAATTGGTCGCCAATTATTATCCCAATCTGGTTGTGTTCTATTATAAATAATCGGTAAAAGTTGCTCGAAAGTTGCCTGAAACTCAATGCTAGTTTGTGTAGCATCACGAGTTTGAGGATTGAAACGAGTGTGTGATTTAGGGTTTCCTTTTAAAATACAAGTTGATATTGGACCTTGTCTATCGGCAAATAGAATTAGCTCTTCAATATTTGTTAAGCAAAAATATTTTGGATAATTAGGTTCCCAATATGGTGAAAAATCAGAGACATAAGACCTAGATTGATTTTGGAATCTTTGAGAAGTTACATCACGTGCAGTTTTCTTTACCTCAATTACAAAAATATATCTGTTAGAAGATTTTAATTTAATTGCAAAGTCAGGAATAATAGTACTGTTAGGGATAGTAGGATGATGCTCTAATTCTAAAAGTGAGTCATAACCACAATTCGTAATAGCGTTATTTATTGCAGTTTCAACAACTGGATGGAAGCCTGTAACTTCATCAGAGTTATACCATAGGTTTATCATATTATTTGATGTATCCTTTTAGTTCATTTATTAATTCATCAATCCCAATAGAGGAGTTATTATAATTATTATATTCATTTAATAAAACAGTATCAATTTGCTTTATTATTTCATTTTGTTGGTTGTCATATCGATTCGAATTCATTAATGATTTACCTAATCCTTCAAGTCTATTAATGGATTCGGTTGAGATATTTTTTATATCAATAACTTTAATCTCTTTAAATTCATAAAGTTGTATTTTCCTTAAACCGTTACCTTGACTTCTGGAGTTATTTAAAATATTTAATCTAGTAAATGACGAGTTTAATATTGCTAGATAAGCAAACTCTGATTGTTCAATATTTACAGAATAGAAATTATCAGAAGAAAGATGTTTATTTGGGTTGTAAATAAAATCGATGTTGTTTCTTAAATAGTAGTTGAAAATAAAATTTCCAGACGATTTTATTTTTATGGTGTACCAATTTTTATTTTTTGTAATATCCCGTTTTACCGCTTTATATTTATCGGATGGAGTGTTAAGAATTTTGGTTTTTACAGAATCTAGATACTCTTTGGTTCCATCAGAAATAGAACCATTAACAGCCAAGATAAACGCATTTTCTTTACTAACATTATATGTCTTAATTCTAGAAACATTCTTAACTATTGGTTTAAGTTCTGGTAATTTTTTTTCAGAAAAAATGAAGTGATTATTTACAATTGCAGAAGTACCACGTTGAATAGGTTTAGAAACAATCGAGTTAAGTGTTTTAAATAATTTTGATTTAAAATTGACTACACTAGAATTATTAAAAGAATAGCTTAATAATTCCTTTGGTTTGAGATTATGTGCTTTATCCGTTAATCCATTATATGTTTTTAAATCGTTTAAGTCATTTAAAGAGTAATATGCAGTCGATTTTCGACTATTTTTAGTTTTAACAAACTTGATAACTGTTGCACCAACTTCTGCATTATCAAAGGCACTTTTCCTAAAGTGATAAATACTTGCTAAATGCCCTAATTTCAAGAATGATTCTTTTAAAAAGGTGCCAAAACTACTATAAAGCCAACTGTCATAAATGACGGCTACCATTATTCCATTTTCATTAAGATGTAAAATACTCTTAAGTAAAAAATAGATATACAAATTTGATTGAGAAGGAACAGTTGAAAAACTTGATAATAGTTCGTTTTTTATATTTGATTTAGAATTCACTCCATTTGCTAATAACTCTTGTCTGACATAAGGAGGATTTTGAATTATTAAGTCGAACTTCTCTGTAGAATCTAAATCAAAAAAACTTCCTTGAATTAAAGTTCTTTTGGCTTCATTATAAAAATTCTTAATTTCCTCATTAATCAAATTTTCATCAATTTCTACTCCTTTTAGATAGCAATTTGAAACTTCTTTAGGTAGAGCCTTGAAAAAAGTGTTCGGTCCAATGCAAGGGTCAAGAATTTTAGATTCTGAACTAATATCTTCCTTTAATAAACTAATCATAAATTTAGCAAGAATAGGAGAGGTGAATACTTGCCCTAAATTTTCATTTTTTTCAGGCTTTTTAGATATAGTTTCAAAATCCTTTGAAAAAAATAATTCTAATTGTTCTTCAAATGATTGAACAAGTTCATCAACTTTGTATGGTTCAGAAATTGTATTAATCATTATTAATGGTTTTGTATTTAATCTGTTCTTCTGCGGCTTTCAAGGCATTTAAACCTTCTTTCTCATTTTTAACAATGTCATAAATTTTAGTAGCAATCCATAGAGCCTCTAGTTCCTCAAATGAGAAATTGAAAGTTTCACTAATAGTTTTAAGATGTTCACGTTTTATTGCTTTTTGGTCGTTCTCAACTTTACTTAAGTATCCATCTCCAATTTCAAGAATAGCGGCAAGCTGTCTTTGAAACATTCCAGAAGATTCTCGTAATTCTTTGATTTTTTGTCCGAGTGTCATTTTACCAAATTTAGACTTGACTATTTCAGGTCAAATCTAATAATAATTTTCGGAAATGTATTCAGAAGCGTTGGAAAGATTTTAGCTCTTTTGGTTTTTTAAGTTTTGGCTTTTGTGTCGGCAAAAACCAAATGTGCTAAAATGTGCGGCTTGCTTTTCAAGCTTGTGTACAACTAGTTTATATACAGAATAAACTTACCATTATACTCCTTATTTGGTAGAATAAACAGAAGTTCTTAGCAATTTTATTCTTCTTATTTTTTAGCAATATAGTTGTATTTTATAAACTGTCAAAAAAGGTTTTCTTAAAAAAAGAACAACTTTTCTTGTTTTTTAGAACATAATTTATACATTTGGCTCAATGTTTAACAACAGAAGACATATTATCTCTTTTCCAGCTGTAAGTATTACGGCTTCTTTTGTTGGCACAACAACTACAATTATTATTACAACCCTTTAGGGGTTATTTTCTATACATATCATCTCCGTATATATTTATTTTTTCAAAAGACTTGAAAACAGATAAATAGCACTAAAATCTTATTTTTAATTTATTATTCTTTTTTAATGAACGTTTTAAAATTCGGTGGTTCCTCAGTAGCCAACCCTCAAAATATAGAAAAAGTAGTACAAATCATAGCCAATGCTTCCGTAAACGACCAACTTGCCGTTGTCGTTTCAGCCTTTGGTAAAACAACGAATAAACTCATTGCCTCGGCTGAACAAGCTGCCCAAAACGATGCTCATTATCTTGAAAACTATAAAGAAGTTGAATTAGTACATTTTGAAGTAATTGAAAAATTAGTCCCTGATAATCAGCAAGAAGAAGTTAAAACCTATATAGCATCCCTTTTTAAACAATTAAAAACCTTGTTAGAAGGTTGTTTGTTACTAAACGAAATTACACCCAAAACGCTAGCTACGATTAGTGGTTTTGGTGAATTATTATCTTCTTATATTATTGCAAGCATAGCTAGTAAGCAACTAGATGTGGTATATAAAGACAGTAGAGAATTAATCATCACTTCCAATACTTTTGATAAAGCACAAGTTGATTTTCAACTAACTAACGCCAATTGTAAGGAGTATTTTGACAAAAATAAGCACCAAGTAACTTTGTTACCTGGTTTTATAGCTCGTACAAAAGAAGGGAAATCAACTACTTTAGGACGTGGAGGTTCCGATTATTCTGCGGCTATTTATGCCGCTGCTGTCAATGCTGATGAATTACAAATTTGGACAGATGTTAGTGGTATGTACACTGCGAATCCGCATATGGTAAAGCAGGCATTTCCTATTCCTCATATTTCGTATCAAGAAGCCATGGAATTATCACATTTTGGAGCGAAAGTTATCTACCCTCCTACAATTCAACCGGTGTTGGAAAAGGAAATTCCTATTCGAATAAAAAACACTTTTGAACCCGAAAATGTAGGAACACTCATTTCTAAAATTACAGAAAACGGAAAACCAGTAAAAGGAATATCTTATATCGAAAATATTACGTTGCTAACTTTAGAAGGAAGTGGCATGGTGGGCGTTTCTGGCATTTCTAAACGTTTGTTCGAAACCCTATTTGCACATAACATTAACGTGGTAATGATTACTCAAGCTTCTTCTGAGCACTCTATTTGTGTGGGTATTTATGATGAAGATGCCGAAAAAGCTGCCTTAAAAATTAACGATGCCTTTGCTTTTGAAATAGAGCGTCATAAAATAGACCCAATTATAGTAGAACAAGGATTGGCTATTATCGCTTTGGTAGGTGATAAAATGAGAAATCACCAAGGTTTAAGTGGACAAATGTTTAGCTCTTTAGGCAAAAACAACGTAAATATTCGTGCCATTGCTCAAGGTGCTTCAGAGAAAAACATTTCTGCTGTTATCGATAGTTCTGATGCCAAAAAAGCATTAAACACATTACACGAGCAGTTTTTTGAAGAAAAAGTGAAACAATTAAACTTGTTTGTTACGGGTGTAGGAAACGTCGGTGAACGCTTTTTAGCACAAATCCATCAGCAGAAAAAATACTTAAAAGAACAGTTAAAACTGAATGTACGTGTTGTGGGTATTTCTAACTCTAAACAAATGGTTTTTGATGAAAGTGGTATCAGCTTAAAATCATGGAAAGAACAATTACAAAACGGAGAAGCAAGTACTTTAGAACGTTTTTTTGAAAGAACAAAAGCGTTAAACCTTCGTAATTCGGTTTTTATTGACAATACGGCTAATCAAAAAGTTTCTGAGGTATACGAACACTATTTAGCCAACAATATTGGGGTGGTTACTTGTAATAAAATAGCCTGTGCTTCTGAACTAGATAATTACAAAAAGTTAAAATATATCTCACGAAAATACAGTGTACCATTTTTGTTTGAAACTAATGTGGGGGCTGGTTTACCTATTATTGATACGCTTAAAAACTTAATTGCTTCTGGTGATCGAGTACATAAAATACAAGCCGTGTTATCAGGTTCTCTAAACTTTGTTTTCAATAATTTTAACGAGAATACTTCATTTCATGATGTGGTACAACAAGCACAAGAACAAGGATACACCGAACCTGACCCTAAAATTGATTTGAGTGGTGTGGATGTAGCTCGAAAAATATTAATTCTTGCACGTGAAAGTGGTTATGAGTTAGAACTTTCTGATATTGAAAACAATTCGTTTTTACCTAAAAAGAGTTTAGGAACCACTAATAATGATGATTTTTATGCTTCTTTAACTGAATTTGAGGCACAATTTCAACAATTATACAAAGAAGCTGCCGACAAAAATTGTCGTTTAAAATATGTTGCTGAATTCAATGATGGAAAAGCTAGTGTTGGTTTGCAACACATTCCGTTTGACCATCCTTTTTATAATTTAGAAGGAAGCGACAACATTGTCTTGTTTTTTACAGATAGATATCCTGTAAATCCGTTACAAATAAAAGGGGCCGGTGCAGGTGCTGAAGTAACCGCTTCAGGAATTTTTGCTGACGTTATACGAATTGGAAATAAGTAACTTATGGGAAACCAAGAACAAAATACTGTTGATGTTTACAATAAAATAGCACAAGCATATCAAGATAAATTTATGGAGGCTACCGTGTATCATCATAGTTATAATGCTCTCGTAAACCACATAAAACCAAGTCATAAAAAAGTATTGGATGTAGCTTGTGGACCTGGAAATATTACGAAATACTTGTTAAAGAAAAACCCTAACCTTTCTGTTTTAGGAACTGATGCAGCAGAAAAAATGGTGAGTTTAGCGAAACAAAACAATCCGAAAGCCTCATTTAATGTACTAGATTGTAGAGATATTACTAGTTTACAACAAGGTTTTGATATTATTATCTTCGGATTTTGTTTTCCGTATCTTACTAAAGAGGATGCTCTAAAACTTATAAAGGATGCTGCTACGATGTTACATCCAAACGGATTATTATACATCAGCACCATGATTGGGAATTACAAAAAAGACTCTCGTATAACTGCTAGTTCGGATGGAAAAAACTCGATGTTTATCCATTATCATGAACCAGAATACTTGATTGAAGCTTTAGAAGAACAAGAATTCAAAATTTTAGAAAATTACACCAAACTATATCAAGAAGGTGGTGATACCGACTTGTTTTTAATCGCAAAAAAATGAACTATTTAAAAATATTTTCACCTGCCACTGTTGCTAATGTTTCCTGCGGATTTGATGCTTTAGGTTTAGCACTCGAAACTGTTGGTGATACCATGACTTTTACCAAAACAGCTACAAATGGTGTAAGAATTACCCAAATAACTGGAGCTGATTTACCTTCTGACCCACAAGTAAATGCTGCGGGAGTGGTTGCGCTAGCGATGTTAGAAAAACATCCTGCTGATTTTGGTATCGACATCACCATTCACAAAGGATATACGCCAGGAAGTGGTTTGGGTAGTAGTGCTGCCAGTGCTGCGGGTGCTGCGTTTGGTGTAAATCAGCTGTTAGGAAATAGCTTCTCCCCTCTTGAGTTGACACAGTTTGCCATGTTAGGAGAAGAAGCTACTTGCGGAACTCCAATAGCTGATAATGTTTCTGCAGCTATTTATGGTGGTTTTACGTTGGTGCGCAGTTATGAACCTTTAAGTATTGTAAAAATTCCTGTACCTGCTGATTTAAGAGTGGTGGCCATTCATCCTCAAGTTGAAGTGAAAACCAAAGATGCCAGAGAGGTATTGCCGAAAGAAATTACTTTAAAAGATGCGGTTACGCAATGGGCCAATGTTGGCGGATTAATTAGTGGATTGCATACGAATGATTATCAATTAATAGCCGATTCATTAACCGATATCATTGTTGAGCCTGCTCGTAAACATCTGATACCACATTTTGATGAAGTGAAGCAACAAGCAATTAAAGCAGGAGCTTTGGGAGCAGGAATTTCAGGTTCGGGTCCAACTATTTTCACTTTATGTAGAGGTGATGAAACTGCTGAAAATGTTTACAAAACCATACAAAACACGTACCAAGACAAACAAATTGATTTTAATATGATTCTTTCTAAAATCAATACAGAAGGAATTAAAATTTTAGAACAACACTAAACACGAAATTATGAACTATTATAGTCTCAATCATAAATCACCAAACGTTAGCTTTGAAGAAGCTGTAGTAAACGGATTAGCTCCAGATAGAGGATTGTATTTTCCTGAAAACGTTACGCCACTATCAAAAGAATTTATTGATAACATTGGTGAATATTCTAATGAAGAAATTGCGTATGAAGCCATTAAGCAATTTGTGGGTGATGAAATCCCAAAAAACGTTTTACAAAAAATCATTAAAGAAACCATCAATTTTGAGTTTCCTGTGGTATCTATTGAAGAAAATATTGGTACACTAGAATTATTTCACGGACCTACCATGGCTTTTAAAGATGTTGGTGCTCGTTTTATGGCACGTTGCTTAGGGTATTTTAATCGCGATAAAGATCAACAAGTAACTGTATTGGTTGCTACTTCTGGTGATACTGGAGGTGCTGTTGCCAATGGTTTTTTAGGAGTTAAAGGTGTAGATGTAGTCATACTCTACCCTAGCGGAAAAGTAAGCGATATTCAAGAAAAGCAATTGACAACTTTAGGGCAAAATATTACTGCTTTAGAAGTCGACGGTGTTTTTGACGATTGTCAAGATATGGTAAAAACTGCTTTTTTAGATGCAGATATCAATCGTACGTTAACCTCAGCAAACTCTATAAATATTGCACGTTGGTTACCACAAATGTTTTACTTTTTCTTTGCCTATAAACAAGTGTATAAACAACATAAAGAAGTAGTTTTTTCAGTACCTAGTGGAAATTTTGGGAATATTTGCGCAGGTATTATGGCGCAAAAACTAGGTTTACCTATCAAACATTTTGTGGCTTCGACCAATGTAAATGATACTGTTCCTAATTATTTAGCAAGTGGTGAATACCACCCTAAACCATCTAAAGCAACCATATCGAATGCGATGGATGTTGGAAATCCGAGTAATTTTATCAGAATTCAAGAATTATTTAATAATGATTTAGTGCTTTTAAAAGCTGCATTTTCTTCTTTTTCTTTTTCTGATGAGGAAACTCGTGACGCTATGAAAAACATCTATGAGAACTCTAATTATATTGCTGATCCGCATGGAGCCATTGGCTATTTAGGATTGAAAAAATACGGATTACAAAACGAGTTTGGAATTTTCTTAGAAACTGCACATCCCGTAAAATTTTTAGATGTTGTTGAAGAGGTTTTAAATGTAACTGTTGAAATCCCTTCGCAAATAGCATCTGTAATAGACAAACAAAAAGAAGCTATACAAATTATCTCATATCAAGAGTTAAAAGATTTTTTAAATGCATAAAACAAAAAATGCCTCAAATATGAGGCATTTTAAATTTCTATATGAATCATTTACAATTTACTCTTTGCTTCATGTAAACCTTCTTTCATCATCTTATCAAATTTAGAATTTGGATAATCTTTTATGCCTCTTTCAAAAAATTTAATAGCGTTTTTGTAATCTTTATGCTTTAAATAAAACTGTCCTAACCTGTTTTGCCAATACGCACTTTGATATCTTTTAGTTTTTAAAACGTCTTTAAATTCTTCCATAAAAAAACTAAAGTATTTAAATTTATCATGTTTCCATGCTAACCAAATCAATGCGTTTTTTGTACTGTTATCTATTTTTTCATCACCTCCAAAACGTTTAGCTCTTTCTTTGAAATAAGATTTTAGATAAGGTATTCCTCCTGCTTTTTCATAGGCTTCAATACTTTCAAACACCAATGAATCGTAATTGTGATAATAATACATAATACCCTTGTACATAGCCAAATGTGGCAATGTTTCATGTACCTCATCATTAAATAACTCATATTTCCAAAGTAAATTTTCAGGATTGTATTTTTTTAATATTCTATTAAACTCTTCTGTAGATTCAATATAATATATATCTCTTTTAGAATTTGCTATGTATAAATACACATCACTATCTGATTTAAAACTTTCAACTAGCTTTTCAGAAGCATAACCTCCATCTGTTATAACTGCTCCTTGAAATAAGTCTTTTTCTTCTAAAACAAGTTCACTTATATAATATGCAGCAGCCTCCCAGCCATAAATAATACGTTCATTCGTTGTTCTAAAATTATTGTTTATAAATTTAATTACTTCATCTTTTAAAAAAGAGGTAAATTTTTTCTTTTCTCCATTAAAAAGAGTTCTTCTTAAAGGATTTTCATTTTTTATACCAACAATAATCATTTCTGGAATTGCTCCTGGTGTTCTCAATGATTTCTGAATAGCAACACCATTGGTAAAAAACCACTGACCATCTAAAATATACAAAACAGGATATTCCTCTTTTGAAGTAGTATAACTATCGGGTAAATAAACCTGAATCTCTCTATCCTGATTTAAAATAGTTGATTTAATAGTATAATTAGTTCCTATGGTAACTTTACTATCTTGTGTTTGAGAAAATGAATAAAGGGTACAAAATAAAGTAAGTAATAGCGTAATATATTTAGTCATTTGGTAAAAGTTTAAACTCAAATGTAAAAATATGATTGCCAAATAATTAACATTTGAGTTTTTTTTATAAATACTTTAACTAAAATTAAAGCTCTACCACATTATCTACTAAATTTTCATCATTTCTTGTTCCGTAAGGATCTATAGCAATATAATTAGGTTTTTCATTTACTATACATCTAACTTCAGTAAGTTCTTTAGTCAATTGTTCAGACTCATAAAATAACACAGTACTGTTGTCTTTTACTAGTGAAGTATGGGGTGTAAAGATTCCTATTTTAATAGGCTTATTAATCCCTATTTCTTTAATATCTCCATCTGATAATGTTTCAAATCAGTGTCGATCTATAATAGCTTTCAACATTTTATTTTTCTTTCATCTCATTTATTTTCTTAGATTTATGCATCAACAAAACCATTTGCATGCATATATCTTCAACAGTTACACGTCTTTTTGATTTTCCCTACTATCAACTAGAAAACTATCCACAACAAAATTGCTTAGTTTCTAAAGAGAATAACGAATGGAAAAGTATTTCTACACAAAAATACATTGAAGACGCTAACACCATAAGTAAGGCATTACTAAACCTTGGAGTTAAATCTGGAGATAAAATTGCAGTAATTACTTCTGTAAATCAACCAAAATGGCATTTATTAGATATTGGTATTATGCAAATTGGTGCTGTAAATGTTCCTTTATACCCTACTTTTTCTGAAAAAGATTATGCATATATATTAGATCATTCTGACAGTATTTATTGTTTTGTTTCTGATGATGAGCTATATCAAAAAGTAATCAAAATTAAAGAACAAACTCAACTTAAAAAAGTGTTCACTTTTGAAGAATTAGATACTGATTACAGCTGGAACTCTTTTCTTAATCTTGGTAAAGATGAAACACTTCAACCTAGAGTAGACAACTTAAAAGAAACTATAAAACCGTCAGACCTAGCTACAATTATTTACACTTCTGGTACAACAGGAGTACCAAAAGGTGTTATGTTATCACACCATAACATCGTTAGTAATGTGTTTGCCGTAGGAAAAAGAGTTAATTTACAAGACAATCAAAAAAAAGTAATAAGCTACCTTCCTATATGTCACATTTTTGAACGTGCTGCATCTTATTATAGCCAATACATGGGCTTTGAGATTCATTTTGCAGAAAGCATTGATAAAGTTGGAGAAAATCTACGCGAAATTCAGCCTCATTTTATGGCAGTTGTTCCTCGATTACTCGAAAAGGTTTTTGATAAAATCGTAGATAAAGGAAGTAATTTAAAAGGTATAAAAAAACGACTCTTTTACTGGGCATTACAATTAGGTGAACAATACCAACCATATAAAGAAAACGGTTGGTGGTATGAATTTCAACTTTCTATAGCTCGTAAACTTATTTTTTCTAAATGGAAAGAAGCCTTAGGTGGGCAATTAGAGTTTATGCTAGCAGGCAGCGCCCCAACACAAGCTAGATTGATAAGAGTATTTACTGCGGCTGGTATTCCTGTATTTGAAGGTTACGGACTTACCGAAACATCTCCTGCCGTTTCTGTAAATGATATAAGAAATAATGGCTTTAAAATAGGAACTGTAGGAAAAGTCATCGAAAAAGCCACTGTAAAAATAGCTGATGACGGAGAAATTTTAGTAAAAGGCCCTAATGTAATGTTGGGATATTATAAAGCGCCAGAAAAAACTAAAGAAGTAATTGTGAATGATTTTTTTCATACTGGAGACATCGGTGAATTAGACAAAGAAGGTTTTTTAAAAATTACTGATAGAAAAAAGGAAATTTTTAAAACCTCAGGAGGTAAGTATATCGCTCCTGCTATTTTAGAAGGTGAATTAAAAAAATCACGTTTTATAGAACAAGTAATGGTGATTGGTGAAGGAGAAAAAATGCCCGCGGCTTTCATACAAATTGCTTTCGACTTTGTACAAGAATGGGCCAAACGACATCAACATCTAATTACAGATATTACTACAGATGAAAAACTCATCAAACGAATACAAAAAGAAATAGAATATTACAACCAAAAATTTGGAAAATGGGAACAAATAAAACGTTTCGAAATAACTCCTGATGAATGGACTATAGATGCAGGTCATTTAACTCCCACATTAAAAATGAGACGAAAAATTATCTTAGAAAAATATAATAATCTATACCAAAAAATATATAATCCTCAATAAATCAACCACTAAACTACAACTTGTGCAATCGAGCTATTTTTCATACTTTGCAAAGCCCAAATATTTGAACATATGTCGATTGAAATTACGCGTCTTTTTGACTTTCCCTATTATCAACTAGAAAAATATAATTTAGATAAAGCCTTTATCACAAAGAAAGATGGAGA
Source organism: Tenacibaculum sediminilitoris (assembly GCF_964513795.1). NCBI lineage: Bacteria > Pseudomonadati > Bacteroidota > Flavobacteriia > Flavobacteriales > Flavobacteriaceae > Tenacibaculum > Tenacibaculum sediminilitoris. Next base: position 124,529 of record NZ_CAZEQR010000022.1, on the reverse strand, counting down.
ATGGCAATCTATTTCAACAAGTGAATATATTAAAAAAGCCAATGCTATAAGTAGAGGTTTATTACGATTAGGGGTTCAACCTAACGATAAAATCGCAGTGATTTCAACAAACAATAGAACTGAATGGAATGTTTGTGATATTGGAATATTACAAACAGGAGCTCAAAACGTTCCTATCTATCCAACTATATCTAAAGAAGACTACGAATATATTTTAAACCATTCTGAAGCTACTTATTGTTTTATTTCTGATGATACAATTTTAGAAAAACTTAATCAAATAAAAGCTAATACAAAACTTAAAGAAGTTTTTACTTTTGATGATATTAAAGGAGAAAAAAGCTGGCAAGAAGTTTTAGATTTAGGAAAGGACGAAAACAATCAGAATGAAGTTGAAGAGCGTAAAAATGCTATTAAAACTGATGATTTAGCTACCTTAATTTATACATCAGGAACCACAGGACGTCCAAAAGGAGTTATGCTGAGTCATAAAAACGTAGTTTCAAATGTCTTAAGCAGCGAAAAACGAGTTCCGTTAGAATATGGTCAAGGAAAAGCTTTAAGCTTCTTACCTGTTTGTCATATTTTTGAACGTATGATTTTGTATCTATACCAATACTGTGGAATCTCAATTTACTTTGCAGAAGCTATCGACAAGTTAAGCGAAAATGCACAAGAGGTAAAACCTAATGTAATGACTGCCGTACCAAGGCTCTACGAAAAAATATATGATAAAATATATGCCAAAGGAGCTGACTTAACAGGAATTAAAAAGAAATTATTCTTTTGGGCTATAGAATTAGGATTGCAATATGAGCCTTATGGTTCAAATGGTTGGTGGTATGAGAAAAAGCTTAGCATCGCTCGTAAACTTATTTTCTCTAAATGGCAGGCTGCTTTAGGGGGCGAATTAAAACTAATGGTATCTGGTTCTGCAGCCTTACAACCACGTCTAACAAGAATTTTTACTGCTGCTGGAATGCCCGTAATGGAAGGTTATGGACTTACAGAAACTTCTCCTGTAATTTCAGTAAATGATATGCGTAATGGTGGTTTTAGAATAGGCACTGTAGGTAAGTTAATTGAAGGAGTTGAAGTAAAAATAGCTGATAACGGTGAAATTCTAGTAAAAGGCCCTAACGTTATGCAAGGATATTACAAAGCCCCTGAAAAAACAGCTGAAGCATTACAAAACGGATATTTCCATACAGGTGATAAAGGTGAAATTTGTAAAGATGGATTCTTAAAAATAACTGGACGAACTAAAGAAATGTTTAAAACCTCTGGTGGTAAATATATCATTCCGCCATTATTAGAAGGTCAGTTAAAGCAATCTCGTTTTATAGAACAAGTAATGGTTATTGGTGAAGGAGAAAAAATGGCAGCTGCTTTTATTCAGCCAAACTTCGAGTTTGTGCGCGAATGGGCGCAAAGACATAATGTTACTGTAAGTGATAATAAAGACTTAGTTAGTAATCCTAAGGTAATAAAGCGTATTCAAGAAGAAGTAGATTACGCAAATACAAAATTTGGAAAATGGGAAACCATTAAAAAGTTTGAATTAACTCCAGAAGAATGGTCTATCGATAGTGGTCACCTTACTCCTACAATGAAAATGAAACGAAAAATAATAAAAGACATTTACAAAGACTTATACGATAAGATTTACAGATAGTAATCGTTTAAAGTGTTGTGAAAGCAACACTTTTTCTTTTTTAATATGACAAAAACAATTTCTTTTTCTTCGGATATTTCTAATGTTGAATTACCTAAAAAGTTCAGTTATCCTCATAATTATTCGCCTCATGCTCTTGCCCAAATAGCTGCTAAAGAACTCCAATATTATTTAACACACCAAACCGATTTCTCTCATAACTTCGGAATTAAAAACCCTAAGAGTACAAATGCCGTGGGGAAAATGTTTGGGGTTTTAGTTGTACAACAACAAAATGGAAATTTAGGATATTTGGCCGCTTTTTCTGGTAAACTAGCTAATAGTACACAGCACCAACACTTTGTTCCTCCGGTATTTAATGTTTTAGATACAAACGAATTCTATCTTGAAACAGAAGAACAACTTAATGAGTTAACCCATAAAATAGAAAGCCTAGAAAGCTCCTCTAATTTTATTAAAACAAAAAAAGCATATCAAAAAACGCAACAACTACACGAAATACTTTTAGCTGAAGAACAGTTAAAAGTAAAACAGCAAAGAAAACTTAGAAAACAATTAGGAGAGCAAAACAATCAGTTAAATATTAATGAAGAGTTTTACTTACGTGAATACGAAGTGTATTTAAACGATAAAATAGCTCCATTAAAAAACACATACAATACACTACAATATCATATTCATCAGTTAAAAGAACAACGTGCAAACCTTTCAGCATGGATCCAACAAAAAATATTTAAAAAATATGCTTTCCTTAACTATCAAGGAGATAGTCAAAGCCTTTTAGCTATTTTTAAAGACTCTACACAAAATATTCCTGCAGGTGCAGGTGATTGTTGCGCTCCGAAATTATTGCAATATGCATATAAACACCAATTAAAACCTATTTGTATGGCTGAGTTTTGGTGGGGTAAACCTTTGCAAACCTCTATAAGAAAACATCTAAACTACTACCCAGCATGTACAGGTAAATGCAAACCTATTTTAGCACACATGCTACAAGGGCTTACTTTAGAAGAAAACCCGTTAATTGCCCAATTAAAAGAAGAAAAAAAAATTACAATTATTCATGAAGATGCAGATTTGTTGGTAATTAACAAACCACATGAATTACTATCGGTAGCGGGAAAAGAAATCAAAGATTCTGTGTATAACCGTATTCAAAGATTATACCCTAATGCTACAGGTCCTTTAGTAGTGCATCGTTTAGACATGTCAACCTCTGGACTTTTGTTAATTGCTAAAAACGAAGAGACTTACAAAGCCCTACAAGCACAATTTATAAATAAAACTATACAAAAACGTTATGTCGCTTTATTAGAAGGTCTTTTAACCGATAAAAAAGGGACAATTGAGTTACCACTTAGAGTAGACTTAAACGATCGCCCTAAACAGCTTGTTTGTTATCAACATGGAAAAAAAGCGTTGACCCAATGGGAAACTGTTGAAGTTATAGAAAATAAAACCAAAGTATATTTTTATCCTATTACTGGGCGTACACATCAATTACGTGTGCATGCTGCTCATTATTTAGGACTTAACACTTCTATTGTAGGTGATGATTTGTATGGAAAAAAAGCAGATAGATTGTACTTACACGCTGAAAATATTACATTCGAGCATCCTACTTCTAAAAAACAAGTAAGCTTTATAGCTCCTTCACCATTTTAGTTACACTACGTTTTTTTTCTTTTTAAATGTATTTAAAATAAGAAACTATGTTAAAAAGAAGAGTGCTAAACACAATACAGTCCATTGCATAGACATTAGGTTTTTTATTATATATTATCTGGTAAACGCTTAAAGGTTACTTGAACAAACCCTAACCGCCATAACCTACCATCACAAAAAAGCCTAAACGTCATTCTAGAACTAATTTCTAACGTTTCAGGAAACATTATCATTGCCAAAAAATAATAGAGTATATTTCTCTGGGGCAAGTTCATGGAACATTTAATGGAGTCACGTTTCCAAACTTTAATCATTTACTAACTAGGCAAGTCTCAGAATATTTACCCTATAAGGAATAAAAACCCGCTCATGTAACATGAACGGGTTTTCAATATACTATAATTTATTAATCTTATTTACTAGCAGGCACGTTGTATTTTGCTGCCAATTTTTTAGCTTCTGGTAAAAAGTTTCTTAAGGTTTGAATACGAGTTTGGTTAGATGGGTGTGTACTCATAAACTCAGGTGGTGCACCTGCACCGCCAGCACGTTGGCTCATTCTTACCCATACTTCAGCAGCTTCCTCACCATTATATCCAGCCATAATCATAAAAACCAAACCTAATTTATCAGCTTCTGTTTCATGACTTCTACTAAACGGTAACATTACTCCTACCTGTGTACCTAATCCATATGCCATATTCCACATATTAGCATTCTTATTATTTTGAGTACCTAGTGCCACTGCCATACCTCCTAATTGTTGTAATTGACCTGTAGACATACGCTCTTGTCCATGTTTAGCAAATGCGTGAGCTACCTCATGCCCCATTACAGAGGCTATTCCGTCTTCGTTAGCACAAATAGGTAAAATTCCTGTATAAAAAACTACTTTTCCTCCAGGTAAGCACCATGCGTTAAGAGTTTCGTCTTCTACTAAATTAAACTCCCATTTATAAGAATCTGCTTCTGCTTTCATTCCATTTGCACGCATAAAACGGTCTACCGCCGCAGAAATATTTTTACCAACTCGTTTAATTTGGTTTGTTTTTGTTGTGTTTGTAGATAATTTATTTTCTGCTAAAAACCCTTTATATTGAGCAAAACTAGCAGGTAAAATTTGTGAATCACTTACAAAGTTTAATCGTTTTCTTCCCGTAATTGGTACTGTACTACACTGTACTAAAAAAACCGCTAAAAAAGATAAGGCTATTATTTTTTTCATTATTCAATAGTTTAAAATTCTACGTTTATGGTTATATATTAATTATGACACTTAAATATATTTTTTGTCACAAAGTTCATAATATATTATGTCTTTAAAGCTACAAATTCTATCTTTATCTTAAAAACTAATTCATGAATTTTACGCATTCAAAAACAGCTGAACCAAGTATTAAAATTCCGAAACCTATTATTCTTTCTGCAAAAGCGTTACAGTTTATATCTGTAAATAAAGCGGCAAAGTTTAGTGCTAGGCTTTTTACAACTCCAGTTAACTTTCCTGTACCTGAAAGAGAAAAAGTAATGTTAGAGAGTGCTCAAAAGAAAACAATAAATATCCCATCAATTTCAAGAGATGTTCAAGTATTATCGTATGGTTACTCTACTAAAAAAGTGCTCTGGGTGCATGGTTGGGCAGGAAGAAGTACTCAATTATATATGATTGCCGACAAATTATTAGAAAAAGGGTATATGATTATTTCGTTTGATGGGCCTGCACATGGAAAATCTACAGGGAAAACTACTGAGATGCCTGAATTTATAGAAACCATTGCTGAACTCGATAAGCAATACGGCCCTTTTGAAGCTGCTATTGGACATTCTTTTGGAGGCATGTGTTTATACAATGCTATTTCTAAAGGTTTTAATGTGAATACACTGGTTACAGTTGGAGCTGCGGACAAAATTTCGGATGTTATTTTAAACTTTACTAAAAACTTACAAGTAAAACCTATTATAGCTCAAAAAATGAAGCATTTGTTCGATAAAAAATGGCAACGAGATATCGATATACATTCTTCAAGCGTTCAAGCAAAAAGTATAAAAGCAGCTACACTAGTAGTTCATGATTCTTTTGATGGCGATGTTGATGTAAGTTGTGCCATGGCAATACGTCAAAACCTACAGAATGGAAAACTTTTAATTACGGAAGGTTTAGGACACACTAAGATTCTTCGTAACCCAAAAATAGCTTCCAAAATTGTAGACTTTATAATTCAAAAATCATGAGAAAATTAGTTATTTTATTCCTTTTAATAGCAGCTTTTAGTACTACTACAAACGCCCAGAACAAAAATAAACGCAAAGTAAATAAAACTAAAAATGAGTGGAAACAGTTGTTAACACCAAAACAATATTATGTGCTTAGAGAAGCGGGTACAGAACGTCCTAATTCTAGTCCGTTAAACTATAACAAAGAGAAGGGAGTGTATGTTTGTGCGGCTTGTAACACTCCATTATACAAATCTGAACACAAATACGACTCAGGTAGTGGTTGGCCTTCTTTTGATAGAGCTATTAAAGGAAATGTAGCACTAGATACTGATTATAAATTAGGCTATGCTCGCACCGAATTAAAGTGCAATACTTGTGGCGGACATCTTGGACATTCATTTAATGATGGTCCTAAAAACACCACAGGCAAACGTCACTGTATTAACGGAGTTGCTTTAGAGTTTATTCCTAAAAAATAATCAGACCTTTGATAAGGTAGCATTTGCAAAAAGAGCTGTAAAAAATGTAATTAATTTATACAACGAAATAAGATTACATGTATCTTTAGATTATAAAATACCAAATATGGTATATAAATTATCAGCTTAAATTCAATTATAAACTGTAGTCATATTTCAGGACTAGACATTTATCTATTAATATTTTATGAATATTACCGACTTTCTTATAACCTTAGTGCCATTTACACATGATGAATTAAATGATATTCTTTCGCATTTTGAAAAAGAAGATGTTCCAAAAGGTCGGGTGCTAGTAAAAGAGGGTCAGGTTTGCAATAAATTATATTTTATAGAACAAGGTATTGGCAGAAGTTATTATTTAAAAGAAGATGGTAAGGAAGTAACACAATGGTTTATTGGTGTTGGTAAATTTATGTCTAGTGCAGATAGTTTCTTTAAGCAAAGCCCTAGTTTTTACTATTTGGAAGTCTTAGAAGATTCCATTTTGTATAGTATAACCCATGAAAAAATGGAATTTTTATTAGCTAAATACCACAACATGGAGAAATTTATTAGATTGTTAACTTTAGAAATATTTTCAAAAATTGTTCATAAACTAAATGCAATTCAATTTCAGACTGCTAGAGAACGATATGATTATATGATCTCTGAATTCCCAGATATTTCACATCGTATACCCTTAAGCCAAATTGCTTCTTTTCTTGGAATGACACAAGAAACGCTTAGTCGTATTAGAAGGAATGGTCTTTAAATACATTTTTATTTTTTTGATATAGGTCAAATGAAAATTTTTATATACTCATGATATTTGCATTGCAATTATAAAATCATTTGTAATGTATCAAAACAAATCCACACAAAGTATCCTTTTTATTGTTTTTATCTGTTTGATTCCATCCGTATTTGTGGCGCAACAATTAGATCCAACACTAAAAGAGCTTATAAATAAAGGGCTAGAAAAAAGTCATACTGTAAATATTCAGAATTTTAATACGGAACAGTCCCAGATTGACCAAAAATTGGCTAAAGCTGTTTTTCTTCCAAAATTGACTTTTAATGCAAATTTTACTCGATTAAATGATGACCTAACTTTTGATGATGATACACAAAATTTATTGCTTTCTACCCAAAAATTACTTATTAAAGAAGCAGTTGGAATTCCTTTTAATAGTCCTTTTCCAGAGAATATACCTTTAACAGAAGTTCCCAACCTGCAAAACAAAAACATCTTAAAATCATCTGTTGATTTAGACTGGGTACTCTTTAGCGGATTTGAAGCGACCAATGCTATTAAAGCTAGTAAACACCTAGAAGCATCATTGAATTATTTAGGGGTTGCCGAAAAGGATAAAATAGCTTTAAAAATAATTGAAACTTATGATAAATTAGCATTAGTATACGCTTCTAAACGCGTACTAAATACTTCAAAAAAATACTTAGACGAGCAAAAATACTATATAAAAAAAGCCCTTAAAAATGGTTTAGCAACACCAATAAGTCGTAAAAAAATTGAATTGGCACAGCAACAATTAGCTTCTAAAGAATTGGAATTTAACCATAATAAAATCTTATTAATAGAAGTACTCCACCAACTTACTAGTGAAAGTAGAGAGAATTTAAGACTTCTGAATCCAATCTTACATTCATTTTCAACGGACTCCATATCAAGTACCGAAAAACGAAATGAAATTAAAGCCTTGGAAGAAGCAGAAAAAGCGACACTATATAAGGCAAAAATGGAAAAAAGCAATTTTATACCCAAACTTGCTTTAAAAGGGCATTATGAATTTATTGAAGATGACTTATCCTTATTAACCCCAAAATGGTACGTTGCTGTTGGTATTAAATGGAATGTGTTCGATGGTCGTCAATCCTGGTTGAAAAGTGAAAAATCTAAAATAGAAAGTCAAAAATATAGAGAGCAAATAGAAGATGCTAATGAGATGATTTCCTTAAGCATTATTAAAGCAGAATTAGCCTATGAATCTTCACTTCAAAACATTAAAATAAATCAAAAAGAAATTGAATTAGCAAGTGACACTTATGATATGATCAATAAACAATTCAAAAATGATCTGGCATCTATAAGCGATGTCCTCGATGCTTTAAACAATTTAGAAAAAGCCAATTTTAAATTACAAGAATCATATTACAGTCAGCGTAGAGCGGCTACCGATTTACTACACGCAAAAGGGATTCTCAATTATTAATACAAATAAAAAGAACAAAGGAAATGAAATCATTAAAAAATATTATTATTGCTAGTGTTACAATACTTACTATAATCTCTTGTGGAAATGATAAGGAAATTACCTCCTTTAGAGGTAAAGTAAAATTTGAAACCATTGCTGTAAGCAGTAAACTTCCAGGACGAATTAGTAAAATCTATGTTAAAGAAGGACAAATAGTTAAAAAAGGAGATACATTAGCTTTACTAGATTTACCAGAAGTAAATGCAAAAATGACACAAGCAAAAGGTGCTGTAACAGCTGCTAAAGGGCAATTAAACATGGCTTTTAATGGTGCCACAGCTGAACAATTAAATCAAATTGACGGTCAGATAACTGCTGGTAAGGCTCAATTGGATTTTGCACAAGAATCTTATAATCGATTACAAGCAATGTATAAAGATTCGCTAGTTAGTTTGCAACAATTTGATGAAGTAAAAATGAAACGCGACATGGCAAAAGCACAAGTTTCTGCGCTAGAAGCCAAACGTAAAGAAGTAGGCAAAAGTGCAAGAATCGAGCAAATTGATCAAGCCAAAGGACAATTAAATAGAGCAATTGGTATGAAAGAAGAAGTACTTTCTGCAGCCAATGAAAAATTCGTAACTGCACCTGCAACTATGTCTATTGAAACCATTAGTTTGAAAGAAGGAGAATTGCTTTTACCAGGATATTCGTTATTTAATGGCTATAAAAAAGAAAGTGTGTTTTTTAGATTTACTATACCAGAATCAAAAATATATGACTTTGAAGTGGACAAACCACTTACACTTATAAACCCATATACCAAAGAGGAAATCAACACAAAAATTGTAGCCATAAAGCAATTAGCGCAGTATGCTGATATTACAAGCACTGCTCCTTTATACGAACTATCGGAATCTATTTATGAACTAAAGGTCATTCCAACTTCAGATATTTCCGAACAGAAATTTTACATAAATGCGACCATTCTTATAAAATAATCAACGAGCATGAAAGATTTTTTAAAATTACTTAAAATTGAGTTTAAACGTATTTTTTCAAATAATGTATTGCTTGCTATTTTTATTGGAGCACCTATATTTTATGGAATTTTATTTGGATACGTGTATCAACAAGCAAAAGTGATTGACTTACCAATTGTTATTATTGATCAAGATCACAGTCCAACTTCAGATAAAATTATAGATGCCTTTGAGGATAATGAAGCTTTATTTGTATCTGATGTTCGGTTTTCACCAGGTAATATTATGGCAGAAATGCCTACAAAACAATATGATGCTGTGGTTACTTTACCTGCCAATTTTGAAGCAGATATTCTCCAGAAAAGACATCCTGAAATAAGGGTTGACTTGAATATGGCAAATATATTAAATGCGAATACAGCTAGCAAAAACATTCAATCCGTTTTAATGACCTTAAATGCTGGAATAGAAATTGAAGGGCTCAAAAAACAAGGACTTCACCCTACTCAAGCTTTAGCATCTTTTGAAAGTTTTAAAATCAATTTTAACAAGCTCTATAATTCTACAGGAAACTATGTAGCATTTATGCTGCCTGGTTTACTTGCTGCCATAATGCAACAAATTATCTTTTTGGCTATGGCATTGGTTTTTTCTAGAGATTTTGAAGATGGTCATTTTGAAGTTTTAATAGAAAAGAGTAAATACTCTTTATATCACATTACGCTTAAATCACTTCCTTTTTTATTAATGATACCAATAATGTGGTTTCTTGTTAGCTTAATGATTCCATATTTTAAAATTGATATTGACATTTTTAATTTTCCTATGTTGGTTTTGGTAACACTTTTATCCTTTGCCTCTATGTGTATTGGTATGTTATTTTCTATTGCAATTCCTAGTCAATTAAAAGCAACAGAACTTTTAATGGTTATTTCTACACCTGCATTTATACTTAGTGGGTTTACTTGGCCAACAATTGCTTTTCCTAATGCTATTGCAAACTTTGCGCAATGCATACCTTCAACATCATTTCTAAGTGGTTTTAGGAAAATCGCTTTTTATGGTGGTAATTTATCATCTATTAAATCTGAAGTTAACATGTTAATTCTTATAACGGTTGTTGCTCTTGTCGCGATGGTAATACTGCTTCAGCTCAAAATATTCTTGTTTAACAAAAACAAGAAAAGAAAATTGAACACCATTCAAAACTAATTCAAATGAAAGCGAATAAATTAACAGGAAAGAGTAATAATAATTATCTTCCAGATGTTTTAGGTGATGGGTTTACTAAATTAACTTTATCCTTTGATGACGATTATGAAGGAGAAGTAGTTGCAACATTAATTCGCAGGAAATCATTAACAAAAACAAGCAAGGCAATCTTGTACATACATGGTTTTAACGATTATTTTTTTCAAGAAGAAATGTCGAAAGAATTTAATAATCAAGGTTATAGCTTCTACGCTTTAGATTTACGAAAGTATGGACGTTCGCACCTAAATCATCAAAAATTAAACAATGTACGTTCCTTAATAGAATATGATGAGGAAATAGACCTTGCCTTACAAATCATTAAATCTGAAAGGAACAAGCAAGTGATTTTAATGGGACATTCTACAGGCGGATTAATTGTAACAAATTATGCAGGTAATCATTTAAACAGCGACTTATTTCATGGCATAATCTGTAACAGTCCGTTTTATGAATTTAATCTCAATGTACTTGAACGAAAAATAGGGGTTCCCGTACTTTCATACCTAAGCAAGTATTTTCCAAACAAGTTGATTTCTAGTGGCTTTTCTAAATTATATGGTTATAGCCTTCATAACGACAAATATGGAGAATGGAACTATTCGCTCTACTGGAAACCTCATGACATTCCTAACGTGAATCTAAGTTTTATTAGCGCCATATATAAGGCACAAAAAAACATTCAAAACAATTTAGTTATAGATGTACCAACACTTGTTTTGTACAGTAGTCAATCTATTTATGAAAAAAAATGGTCTGATAAATTTAATGAAGGAGATGCTGTGTTGAACGTAAATCATATTAAATATTATGCTAATAAAATTAGGGGAAATGTAACTTCATGCGAAATAGAAAATGGCATGCACGATTTAATTCTCTCTAAAAAACTAGTAAGAGAAAATGTATATAAAAAGATGTTTGAATGGACTAATGTTCATTTTAAATAAAAGAAAAAACGCATTACAACAAAGAACTGTGACTAAAAACAAATAAAATTCACTTAATTTTTTAAACAAAACACTTTTTATAGTTTTCTTCATATTTTAATCCAGCTTTTACTACAGCAAAAGCTTGTTTTAATTACCTATTAACCTAAATTCGATTATTAAAAGAGACAAATTTGCTGAGTATTTACAGTTTGATATTTTATGGAAGGTTTTTTAGGTAAAAAACTATATGCAATAAGTACAGAGGTTAAGTTTGTTATAAAATTACCAAAGCTTCTACGTCTAGAATATTGTCATTAAACAATTCTTCATACTCTTTTTAACTTGAGCTATAAGTTGCACACCATTAATAAAAAGCATTTGTGCTAGTTCCTTTCGAATATGACTTTTATAAGCAAAAATTTTTCCAATTATTTTATCTAAAAAGCGTTCATTTTTTAACGGACTTCTATCATCTTAACTAACCTGTGTTATACAAAAAATTAATATTTCTCCTTTATCATTAAGAACAATATGGAGTTTAACACATGGTGGGGTTACCTGTATTAGCAATACTTTTAAAACCACTAAGCTGAAAAAAATAATCATAATGGTCATCACTTCACTTCTAGATATTATTGGTGGACGCTTAGATTTGTTACCAAATAATGATTTTTCAACAATTTAATCATATTCTTTACAAAGCTTGTCAACTAAACAAAATATTTCTGTAAATTTAGAGTAGATAATCATAAATATTAATCGAACTCAGGTTAATGAGAAAATTAGCTCGTACTTAACCGAAAGGATAATGTTAATTTACACACTACAAGCCATATACAAAACCGTTAGCAAACATTAAAAAACAATGATTATGAAAAAAACAATAATAACAATCTTAACATTTACTCTAATTTCTTGTAATATTAAGACAGATAAGAAAAATAAAGAAACTACATTATCTCAAAAAGAACAAGAAGTTCTAGTGAAGATTATAGATGATAATGAAAAATTTAAAGAAATAAGTTCTGATAATTTGAATCAACTGCTAGCCGAAAAGGAAGGGGATTTATCTCCCAAGGAAGTTATGATGTTGTTTTATCCTAACAAAGTGGAAACTAGCGAAGGAAATGAGAAAATAGAGTTATTGGAAAAGGTCTCCAACAATGGAAATGTTGTAGTAACATTAATTCACGATAATCTACTGGATGATTCTGTAAGAGGAGAGAAATATATTATGGAATTAACGAAAAACAACAACAAATGGACTGTTCTTTCCATAAAAAAGAACTGGAAATGTTGGGATGGTAGAGGACATACTGACTGGGGTATAGAATTTTGTAATTAAACATTTGCTAACAATGGTAACCGTTGCACAAGCCTTATAAAATGGCAAAAAACATCTATTTTGTGCTGTTTTAAGGGGTTTTTATTTATTTTAATGCAAAATTAAACAATCTTTATAGATGTTTTTAGCTGCTTAAATTCAAGTATAAAGGCCTGTTTTATACTTTTAAAAAAGAAGTGCAAAACTTCTGCATTACTTTTCACTGTTTTAGAAGTGAATTTTAGATATTTCTTTAAATTATAAGCTATAGCCAGGTAAATGCATCACTTTATTAGCCTGTTTTAATCCCAATGTATTTATTTTTGGAGTCCTAAAAACTAAGTCAGTGTTCCAAGGTTCTACAATACTTTGCCGTCTTCCTTTCATAAACGTGTGAAACAACCCTTGTTAACAGCTTTAAAACTTAATGAATGTTGGAGTATCTATTTTATGAGCGACTCACTTATTGATGGCTGAAAATTACGCGTATTCAATGTTATAGATGATTGTAATCGTGAAGCTCTAGCAATAAACGCTGGACTTACCTATCTAGCTCGAACAGTTCTAGCAAACACTTGAAAATTTAAAACAAGAGATAGGAGCGCCAAAGTATGTTAGATGTGACAATGATCCAGAATTTATCTCTAAAACGTTTAAGAACTGATGTGAAAAGAATTTCATAGAAACCAAATATACCCAGCTTTGGCTTTTACAATATATGAAGCCTCTGGTTGCCTATATTTAAGAGGTTGTTCTCCTACGTGGTTACAAATCATAAAAACATCCCTTTTATCCTTTTTAACTCGTTTTAGTTTCATTTGGATAAACCGTTTTATCACTACAGGGTTTATAATACTTTGCGCTATGCTTTTTTCATATAAAAACATAGTCAGTTTATGATGATAGTACCCTGTGGCTTCCATGACACAATGAGAATTAGCTCTCAACACTTTTTGAAATGATTTAAAACCTACCGTTGTATTAGGATAACCTTTTGTTCTTTAATAATAAAATATCTAATTTAAATAAATTACAAACTTAGGGCAGATATAGTTCATTGCTGGTTGATTTTTCCTCCGGAAAAACCAACGGTTAGTTCAATTTTTGGGATTTATTTGTTAACTTAGTACTGAATCAACGCAACGAAAACATAGCCAAATAAGTTAGAGCCAATTCTCAAAAGAAAGATCGAAATCAAACAATCATCGAAAAATATTTGTCTAGAATTATTAAATATAAATTTTATGAAAACAAAATATATATTGTTAATTATGGCGGTTTTCTTTTTTACTAATTTGTTTTCACAAGAAAAGAAAATTGAAAAAACGTTTAAAGAAATCAATCAACTTATCATTAACAATGATATTGAAAGCATTTTAAAATTTTATAATACCCAAAATGTTGAATTTGCTCAAAAAATTCAACAACGATACGAGAACATATTGAAATTGGACAGCCTTTCATATACCATTAAAATGAATGATTTTGTTATAGACGGAGGTACAGCTTTTGCTGTTGTTTTTGAAAAGAAGGAATATGTAAAAAACAAACGTAATTACTCAGAAAGTCAGTGGTACACATATACATTAATGAAAATAAAAAAAGAATGGATTATCACTGAAACCAAAGAACGAAATTATTTGCAAGCTGATTTTACAGAGTTGAAAGTTCTCATTAATCCTGATAAGGGAAAAATGACTGCTAAAGCAAATATCCACATTTCAATTTTACAGGGAGGTGAAAATAATGTTCTGTTTTGGCTAAATAGAGGGTTGACAATAAATGCGATTACGGATGAAACTGGAAAAGAGTTAAAATTTAGCAGAAATGGATTAGAAGTATTGATACCATTGAAACATACCCTTAAAGAAAAAGAAAAACTAAATTTGATATTTTCTTATTCTGGCACATTATTTAATGAATATGCTGAACAAAATTATTGCTTAGCATATTTAGGGAAAGAGGGGTGTTTTGCTAATTTTGTAACCCAATGGTATCCTAAATTAAATGGAACCTTAACCAAATCTAAAGCCAAATTAGTATACAAGGTACCCAAACATCTTACCGTTGCAAGTGTAGGAGTTTTATCAGATAAGAAAGAGGAAGCTGAAATGACCACATATACGTTTCATGTTAATACACCAATGGACTATACATTCAACGCAAATAAATTTACCACTTTTTACAAAAATGTTAATGATGTATCTATTAATGTGTTTCTGTTCAATAGTAATTCAAAAAAAGCCGAAATGTATGCTGATAAAGCAGCGCAAATGGTTTCATTTTTAAGTGAATTTTATGGTATATTTCCCTTTGATAGCTACTCTATTTCAGAAGTACCATCATCCATTACAAAGGATTTAGGAGGTGCAGGAGGGCAAGGCATGAATTTTTATCCAGAAACTGCACTAAGAGATACTGTTTTTGAGTTTCCACTTTTGGCTCATGAAATTGGACATATGTGGTGGGGATCATGGGTAACTGGTAAAGAAAATTCTGGATCATTGTTCGATGAAGGTTTTGCTCAATTTTCTTCTGTAATATGCTACAGACATTTTTATGGAGAAAGAGCAATGTGGAAATTTCTTAATGATGGTGCACCAAGATATTCTCAATCTGCTAAACTCTACTTCGAACGATACAGTATTAACGATATTCCATTAGGCAAATATGATGTAAACAGAAACAGTGATATAACTATGCTTGCTCGTGTCAAAGCACATTTTGTATATGCTATGCTAATGGAAACCATTGGTTATTATTCGTTTAACAAAGGCATTAAGCGAGTTGTTTCAGAATATGTCAATAAGCGAATGGGACTAGACGATTTCAAAAAAATAATGGAAGAAGAAAGTGAAATGAATCTAGATGTTTTTTTCGAACAGTGGTTTTTCCGTACAGGCGCACCTGAATTTGCGATTGAATATTCTGTTAAAGAAACGAATGATGGTAAATATAAAGTTGAAGGATTAGTTACCCAAAAAAGAGAAATATATGATGTGAATGCTGAAATAGAATTGTCGTATGATGATTACAGAGAGGTAGAAAAATTGAAAATTAATAAAAAGGAAAACCCGTTTTCTTATGTTACGGATAGAAAACCACATGTAGTTATTTTTGACCCTGACAGAAAGATATTAAGGTGGTCGGAAGAAACAAAACACCTACCATTACTCGGAAAAGGGATGATGAGTTTGATACAAGGTAGAAACGAAGAGGCTGTTGATACTCTGACAAAGTATCTTGAACACAAACCATTAGACTTGAGAGCTAATGGCTTGCTGGGAATTGCCTTTGTAAATAGTAAGCAATACGACAAAGCCTTGGATTATTTGTTGCTTGCCGAAAAAGAACATTCAAAAGGAGAAGGAGATAAAGTACATAAGATGTTTTTATATCTGGCTTTGGGTGAATATTATTTTGAAACAGAAAATCAGGAAAAAGCCAAAATATATTTTGAAGAAGTATTACTTATGAGTGATATTATGGGTGCTCATGCAAAAGCACTTTCTTTTTTGAAAAAAATGAAGTAGTTTATAAATAGAAACTCACTGGCTACAACAAATAACTGAGGTGGAAAACAAGTAAATTTCACAAATTTTATATCAAAGTACTTTTATAGTTCACATCATACGGTAAACCACTTTTTACAATAGCAAAAACTTGTTTTGATAACTTATTACATACCGCCTTAAAACAAGTATTTTACTCCTCCTTTGCTGAAGTAAACTGCTTAAAACCGTCTGTAAAGACCAATAACATTAGTGCTATTTTACTGCCTATTCCTGAAATAGATTTTAATAACGTTACCTCTTTTTACATTCTCTAACAACAACTCCTCTAGTTTAACTTTCCCTATCTCTAAGATTTTTAGTTGCCTTTTTAATAAACTAACTACAGGTTTTGATGGGCTTTCTAATACAGTATCATCGTAAAGCTTATTCTTTAACTGTGTAGATTGTTTTGTGTAAACGAACAACAAACGTGCTATTTGTAAGTTCTCTTGTTGTTCCTTACAATCATCTTATCTATAAAGAAGTTTCTTGACTTACATCATAATTATATAACTGCCTTGCATCACTCTTGTCCGTCTTTACTTTTTATAAACTCATTTGAATAAAACGTTTTACCTTCAACATATTCTCTACTGACACACTAATTCCTTTTTCTGTTAAAAAATAGGCTAATCGTACATGATAGTATCTATCCTGTAGCTTCTATAACACAATCAGTTAAACTGATACCAATTACCTTAATTATCATATATATCTAAAACACCTTTACTCACATCAAATCCTAAAAAAGGATTGGAAAGAAATTAACTACTCTCAATTCAACAACTTGAAATCGAGATTTTGGTCTCATAGAACTGAACAAATTCGAAGTAGTAAAAAGCGTAGGGATTATCAATGTTGACGAAATCTAAGTTTTTACGTATATCATACCTTCCTCTATGATTTACAATACTAAATTTAATGAATTACAAGCTTAGGAGGGCTATATTTCATTGTTCATTGATTTTTAGGATTTATTTGTTAACTTAGTGCTAAGTCAACGCAACGAAAACATCGCGAAATACGTTATGCAGTATTAAAAATACCAAAAGGCTTGATTACAAAAGATTTAAATAAAAAAATTATTACCTATACTACTATAGCCTATGCCATAACTTGGCTTATAGCTTTTTTTATAATACAACTTTATAAAATAGGTCGTCTAAGTGTTTACCAATTAAATTTTTATCACTCATTTGCAGCAATAGGTCCAACTTTTGGAGCATTAATAGCAACCTATATGTTTTATGGAAATGAGGGACTTCGAAAATTATTAACAAAAATTAAACTCCCCTCTTTAGATAAAAAAACGGTTTTAATAGTCGTTTCTCCGCTCTTATTTTTTTTCTTAGGTGCACTCATTTTTCCAATAGTGAAATCTGAGTTTTACAATTTCAAGAATTTTGCCAATTCTAATTGGTCCTCTTGGAATGTAGTTATTGTTTGGCTCTTACCAATACTAACCTACTCTATTTTTGAAGAAATCGGTTGGCGTGGATTTTTGCTCCCTCACTTACAAGAAAAATATACAGCTTTCAAGTCAACAGTAATTCTTTTCGTTATTTGGGCTTTTTGGCATATACCTTTTTTCTTTTATCGCTTTGACTTTTCACTTGGAATATCTATTGGTTTCTTTTTTGGACTTTTTATAGGAACAATTATTATGACTTCTATTTACAATTCAAGTCGTGGATTTCTTATCCCTGCAATGTTATTTCACTTTCTAAATAATTTTTGCTCAGGATTTGATAAAGAAATAATAGTTGCGGTACTAAGTACAGGCTTTGTGTTTGTAGCCATTTTTATTTATAAAAGATATGGAAAAGAAAACTTAAGTGAGATAGCCCGTACACGAAATTATTTAGCTAAAAAAGAATTAAAAACGACTGCATAACAAAGATCTGAGTTAAAAAATAACTAAACTCTTCATCAAACCTAACATTAATAATAATTATTTGTCGAATTTAAAGGTGTCCTAAAAAAGAGAAACCAACATTTAGTTGCATATAGAACCAGTTAATATTTTAATAAAAAAAGTCCAGAGTTTACACTCCGGACTTCAATTTTATTGGTGTTTTAAAACCTATTTACTCAAATACATTTTACGTCTTGCATATAAATCGTAAAAAGCATCATCTCTTAATGAATCTATAAATAAAATACTTTCACCTGTAGATTTCATTTCAGGTCCTAAATTCTTATTTACATTAGGGAACTTGTTAAATGAAAATACAGGTTGCTTAATTGCAAAACCTTCTAACTGTGGATTGAAATCAAAATCCGTTACTTTTTTGTCTCCTAACATCACTTTTGTAGCATAGTTTACATATGGTTCTTTATAAGCTTTTGCTATAAATGGAACTGTACGAGACGCACGTGGATTCGCTTCAATGATATACACTTTATCATCTTTAATCGCAAACTGAATGTTAATTAATCCAACTGTATCAAGTGCTAAAGCAATTGTTTTAGTGTATTCTCTAATTTGCTCCAATACTAATTCTCCTAAGTTGAAGGCTGGTAATGTAGCATTTGAATCTCCTGAGTGAATTCCACAAGGCTCAATATGCTCCATAATTCCGATAATGTATACATTCTCACCGTCACAAATTGCATCTGCTTCCGCTTCAATAGCTCCTTCTAAGTAGTGATCTAATAATAATTTGTTATTAGGAATCTTACGCAATAAATCTACTACATGTTCTAATAACTCTTCTTTATTAATCACAATCTTCATTCCTTGCCCACCTAATACATATGATGGACGCACTAAAATTGGAAAATCTAATTCATCTGCTAAAGCTAAAGCTTCATCTGCATTTTCAGCAACTCCAAACTCAGGATAAGGAATGTTATTTTCTTTCAATAAGCTAGAAAAACTTCCACGATCTTCTGCTAAATCTAATGCCTTAAAACTAGTTCCTAAAATTGGAATTCCATAACGCTCTAGTTTTTCAGCTAATTTTAGGGCTGTTTGCCCTCCTAATTGAACAATAACTCCTTCTGGTTTTTCATGTTTAATGATATCGTAAATATGTTCCCAGAAAACTGGCTCAAAGTATAGTTTATCTGCCGTATCAAAATCAGTAGAAACTGTTTCAGGGTTACAGTTAATCATTATGGTTTCATAACCGCACTCTTTAGCTGCATATACACCGTGAACACAACAGTAGTCAAATTCAATACCTTGTCCAATTCTATTAGGTCCAGAACCTAATACAATTACTTTTTTCTTATCAGAAACAACACTTTCATTAGACACAGAAACAGTACCTTCTGCTGTTTCTATTTCGCTTTCAAATGTTGAGTAGTAATAAGGTGTTTTTGCTTTAAACTCAGCAGCACAGGTATCTACTAACTTATAAACTCTCTTTATTTTTAACTCTTCACGTTTTTTATACACCTCACTTTCTAAACATCCTAGCATATGAGCAATTTGACGATCACCATATCCTTTTTGTTTAGCTTCTAATAATAATTCTCTATCTAACGTATCGATGGTGTAAGTAGAAATTTCTTTTTCTAAGTTAAATAATTCCTCATATTGTCTTAAGTACCACATATCAATTTTAGTGATGTCGTAAATCTTACTTAAAGGAATTCCCATAGCAATGGCATCATAAATAGCAAAAACACGATCCCAAGAAGCATATTTTAATTTATCTATAATTTGATTGTAATCTTTATACCCTTTGCCATCTGCCCCTAAACCATTTCGTTTAATTTCTAATGATTGTGTTGCTTTGTGTAAGGCTTCTTGAAACGAACGTCCAATTCCCATTACTTCTCCAACTGCTTTCATCTGTAAACCTAATGTTCTATCAGAACCTTCAAATTTATCAAAATTCCAGCGAGGTATTTTTACAATTACGTAATCTAGTGTTGGTTCAAATAAAGCTGAAGTTGATTTTGTAATTTGGTTATCTAACTCATCTAATGTATAACCCGTTGCTAATTTAGCAGCAATTTTCGCAATAGGATATCCTGTTGCTTTTGATGCTAATGCTGATGAACGTGATACACGTGGGTTTATTTCGATAGCAATAATATCTTCTTTCTCATCTGGAGAAACAGCAAACTGTACATTACACCCACCTGCAAACTCTCCAATAGAACGCATCATTTTAATTGCCATATCTCTCATTTTCTGATATGTTTTATCAGAAAGAGTCATAGCTGGAGCTACTGTAATAGAGTCTCCTGTATGAATTCCCATTGGATCCATATTTTCAATAGAACAGATAATTACAACATTATCGTTATCATCACGTAATAACTCTAACTCATATTCTTTCCATCCCATCATTGCTTTATCAATCATTACTTCGTGGATCGGAGAAATTTCTAACCCTCTAGATAATGATTCTTCAAACTCTTTTTCATCATATACAATAGATGCTCCTGCTCCTCCTAATGTAAAAGACGCTCTAATACATAAAGGGAACCCAAATTTTTGCGCTATTTCTTTTCCTTTTAAGAATGAGGTTGCAGTAGCTTGAGGTGCCATAGGTACTCCTATTTTTTCCATTAACAAACGAAACTTATCTCTATCTTCCGTAATATTAATAGCATCAATATCTACTCCTATAATTTCAACATCAAAATCTTCCCAAATCCCCTTTTCATCAGCTTCAATACATAAGTTTAATGCCGTTTGTCCTCCCATAGTAGGTAAAACAGCATCAATTTGTGGGTGTTCTTTTAAGATTTGAACAATAGACTTTGTATTAAGAGGCAACAGGTATACATGATCAGCCATCGAGGGGTCTGTCATAATTGTTGCTGGATTCGAATTAATTAAGATGGTTTCAATTCCATCCTCTCTCAAAGATCTTAACGCTTGAGATCCTGAATAATCAAATTCACATGCTTGACCAATAACAATTGGCCCAGATCCAATAATTAAAATCGATTTAAGGTCTTGTCTTTTAGGCATTTTAGTTTGTGTTGTGTTGTGATGTAAAAATAAAAATTGTTTGGTTATAAAAAAAGGCGATACTTAACAGTAACGCCTTTAAAATATTAACAATAGTTAATCATTATTTCTTTGGTCTAGATTCAGATGAAACAGACAACTTCTTTCTTCCCTTTGCTCTTCTTCTAGCTAATACTTTACGTCCATTAGCAGAAGCCATTCTTTCGCGGAAACCGTGTTTGTTTCTTCTTTTTCTTTTCGATGGTTGGTACGTTCTTTTACTCATTACAGTATATCTTAAATATCTTCTTTAAATATGTTTTACTTTTGTGAAATTCCGTCTGCTAAAAGCGTTGGCAAATATACAACAGTTTTTCAGTCTGACAAACCCTTATTTTATTTTTTTTTAAAAAAAGGCCGTTTGGCAAATTTACGTAATTTTTATGTATGTTTTTTCTCTTTTTTATTTGCTGTAATTGCCAGACTTCTTACTTTTGCGCAAACCTAACAGCACCATGAATAACACAAAATACGTTTTTGTAACCGGAGGCGTAACTTCATCACTAGGGAAAGGAATTATAGCCGCTTCTTTAGCCAAATTATTACAAGAAAGAGGATACTCAGTAACCATTCAAAAATTAGATCCATATATTAATATAGATCCAGGAACATTAAACCCATACGAACATGGAGAGTGTTATGTTACCGATGATGGAGCTGAAACCGATTTAGATTTAGGACACTACGAACGTTACTTAAATATTCCTACTTCACAAGCTAATAATGTTACTACAGGTAGAATATATCAATCTGTAATAAATAAAGAGCGCAAAGGAGCGTTTTTAGGAAAAACAGTTCAAGTGATTCCTCATATTACAGATGAAATTAAGAACAGAATCCAAATTTTAGGAAATACAGGTGATTATGACATCGTAATTACCGAAATTGGAGGAACCGTAGGTGATATTGAATCATTACCATATATAGAAGCAGTTCGCCAACTACAGTGGGATTTAGGAGAGGACAATGCAATTGTTATTCACCTAACTCTAGTCCCTTACTTAGCAGCCGCTGGTGAATTAAAAACAAAGCCTACACAACATTCTGTAAAAACTTTAATGCAAAGTGGTGTAAAACCTGACATTTTAGTATGTCGTTCAGAACATGAAATTTCTGATGAAATTAAACGTAAACTAGCGTTGTTTTGTAATGTTAAAAAGCAAAACGTAATTCAATCGTTAGATGCTGAAACTATTTACGATGTTCCTAACCTTATGTTTAAAGAAGGATTGGATTATGTTGTATTAGATAAGTTAAACTTATCTACACGTAAACAACCTAACTTAAAAACATGGAATAAATTTTTAGAACGTCACAAAAACCCTACTTCTAGTATTGAAATTGGTTTGGTTGGAAAATATGTTGAATTACACGATTCATATAAGTCAATTACAGAAGCCTTTATCCATGCAGGAGCAGCAGCTAGTAATAAAACAAAGGTTAATGTTCGTTGGATTCATTCTGAAGAATTAACTCCTGAAAATGCTGTTAAACAATTAGAAGGTTTAAACGGTGTGTTAGTTGCACCTGGATTTGGTGATAGAGGAATTGAAGGTAAAATTGCAGCCGTACAATACGTACGTGAAAACAATATCCCTTTCTTAGG
Source organism: Tenacibaculum sediminilitoris (assembly GCF_964513795.1). Taxonomy (NCBI): domain Bacteria; kingdom Pseudomonadati; phylum Bacteroidota; class Flavobacteriia; order Flavobacteriales; family Flavobacteriaceae; genus Tenacibaculum; species Tenacibaculum sediminilitoris. The sequence goes on along the minus strand of NZ_CAZEQR010000022.1, from coordinate 101,673 downwards.
TATTTGTTTAGGAATGCAAATGGCAGTTATTGAATTTGCTAGAAATGTGTTAGGACTTAAAGATGCAAACTCTACCGAAATGAACCCTAAAGTAGCACATCCTGTTATTAACTTAATGAAAGAACAGAAAAATGTTACTGAAAAAGGAGGTACTATGCGTTTAGGTGCTTGGGATTGTCAGTTAACACAAGATTCAAAAGTTTTTCAAGCTTATAAAGAAGAATTAATAAGTGAGCGTCATCGTCACAGATTTGAATACAATAACGATTATAAAGAACAATTAGAAAATGCTGGAATGAAAACTGCAGGTGTTAACCCTAAAACGGGGTTAGTAGAAATTGTCGAAATCGATTCACATCCTTGGTTTGTTGGTGTTCAATATCACCCAGAATACAAGAGTACAGTATTAAACCCACATCCCTTATTTGTAAGCTTTATTAAAGCAGCTTTAAAACAATCAAAAAAATAAGTTAAAAATCCTGTAACTAAAATTACAGGATTTTTTTGACAAATAAAAGTTGGAACACTGTTTGAACTACCATTACTAACAAAATTATTCACCATAAAACCTCAAAAAACTATAGGGTTTTACTACCTTTGTCCGGTTTTTCAACTATTAAGAAAAACTTTATAATGACAAGTTGACATTTTAACATATATCGATGGAACAAAAAAAATTTGATTTAAATTCCTTTATAGGAATGCTTTTATTAGGAGGAATTATGCTTTGGTGGATGAATACACAAAAGCCAGAAGAAACTCCTGAAGCAACTACCCAAACAGAACAAACTACCGATGCTACAATCAACACTCAAAACAATTTAACTGATAATGTAGTTGTTAACGACTCATTACAACAAATTGCTTTACAAAATAAGTTTGGTGCTTTTGCATACGCCGTTTCAAATAGCCAAGAAGGAAATACTATACTAGAAAACGATCTTGTAAAGTTAACTATCGATAATAAAGGTGGACAAATTATCGAAGCCTTAATTAAAAACTATAAAACATACGATTCATTACCACTATTCTTAGTTAAAGATAATAATGCTTCATTTAATATCAATTTCGGAACTACTGATAACCGAATTTTAAATACTAAAGACTTATTATTTACTCCTACCCTTACCAAAAATGGAGATACTCAGGTGCTTTCATTAAAGTTAAAAGTTTCAGAAGCTAAGTTTTTAGAGTATCGTTACGAAATGAAAGAAGGTGATTACCGAGTAGGTTTTGCTGTTCGTTCACAAGGGTTAAATAATACTATTAATAGTTCTCAAGAAATTAATTTAGATTGGAGTTTAAAAGGTTTTAGACACGAAAAGAGTTTAAAAACCGAAAACATGTACTCTTATTATTACTATAAAGCAGATGATGAAGTAGATTACTTACAAATGAATGATGATGAAGTTGTTAGTGATATTGATTGGATTGCTTATAAACAACACTTCTTCTCTTCTATTTTAACATCAGACACACCGTTTAACAACGCAACGTTAAAATCTGTAGACTTTGCTGGAGAAGAAAAAGATAGTGTATATACTAAAACTTATGGCTTAAAAACTCCTCTAGCCTTAACAAATGGAGAGTTAAATTATAACATGCAATGGTTTTATGGACCTACTAATTATAATTTATTAAAATCTTACGAAGGAACAGGTTTGGATGAAATTGCTGACTTAGGTTGGGGTATTTTTGGTTTCTTAAACCGTACTGTATTCTACCCTGTATTCAATATGTTAAAAGGGTTTATTGGGAACTACGGATTAATCATCATTTTAATGACCATTGTAGTACGTATTATAATGTCTCCAGTATTATACAAATCGTACCTATCAAGTGCCAAAATGAAAGTGATTCGTCCAGAAATGGAAGAAATCAATAAAAAATATCCAGGTAAGGAAAACGCTATGAAGCGCCAACAAGAAATTATGGCGGTACAACGAAAAGCGGGGGTAAATATGATGTCTGGTTGTATACCTGCATTAATGCAAATGCCTGTATTCTTTGCCCTATTTAAATTCTTCCCTACAAACATTGACTTCCGTCAAAAAAGCTTCTTGTGGGCAAATGATTTATCTTCATACGATACTATTTTTAAATTACCTTTTAAGATTCCTTTCTACGGAGATCATGTAAGTTTATTCCCAATTTTAGCTTCTATTGCAATTTTCTTTTACATGAAAATGAACCAAAGTCAACAAGCGAATATGCAAGCACCAACGCAAGAAGGAATGCCTGATATGAGTAAAATGATGAAGTGGATGATTTACTTCTCTCCTATTATGATGTTATTCTTCTTTAACAACTATGCTAGTGGATTAAGTTTATATTACTTTATTTCTAACTTGTTAACTATTGCAATTATGTTTGTTATTAAAAACTATGTAATAGATGAAGCTAAAATTCATGCTAAAATTGAAGAAAACAAAAAGAAGCCTGTTAAAAAAAGTAAGTTCCGTGAGCGTTTAGATGCAGCCATGAAACAAGCTCAAGAACAACAAGCTGCGCAACAAAAAACAAAAGGAAAAAAATAACTTTTCAATATATAACTTGATTAAAAGGATGCTTAATTGCATCCTTTTTTTATTTAACATTTTTTTAACTAAACCCCGTTAAACCTTTAGGGAAATTTGCGGTCTAACAAGCTTATAAATCAACATAATGAAGAAAATTACCTTACTTATTTTACTTATTAGTTTTACAGCTTTTGCACAGCGTACTACAAAAGATAAACCCTCCAAAATAACTCTAACAGGTAAAGTTTTAGAAACAAAATCTAAACAACCTTTAGAATACGCAACTTTAGTAATAACAAATACTAACACACAACAAGTTATTGGAGGAGTTACCGGTGCTAAAGGAAGTTTCTCTATCGATGCATCATCTGGTACATATAATATAAAGGTTGAATTCATAGGCTTTAAAACAAAAAACTTAGGTAATTACAATTTAACAGAAAGTAAAAGTTTGGGCACTATTCTACTTTCTGAAGATGCAGAAACGTTAAATGAAGTTGAAGTTATTGCAGAAAAATCTACCGTTGAAATCCGTTTGGATAAAAAGATTTACAACGTTGGAAAAGATATGACTGTAAAAGGTGGTAATGCTTCTGATGTTTTAGATAATGTACCCTCTGTTAATGTAGATGCTGAAGGAGCTGTTAGTTTACGAGGTAACGAGAATGTACGTATTTTAATTGATGGTAAACCTTCTGCTTTAGTAGGATTAACGGGTACAGATGCTTTACGTAATTTACCTGCTGATGCTATAGAAAAAGTAGAAGTTATCACTTCTCCTTCTGCTCGTTACGATGCTGAAGGGACAGCTGGTATTTTAAACATTATCCTTAGAAAAGGAAAAATTACAGGATTTAACGGTTCCGTAAACTTAACTGTAGGTACTCCTGACATGTTAAGAGTTTCACCTAATCTAAATTATAGAACTAAAAAATTTAATATTTTTTCAAACTTAGCATATTCATACAGAAAAGGACCTGGTAATTCTCAAAGCTTTTTTACAAACTTTGATGATAATGGTATCATTTCCGACTATAGAAACGAAGACAGAACTTTTGATAGAAAAAATAATAACTATAACGGTTCTTTAGGTGTTGAATATTATATCAATAAAAAAAATTCTATTACTGGAAGCTTCTTTTATAGAAATTCAAAAGACGATGACATAGCTACCAATAAAACTACTTTTTATAATGAGAATAAAGTTTTTACTGACAATGAAGTGAGAATTGAAAATGAAAAAGAAGACTCTATAGACAAGCAATACTCTTTAAACTATACAAATAATATTGACGAAAAAGGACAAAAACTAACCATAGATTTACAGTATAGCGATAGTGACGAATCTGAACCTGCTGAAATTATTGTAGATGGAGTGCTTTCTGAACAAAACTCACAAACTACAACTTCTAAAGACCGCCTTTTACAAATAGACTATGTATTACCTATTGGTGAAAACAGCCAGTTTGAAGTAGGTCATAAAGCTACTTTACAAGATTTAAACTCTGACTTTAGAGTTCGCGATGCTTTTGGAAACCCTTTACCTAATGATCCTTCAAACGCTATTGAGTTTAAACAATATATTTATGCTTTTTACTCACAATATGGAAGTAAAATAGATAAATTCTCATACTTATTAGGTTTAAGAACAGAAATTACTGACATAGACTTAACAGTTTTTACAACAGATCAATTCAAAGAAAAAAACTATACTGAATGGTTCCCTACTGTTAACTTAGGATATGAAATTAACGAAGGAGATAATGTTTCATTAGGATATAGTAGAAGATTACGTAGACCTCGTCACTGGTTTTTAAATCCTTTTGAAAGTCGTAGCTCTGCTACCAATGTATTTAGAGGAAACCCAGACCTAGATCCAACTTTTACAAACTCTTTCGATTTAGGATACAATACAAGAATTAGTAAATTTAACTTAGGTGCCTCTTTATATTATCAATACTCTACAAATATTATTCAAAGAGTTTCTACCTTAGAAGAAAGAGATGTTAATGGTGTATTGACTGATGTAACGGTAAGACAACCTGTAAACTTAAATGATGAAGACCGTTACGGTTTTGAGTTTACAACCAACTATAATCCTACTAAAAAAATTCGTTTATCAGCATCCTTTAACTATTTTAAGTTTAATACAGGTGCCTTTACCTACGTATATACCGCATCAAATGGATCACAAATTACTACTGAATTGGAAGAAGTTAATAATAGTAGTTGGTTTGCTCGTTTTAACTCAAGAGTTACACTTCCTTGGAAAGTTCAATGGCAAACGCGCCTAATGTATCGTGGACCACAATCTGATGCACAAAGCGACAGAGAAGGTATGTTTATGGCTAACCTTGCTTTAAGTAGAGATTTATTTAAAGAAAAAGCATCTTTAGTATTGAATGTTAGCGACTTATTTAACTCTCGTAAACGTGAAAGTATTACTTACTTAGGAGGTCGAAACAATCCTAGTTCTATATCTGAAGGAGCTTTCCAATGGAGAGAGCGCCAAATTACATTAAGCTTTACTTATAGATTTAATCAAAAGAAAAAAAGTGAACGCTCAGGTCGTAATGGTGACTTTGACGGAGGTGGTGAAGGTTTTTAATTCTTAAAACTACAACAATACTTAATAAAAAAAGAGAACTATAATAGTTCTCTTTTTTATTTGCGCTAAGAATTAAATCAGGTTAGAGTATCCCCTAATGCTAAGACAACGCCATAAAAAAACCACGCCATTAGCGTGGTTCTTGAAATTATATTGTAATAAAAGCTTACTTACCTTCCTCAGCAGCTCTTTTTGCTTCTCTCTTCAATTTCATGTTTTCCCAGATAGTTCCACCAATCCAGTAAGGAACTACAAATGTTAATAAGAAAATTAACAGCCAAAATCCAGCCGTAAAAATAAACATGAATAATACTAATCCTGAAAATTCTGAAAAATCTAACATTTGTTTCTTATTAAAAATTGTTATGGTACAAAATTATAACTATTTTTCTTTTCCTCCAATAAAATCTGATAAAATTCACTATTAAAAACTATAAGAATTTGTAATTTTGAACATCATTAATTTTAAGCATTTTAAATCATTCCAAATGACAAAATATAGAATTGAGAAAGATACGATGGGACAAGTAGAAGTTCCTGCTGATAAATATTGGGGAGCACAAACTGAGCGTTCTCGTAACAACTTTAAAATTGGTCCTGCTGCCTCTATGCCTTTAGAGGTAGTACACGGATTCGCTTACCTAAAAAAAGCTGCTGCTTACACTAACGCCGAGTTAGGTGTTTTAGCTACTGAAAAACGTGATTTAATCGCACAAGTATGTGATGAAATTTTAGCAGGAAAGCACAACGACCAATTCCCTTTAGTTATCTGGCAAACAGGTTCTGGTACACAGTCGAACATGAATGTAAACGAAGTTATAGCCAATCGTGCACACGAAATTGCTGGAAATGTAATTGGTGAAGGAGAAAAAACCATTCAGCCAAACGATGATGTGAACAAATCGCAATCGTCAAACGATACCTTTCCTACCGGAATGCATATTGCTGCCTACAAAAAGATTGTAGAAGTAACGATTCCAGGTGTTGAGCAGTTACGTGATACCTTACAAGCTAAAGCAGAAGCTTTTAAAGATGTAGTTAAAATTGGTCGTACACACTTAATGGATGCTACTCCCCTTACCTTAGGTCAAGAGTTTTCTGGATATGTAGCTCAATTAAACTTCGGATTAAAAGCCTTAAAGAATACTTTAGCACATTTAGCACAATTAGCTTTAGGAGGAACTGCCGTAGGTACTGGATTAAACACTCCTGCTGGTTACGATGTGTTAGTAGCTAAATACATTGCTGAATTTACTGGATTACCATTTGTAACTGCTGAAAATAAATTTGAAGCATTAGCTGCACACGATGCTTTAGTAGAAACACACGGAGCTTTAAAACAATTAGCTGTTTCATTAAATAAAATAGCAAACGATATTCGTTTAATGGCATCTGGACCTCGTTCTGGAATTGGAGAAATCATCATTCCTGCTAACGAACCAGGATCTTCTATCATGCCAGGAAAAGTAAACCCTACACAAGCAGAAGCTATGACTATGGTTTGTGCACAAGTAATGGGGAACGATGTTGCGGTAACTGTAGGTGGTACACAAGGACACTACGAGCTAAACGTTTTCAAACCTATGATGGCTGCTAACGTATTACAATCGGCTGAATTAATTGGAGATGCTTGTGTATCGTTTGATGTAAATTGTGCTGCAGGTATTGAACCTAACCAAACACGAATTACGGAGTTATTAAACAACTCGTTAATGTTAGTTACAGCATTAAATACTAAAATTGGATATTACAAAGCTGCTGAAATTGCCAATACAGCACATGCAAATGGAACTACTTTAAAAGAAGAAGCGGTACGTTTAGGATATGTAACTCCAGAACAATACGACGAATGGGTAAAACCAGAAGATATGACTGGAAGTTTAAAATAATATAAACTTATTTATAGATATCAAAAATCCACAACGTTTTGTTGTGGATTTTTGATATCTAGTAGTTTCTAATTATCTAACTGTTTTACAAGAATCTCGTTAAAAGAACATTCGCTACTACTTTTAACGAGACAACCATGTCGCTATCATTCCTCTTCATGATGGAATGCCATTAGGGTTCATCATTTTAACCAAAAGAAGAAACCGTAAGGTTCAGCGGAGCTAAATCTGTTTAAGATTAGTTGCTCTCCTAAATGAAATTCCTCTCAGTTGCTTCGCAATATACTTTCAATCAGAATATATTTTGATTTTAGTAGCGTTCTAAATAACGGTAAAAACTTCTCTCTCAAGTATCAATATTTATTACTCAATACAAACAACTAATACTCGAAAACCAAACGCTTAAGAATTTCTTAAAACCAACTCTAACTTATATTTCTTATTTTTAAAGGTATATAATGTCAAACTTAAACTAACCAAAAAATGACAAACCCCTCACTAAATCAATCTTCATCATGCTGGAACTGCGATGGAGACATTACCCAAGTTACACAACGTTTAAAAGAAATGTTTGTAGAAATGGGGCAAAAAACACGCATTGAAAACGGACAACAGCCTGCAGAAAGGGCGGTATTTAGAAAACAACACGGTATTGCCTACGGTCGTTTTGTTGTAAACAAAGACATCGAAGAAAAGTTCAAAATCGGGATTTTTACTGGTGATACTTACGAATGTGCTGTTCGTTTTTCAAGTGATACCGGGTCCACTTCTCCCGACTTACACTCTACCTTAGGAGTTGGTTTAAAACTCTTTGGTGTAGAAGGCCCTAAATTATTAGGAAACGGTACCAATGCCGATTTTATCTTTCAAAACATCGATCGTTTTTTTGCACGCGATGCACAACAAATGTGTAGTTTTACCACTGCTGGTGTTATTGATCGAGATTATGATTCGTACATAGCAAAACACCCTGAATTAGCTAGTATTTTAAAAGCGATGACTAAAGAAGAAGCTAGTGTGCTGAGTGCTAGCTACTGGGCAATTCTTCCTTTTAAATTAGGCGATTCACAAATTGTAAAATATCGTTTAGTTCCTGAAGACACTTATAAAGGAACTCCTTTTAACGACAACAATTACTTGGGTATCAACTTACAACAACGTTTGTTAACCAAAGAAGCGACCTTCCGTTTCGAAATACAATTGCGTACTAACGATGCTACCATGCCGTTAGATGATGCACAAGTAGTTTGGAGCACAGAAGAAAGTCCGTATATCTGTATTGCAAAATTGCATTTACCTCAACAAGATGTAGCTAGTATTGGTCAAGCAGAGTTTGGAAGTAATTTAGCCTTCAATATTTGGAGAACACTACCGCAACATGAGCCTTTAGGGTCTATTGCACAAGCAAGAAAAGTGGTTTATGCAGCAAGTGCCGAAGCACGACATCAAGCCAACGGACAGCAATTACAAGAACCTAAAGAAATCAACCCTCATTTTGAAGGGAATACTGATGAAAATAGCGACTGTATTGTAAAAGCAGGTATCTACCCTCCTATTGGTGTTATGCGGGTTGGAAATAGTGAACACGAATACTTTATTGGTCCGTTAGTTGACAATCCTGAACCACAAACCGATCCGTATGCGTATCGAGATAAAACAGGAGCCCTAAAAAGACAAGCAGCACAGTTTAGAATCTATGGATTTAATGCCGCAGGAAAAGCGGTAAAGGAATTAACTGCTGAAAATGCAAAAATCATGTGGCATAGTCATTTAGCCAACCAAAAATCGTCTTGGTATCAGTTTAACATTGCCTTAGACATTCCCGAAGCTGCGGATATGCCTCCTTCTATGCTACGAAATATTGATGTAAAAGATCGTGACTCTTTATTAATTGATGGTGGCGCAAAAACTATTACTGGAACCAATGTTACCGAAGGTCCTTTCTTTGAAGGAGAATTTCTTTCAAAAAAAGTGTACTTAGGTGAAATGCGTACCGATGAAAAAGGACGTCTAATCATGTTAGGTGGTCACGGAAAATCGGAAAACATCAATGGTGATATTGCCATTACTTTTGCAAATAACGAAGGATGGCACGATGACATTTCTGATGGTCCTGTTACTGCGGAAGTAGAATACGAAGGAACAAAATTAAAAGTAGACCCAGCTTGGGTTATTTGTGCTCCACCAGATTATGCACCGATGCAAAAATCGGTACGTACTATGTGGGATTTAATGCGTGATGTGGCTGTAAAATCTAAAATGTTAGTGCGTCCTACCAGACCTTCTTTTACCAAGGATATTTTACCAATATTCCAACGTATGACCGATTTACAGTGGGTAAATGCTGGTTTTGCTGGAGCCTTTGGTTTTGGAGGTCAGTTTAATTATACTACTAACGAATGGATAAAACGATTAGGAAATCCGTCGCCTGCTTATATGGAAATGCGAAGAACGATTTCTAACAACTTCCGACGTTTTGATGTGTCAGGAGCAGAAGCTCCACAGTTATGGCCTTGGTTGTATGGTGATGCGATTAGCATTCCTTCTACAGGTTCTGTTCGACAACATGCTACCTTATCAGATTTACAATTAGAGTTTTTAGATCAATGGGTACAAGGTGATTTTGAAGCTGATTATGTAGACATGACTGGATGTCCTCACATTCCAAAACCACCCACGATAGACGAACTTTCTGTTTCAGAACAACCAGATATGTTGACCAAAGCTGCTATGGAGTTTTGTTTAGCTGATGCTTTTCACCCTGGTTGTGAAATGACATGGCCTATGCGTTCATCAGGAATGTATATGGCGCCTTTTAGAATTAAACATGCTCCAAAAATACCGCCTGTTAATACTACATATTATGGTGCTATGATGAATAACGATGTATTGCCATTAGCAAAAGGTCCTATTTTGGGTGGACAAGTAGCTGGGGGAATTACGCGTTGGATGGCAATACCTTGGCAAACAGATACCGCTAGTTGTAGAGACGGATACACTAGTGAATATGATCCGTATTTACCAACGTTTTGGCCTGCTAGAGTACCCAACAATGTTTTAAATGAAGAACGTTATAAAGAAACAATGGATTCTAATTTATCAGAGGAAACCCGTATTCAAGCCTTTAATTTCCGTTCCGATTGGTTAGATAATCTTCCCTTAGATGGTGAAGCTCCAACCTATACGAATCAAATTAATAGCATGATTAAGTATTTTGATAAGTTAGCCGTGGTTCAAAAACGTCCAGGAGTTCAGCATGATCCTAATTTCCCTGAAGAAATGCAGGTAGGTATTACTCCTACTCCAGAACAAGAGGCAGCATTATTAAAAGCTACTATACAAGATTTACAAGGTGTTTTAACTGCTAAACGTACGTTACAAAAAGGAATACAAAATACAATAGATGCAGCCGTAGAAAAACTATCACACGATAGTTTATTAAACGAGCAATTTATATTAGAAGATGCTCAACGTAGTTTATTAACGTTAACAGACGATGAACTAGCAAAAGACTTTAAAGCAACACCAAATGTTATTAAAACCATACATTTAATTGCTTCTAAGTTACACCACATGAAACAGTCTGATTCACATCAAGAAGCAGCTCCTAAAAGAGTTGAAGTTGGTATTCCTGAGAAGATGACACGTTTTTCAAGATATATTCCTAAATAACTGATGAGTGTTGAAAGAATATAATAGTACTACTGACATACTAATTATAGGTGGTGGCATTGCAGGTTGCATTGCCGCCATTTCTTTGGTTAAAGATTATAATGTTACATTACTAGATAAACTAGTTGAACCTGTTGATAGAATTGGAGAATCACTAGCACCTGTAGCACAACGAATTTTAAAAGAGTTAGATTTATTAGAAAATGAATCGGATACTGTAAAACAAACCATATATCGTAACAATTTAGGTATGCAATCCTACTGGGGAAGTAATCAACTTCAAATTGTCGATCATATGAGAAACCCCGATGGCTTCTCTAAAAGTTTGGACAGAAAGAACTTTGAGGTTTACCTAAGACAAGTTGCTACTGAAAGAAATGTTGACTGTATTTGGGGAACACGACTTTCTAGTAGTTCTTATGAAGATAATTACTGGAAAGTAACTACAAAGTCCGATGATGTAAAAAACAGAACCACACATACTATTCAGGCAAAATTAGTAATTGACGCCACTGGCAGACAGTCACATTTCACCAAAAGCTTAGGTATTAAACGTACACACTATGATAAATTGATATCTTGTTGGATAAGCTTACCTAATACCCTAGAAAATACTATGAGCACCATTGTTTCTGATGAATTGGGTTGGTGGTATAGTGCTGTGATACCTAATAATAAAAGAATTGTCGCTTTTCAAACAGATGCTGATTTAGTGGGTAGAAACACCTTTAAACATTTAAATTCTTTTCTATCCTTTGCCAAAGAACACAAACTCATTCAGCCTTTCCTTAAAGGCAACGAAGCATACTTTAACTTTCATGGTACAGTTAGTGCAAATTCCACTCGTTTAGAACAGATAGCGGGTAACCAATGGATTGCTTTAGGTGATGCTGCAATTAGTTTTGATCCTCTTTCCTCACAAGGAATGTTCAATGCCATGGCAAATGCTATGCAAGTAAAAAAACTACTTCGTAATTTTAATTTTATCAAAGATTTAGATTCCATCAAAATGAAACAATTTAATACCGCATACAATCATCAAGTAAACCAAGTGTGGAATCTTTATGTACAACACAAAAACTTTTTTTATAAGGCAGAAACAAGGTGGAAAGAAGCTCCTTTTTGGAAAAGAAGACAAAACAATATTTAACATCTTAAAACAGTTTTTAAAACAAAGAAATCGCTTAATTTTACCTTTCCGTTTTATTTAAAAATACGAAGATGAATACACACGAAGAATATATGAGTGAAGCTGTAAAAGCAGCTTTAAAAGGAATGCAGAACAACGAAGGTGGTCCGTTTGGATGCATTGTAGTAAAAGATGGAGATATTATTGGGCGAGGAAATAATAAAGTTACTTCTACCAACGATCCAACTGCACATGCCGAGGTAACAGCTATTAGAGATGCCTGTAAAAAAATAGGTTCTTTCCAGTTAGATGGATGTGTGGTTTATACATCTTGTGAGCCTTGTCCTATGTGTTTAGGAGCTATTTATTGGGCGCGTCCTGACAAAGTATATTACGGAAGTAACCAACAAGATGCAGCCAATATAGGTTTTGATGATGAATTCATTTACAAAGAAATTCCGTTACCTTACGAAAAACGCAGTATTCCTTTTGAGCAAATAGGACGTAATATTGCTTTAGAACCTTTTCAAAAGTGGTCTGAAAAGGAAGATAAAACAGAGTACTAAAACAAAAATCCCTTATTAAATTGATAAGGGATTTTTTTATTTTTATCAATAAACAATATGTTTATTGTAAACTTTTCTTCATAAACTGCTCTACTTCTTGTTTTGCTTTCAGCAATTCAATTTCGTTTTTCGCTCTTCCTTCAGATGTATTCATAAACGCATCGAAAATATGACTTATATAAATAGGCGATTTATCTCCACTATAACTAATTGCGTTATGACAACTAAAACAATTGGCTAAATTGTTTACGTTTATTCCTGATATATCACTCTGAAATGTCTGAGTAAAAGTTTCCATAGTTACATTGGCATTGTTTAAAGATCCTCTCGCTACAGAGCCTGGAGTTGCCTTATCTATATTTCCTCCTTCATCAACAAGTAACGTCGCTTGCTCTTCTGGTGTTAAACCATCTGTATCAATCCAAAGAGAACCGTTATAAAAGTAATGCTTAAAAACATCTTTTAAATTCTCTTTTACACAAGCATTAATGTCTCTCACATTATCATAATTAAGTGGTTCTTGCTGGCAGGTGGTCATAAACCCTCCAAAATTGTCTCTAGGTACTCCATATTGAAATAAATCAAAAGCTTTATTTGGCAGTTTAGCACTATTAGTATTTGTGTTCCAAACAATCCCATCAATTCCCGTAGTATTTCCTTTAGCAAATACTAATTTATTCGTATCAGACGAAGCTTCGTTCATTTTCCAATCATAGTTAGGTGCTAAATCTTCATGTTCAAATGTTGCCCAAATAAATTCTGGATGATTTTCAACAACACCTACAACATGCATTCCTAACAAAGCAACTTCTGTATTCGTATAGTTTTCTCCATCTCTACTCACAGCAGCTGTAGTGGTAAAGTAATTTGCAACCTTATCACTCGCTATAGCACTTGTAGCTACCCAAGAGACTTTTAATTCTAACGAGCCTACTGGGAAAGACGATAAATTGTTCTTGTCTAATGTTCCTGCTAAAATTGAATCTTTAAATTTATCGGCCGCTTTTTTCATAATATCACTCGTGTGTATCGAATAAAACACCGTTTCAGACGTATTTGTAGTATTATACGTTGGATTTGTTGTTAATATCGCCGAATCACGTCCTGCCTGTGCAGTATCTATTAATACTACTGCTGCTCCTTCTTGTTGTTTAACCAACTCCATCTCTGAAGTAACCTGATGAATTGACCTGTTACTTAAAAACAATGGTAACTTGGTTTCTGAAATAGGTTTGGTTACCCATAAGAATTTTTGCCATGACCATTGATGAAAAATAGCATTAGTTGTACTCGATACATCAAACGGGCTTCCTTTTCCTTCTTCAGGGGGCGGTGTTTGATTGTGCGGAAACCAAGAACTAGAACATAAGGTATCACTAACAGCGATATTATATTCAGCTATTTTTCCTTTTTCTTCATTTGATTTTTCTTTGTTTTTACAAGAGTAAAAAACACTTATACTAAATATTAATAGTACGAGGGAGTTAAGTGTTAGTTTCATTATTTAAAGTTTTTAAGTTGACACTACCAATTTATTGTTTTTTTTTTATACAAACCTCAAAAAAGTCACAAGTGTTTATTTATTGAGCATAAAAATTAAAATATTAGGTTTGAAAGATTGACGTTAATTTAGTTAAGATTTGGTGTAACTTTATTAAAAAAGTCTTATCTAATAGTAAAAAATTGTCTCTGGTTAAGAAGAAATAAAAATATTTAAGCTTTTAAATAGATTGCTAAAAAAGTAGCTATCATACTACATAAAACACTAATAATCAAAAAATATGAAAACAAAAATACTGTACCGAGTTTATAATTTTGTGTCTTGTTGGGTCAAAACTCCTCTCATTTTAACTTTAGGGGAAGCCGAAAACCAAACAGAGTAGGCATCAATTAATAATATCATAAAAAAAGCCAACCAACTTTTTGATAGGTCTTACTTTAACATTATTCCTTATTTTTTCAATTACGAACTACAATAACATAACAACGAAAGACAAGGAAGACACTAGTAACAAACCTACTTTTGGCTTGAACACTGCCAAAACAGAGATTGAAGCAGCGAATAAAGCGTACTCAGTTTTTTTTACCGCTAAAGATACTGTAAGACTAGCCAACTTGTATTCAGCAGAAGAAGTATATAATTTAATGGTAGTTCATCCATAGTTGGACAAAATTGTGCTATTAAGAATTGAGTACTTTTTTTGCTTCTTCATATTCTTCTTTAGTTATTTCACCTTTTGCAAAACGTCTTTTAAGAACATCTAACGGAGATTCTTTTTTTGTAACTTGAAAAAACGAACTATAAAACAGAAAAAAAGCACTCCAACAACTATCCAAATAATCCACCATACAAAATGCATGCCCCAAAAATGACCATCATGATAATGCATATGCTTGAATTTTATACAGGAAAGTAACTTACGTCCTGTAAATTATTTACTTATCTCTTTTTACATACCAGAGTACTAAAAGAATTATCAAAAAATGAAATAATCCATAAAGACATCATAACTTTTAAATTTTATAACACTTTTCAGCACTCTTATAATTCATTCAATCAACCATTAATTGGATACTAGATTGATTGTTATGTAACTAAGCTCTTACTAAGATACAAATTTATACCTTTTGTTTTCATGTTTTATTTTCAATAACTTCGTTTTTTGAACACAACTATTAATCTCAATTAAAAAAAGCTACGCAATTAACACAAGAAGAAATTAAAGAGTTAGAGAACCAAGTAAGTTATCCTGATGGTAAATTAGGCGTTAAAGTTGGAAAAAACATGAACGAGACTAATATTGGGATGACCTTAAGTACCTTTGATTTTTTAGAGTTAGAAGACGCTAATTCGGTGTTAAAGTTTGGTCATGGTAATTGTGGACATTTGCAGTACTTATTAGCAAAAGCAAACAATATTGATTATTTTAGATTAGAATTTTCTAAAACAATGTATAAAGAGGCTCAAAAAAACAATACAACTAAACAAGCTAAGTTTTCTTTGTACGACGGAGAAACTATTCCGTTTAAAGACAATTCTTTTAATCGTGTTATGAGTGTAAATATGGTTTGCTTTTGGTCTAACCCTCAAAAGTTGATAACTGAAATTGAAGTAAAGTGGGTGATTTTGTTGAATGAACATATACCCAAGCGAAAATAAAGTTACATCAATAAAAAAAAGCATAGGCTATATGTCTCTCTTTAAAAACACATAACCTATATTATTTCAAGAGTATCTTATATACTCTTTTCTTTTATACTTCTAATACTTAAAAAGAAAGTGTTTTTTCTTGCAATTTCTGAGTTACAAAAGACTCCGCAAAAACAGCATTTAGACTAGCAATGATTTCTGTATGGCTACCACCTGCCAACGGAACTCTCACGGTAGATCCTTTAAATGCTACTAAACTTTGTCCTGCCTCAGCAGATTGTTTAAAAGGTGTTTGCATAGCTGAACCTTTTACAGTTCCGAAAGGACCATAAGAAACCCCACTTTTACCTACTAAAGTTATTTGTAACACACATTGCCAACCATACCATATACCTGTGTAACCAGAAACAGTCACAATTGGGTCATTTTGAGGAATATCTATCGTTTTAGCCACTCCACTATTTCCTCCATGTTGTGGTAAAGTAAACACACCTGTGTTATTACCTTGGGTACCCATATTATAAGATCCAGTTCCAGTATTTACAGTCTGAATAGCATCTAGTACATCGCCTGAACGAATCGTCATTTGTGTTATATTTGGATTTCCAGCAGCTCCAACTATTGAAGTATCGTCGAATATGTCATTTGTTAATGGATTGAATAGTTGATTAAGAATCATAAATTGTGCTTGCTCAAACTGGAAGTTTCCAGAGTTCAAACGCCACATAAAAATATTTTGATAATCATAAGAAGTTCCATTACTAGTAAACCCATTAGAAACCTTGCTCCAAACTTGTTGAGCGCTAGTGTTAGGTGCTGCGTTTCCTGGTTCAAATTGCGCTCCATAACCAATTTTTTCTGGTGATATTCCAACATCTATAAAGCTAGATAACGGTGTACCATCATAAAACTGCGGTGATACAAAATCGAATGCGCTATTCACGGTCGGGTAGTCAATTGAACTCGTTGGCCATGCAGGAGTGAACGACAAATAATATTTTACTTGCTGCTGATCAAACACTGAACGAATCGTAGAAAACAAGATTTTAAATTGAGATTGGGTCATGCTCGTAGACACATTACCTTCCCAGTCGACATCCAATCCGTTCATTCCATTATCTTTTAGATAAACAACCAGATTATTTGCAAAATTAGTAGCCTCTTCTTGTTCGTTTCCACCTGGTGAAAAAATTGATGCTAGTGTGTTTTCTCCCGAGTAAACCATAGTAGCTAAAAACTTAATATTCGGGTTCACTTGACGTGCATCTCTAAGTACAAAATTTAAATAATCTTGATTTGTAAGCCCACCCGGATGAGATGCATCACCAATTTTAATGGTGGAACCTTTGGTAGCTGGTACTACCTCAAAAAAGGCTATTCCAAGGGATGTTACACTATTATACACTTTGTATTTAATAAGTGATTGAAAGCTACTATCAGGACTATTGTAGTTCGTTTTTGGCGGTTCATCTTCATTTAAAAAAATCCAAGCGTTAATGCCATAAGGTAATTGAGAAGTTTTCATAATATATTATATTTAATTATTTGCTATTATAAAGTTGAGAAATTAATAGACTCAATCTTTAAAAAAGACCACAAACACCTGATAATCAATCACAAAAACACAAATTCCATCCATAAAAGAAAAAAACACACACAACTAACTGTTGTACAACTCTATAAAAAATATAAAACCATTCTTTTTATAGCTTTTTTGTTTTTACAATGTTAACTTATCTTCTTGTGTTATTTTTTATATTTGGGAGATTAAAAATTATTATAATGTTTATAGAAATAGAAGTGAAATTAGGCATCGTTGTTCATGGATATGATAATAAAAATAAAGAAATTGAAGAGGTTTTCAATGAAACTGATTATATGAAAAAAATTATCTCTATAGATCGTATACAATCAATTAGCGAAAAATATATTTTAGTAAAATCTTCTCATGATAGAGTTATGTATTGGGAATATAAAGGAACTATGAAAGAGTTAAAGCAAAAACTATTGGATATTGATATAAAGATTGCGTAATAAATATCAACCAAAAGCTGAAACTTTTGACTTGTTTAAACTGATAAAGAAATAGAAGTTAGTTACAATACTGTATAAAAATAATTGCTAGTACAAAACTATTTACGAAAACTCAATCAGCACCCCAACCACACCCAAAAACAAACACAGTGGAGAAAAGTAGTTGGTATCGTTTATGGCGAACTCAGTTGTTTTAACTTTCTTAAAAAAGCCTACATATTTAAAATCACCAATCGCTCTAATGAGAAAAATACTAGCCACAACATAAAGTCCATAGTCTTGTAACCATGTAGGCATTGAACGTAACGTAAATAGTTGTATTTTTTCTGCATACACAACAGCAAAACCGCTGATAACCATCGCCACTACAAAAGTTAGTAGTTTAGGAGGATTCATTGCTTTTTCATTTGCTGTTTTGGTTGGTATTACAGCATGTACCCATAAAGTTCCTCCAAAAGCCCAGTAAACGTGAATTAACGAGATAAAAAAGAGTATTAAAACGCACATCACTCCTAAAAAATGTATCATAAATTGTAGTTTTTACCGTAAGTTTGTCTAACAAATTTAAGCATTCAACATGACAACTTTATTCATAAACATCAAAGAATTAATTCAAGTAAGAGAGACAACTACTAAAAAAGTATCGGGAGCTGAAATGAATATTTTGCCTACGATAAAAAATGCTTTTTTATTGGTTGAAAATGATGTTATTATCGATTATGGAAGCATGAAGAAAGCACCAAATTCTGCTGATAAAACAATTGACTGTACAGGTAAAATGATTTTACCAACGTGGTGCGATTCACACACACATATTGTGTATGCGGGCAATCGTGAACAAGAATTTGTAGATAGAATTAACGGATTGAGTTATGAAGAAATAGCCAACCGTGGTGGGGGTATTTTAAACTCCGCAAAAAAACTACAAGAAAGCTCTGAAGAAAAACTATACCAACAATCGGCAAAACGATTAGAGGAAGTTATTGCTTTAGGTACAGGTGCAGTTGAAATAAAATCTGGTTATGGCTTAACCGTAGCCGCTGAATTGAAAATGCTACGTGTTATTAAAAAACTACGTGAGAACTATAACATTCCTATCAAAGCTACTTTTTTAGGAGCCCATGCTTTTCCTACTGAATATAAAAACAACAAAGAAGGATATATCAATTTAATTATTGAGGAAATGTTGCCTAAGGTTGCTGAGGGAAATTTAGCTGATTTTGTAGATGCTTTCTGTGAAACTGGGTATTTCTCGGTAGAAGATACCGATAGAATTTTAACCGCTGCGCAACAATACGGATTAACTCCAAAAGTACATGTAAATCAGTTTACAACTATTGGTGGTGTTCAGGTAAGTGTAAAACACAATGCGTTGTCGGTAGATCATTTAGAAGTAATGAATACAGAAGATATTGAAGCGTTGAAAGGAACGCAAACTATGCCTGTGGCATTACCATCGTGTTCGTATTTTTTAAGTATTCCGTACACACCTGCTCGTGATATTATCAAAGCTGGATTACCTCTTGCTTTAGCTACTGATTACAATCCAGGATCAACTCCTTCAGGAAATATGAATTTTGTCGTAGCAACGGCTTGTATTAAAATGAAAATGACGCCAGAAGAAGCGATTAATGCAGCAACGATTAACGGAGCTTATGCTATGAATTTATCTGATGAAGTAGGTAGTATTACCAAAGGAAAAAAGGCGAATTTAATTCTTACCAAAGAAATTCCTTCTTACGGATTTCTTCCTTATTCCTTCGGAAGTAATTTAATCGATTCAGTATTTATTAATGGGAAAGAAATGTAAATTACACCCTGTCATTCCGAATGATAATGAGGAATCTCATTAAGGTGGGCTACAAACATACTTAAGATTTCTCCTTTCGTTACACTTCAGTTCGAAATGACATTTTCTAAAAAGACAATACAATATGCTAACAATATTCAACGAAAAAGACATACAGCAATTTGTAGCTCCTCGTGAAGGAGAGACAAAATTAGGAGAATGTGTTGCTGTCATCAATCCTAAAAAAGAATTACAAGATGAACTTGAAAATTCTGATACCTCTTTTGTTATTTTAGGAGTTCCAGAAGATATTGGGGTTCGTATGAATGGTGGAAACGGTGGTGCACACACTGCTTTTATTCCCGCTTTAAAATCATTTTTAAACACCCAACAAAATCAATTTATTGATGGAAATGACATCTTAGTTTTAGGGTATTTAGATTGTTTGGATGATGTATATAGTTTTGATGTTTCTGATAGAGAAAAAGGTGATTTATTAGTAAAAGCAATAGATAAAGAACTCTCAAACCTCATCAAACTTATTGTTAAAAGCGGCAAAATCCCAATTATCATCGGTGGAGGACACAATAACGCATACGGAAATATTAAAGGGCTTTCTGAAGGGAAAAATAAACCTGTAAATGTGATTAACTTAGATGCGCATACTGATTTACGTCGTTTAGAAGAACGACACAGTGGTAACGGATTTTCATATGCTTTACATGAAGGTTTTATTAATAAGTATTTTATGTTTGGATTGCATGAAAATTATACTCCTCAGTATATTTTTGAAATGATTCACGATAGTTTAAACTTAGAGTACAATACTTTTGAAGAATTAGAGGTATATCAATCTACTTCTTTTGAAGGAGAATTACAACGTGCTGAAAATTTTATAAAAGATACAGCTTTCGGAATTGAAATCGATTTGGATTGTATTCAACATTTCCCAAGTAGTGCTATGACTCCAAGTGGATTTACCCCACAACAAGCGCGTCGATTTACACATTCTTTTGGAAAATTACCAAATGCTTCCTATTTACATATTTGCGAAGGTGCTCCTGTAGTGGTAAAAGATGAAATTGCTAACGGACAAGTTGGAAAGTATATTAGTTACTTAATTTCTGATTTTATAAAAGCGAAAAGTAATTAAGTATCCGTTATTACGAACATAGTGAAGCAATCTCTTTGTGTCGACTGTAAGATAACCACGTCGTTACTACTCCTCGTTATGACGCAAGAAACAAATCTGTCATTTCGATCGAAGGGAGAAATCTCATTGAAATGAGTTACTCATTTTCTTAAGGTTTCTCACACTCCATTTCACTCGGTTCGCAATGACATTAATTCTTACGATTTTATTATAAGTCTTGATTTTGGTTCTTTTCATCAAGTAAAAGAATATTAAACTCCTTTTAAAAAGATAACCACGTCGCTACCACTCCTCATTATGACGGTAAAACATGTTTATATCTTATCTTAATAAAATTTCTCCTCGTTCCTTGTTCGGAATGACAATTTACATTAAAGTTTTGGCTATCATTCTACGATTAAAACAACTGCTGTTTTTTCACTTGCTCATATTCAGCAACGATAGTTTCTAACACTTCTTTGGCTGGTTTAATTTCATGAATTAATCCTGCAACCTGACCTATTTCTAGCTCTCCATCCTCTAAATTTCCTTCAAACATACCTCGTTTTGCACGAGCACGTCCTAACAATTTTTTTAACTGTTCTATTGTTGGATTTTGTTGATATAGTTCTTGTACTTCTTCATAAAACTTATTTTTTACCAAACGTACAGGAGCCAACTCTTTTAATGTTAACTGTGTACCGCCATCTTTTACATCAACAATTGTCTTTTTAAAATTATCATGTGCTGAAGATTCTACAGTAGCTGCAAAACGACTTCCTATTTGTACTCCATCTGCACCTAATACCATCGCCGCTAGCATTCCTCTACCTGAACCTATTCCTCCTGCTGCAATTACAGGAATTTTCACTTGTTCTTTTACCATGGGAATCAACGTAAATGTTGTAGTTTCTTCACGTCCGTTATGACCTCCTGCTTCAAAACCTTCACATACTACAGCATCTACACCAGCTGCTTCTGCTTTTAAGGCAAATTTAACTGAACTTACTACATGCACTACCGTTATACCTTTTTCCTTTAAAAAAGAGGTCCATGTTTTTGGATTTCCTGCGGATGTAAACACTATTTTCACTCCCTCTTCTACTATAATATCCATGATTTTTTCAATATCAGGATATAACATCGGTACGTTTACACCGAAAGGCTTATCGGTCGCCTTTTTACATTTTTGAATGTGTTCACGAAGTACATCTGGATACATTGATCCTGCTCCTATTAGTCCTAATCCGCCTGCATTTGACACTGCTGAAGCTAACTTCCAGCCACTAACCCAAATCATTCCTCCTTGAACAATTGGATATTGTATATTAAATAGTTTGGTAATTTTATTTTGCATCGCGTAAATGTACAATCATTAAATAGTAAGCACAAAAAAACCTCGAAAAAATCGAGGTCATTTATTACTTTTTTATGTTGATTATTTACGAAATTACTCCCGAACCTAACAACTCCTCATTTATATACCAAGCTACAAATTGTCCTTCTTGAATAGCTGATTGTGGGTTTTCAAACTCCACATATAAGCCATTTTCCACTTTATATAAAATTGCTTTTTCTAAAGATTGACGGTAACGAATACGTGCTTCTACTTCCATAGACTCACCTGTTTGTAATGCCAAATCTTCACGTACCCAATGCAGTTCTTCGTTTGACACAAATAATACATTGCGATACAATCCTTGGTGATTCTTCCCCTCCCCTGTATAAATAACATTGGTGTCAACATCCGTTTCTATAACGAATAGAGGTTCTTTGGTTCCTCCTACCGCTAATCCTTTACGCTGACCTTTGGTAAAATAGTGTGCTCCTTGATGCTTACCTACTATTTTTCCATCATCTTGCTTGTATGAAAACTTCGTAGAAAAATAGGCTAATTCAGCTTCTTTATTCTCAAATTTAGGAACCGAACGATTGTATTGCTCAAAATCTGTAGGAATCTGAACAATTTCTCCTTCTTTAGGTTGTAGTTTTTGCTGTAAAAAATCGGGAAGTCTTACTTTTCCAATAAAACATAACCCTTGACTATCTTTTTTATCCGCTGTAATTAAATCTGCTTCTTTAGCTATTTCTCTAACCTCAGGTTTTGTCAATTCACCTATAGGAAACAATGCTCTAGACAACTGTTCTTGTGATAATTGACATAAAAAGTATGATTGATCTTTATTAATATCTTTTCCTGCTAATAATTTATATACAGGCTTTCCATCAATAATTTCCTCTGCTTTTCTACAATAATGTCCCGTTGCTACGTAATCGGCTCCCAAGCTTAGAGCGATATCCATAAACACATCAAACTTAATTTCACGATTACACAATACATCTGGATTTGGTGTACGTCCTTTTTCGTATTCGTTGAACATATAATCAACGATACGCTCTTTATATTGTCCGCTTAAATCTACTGTTTGAAAAGGAATTCCCAATTTTTCAGCAACAATCATAGCGTCGTTGCTATCTTCTAACCATGGACATTCATCAGAAATGGTTACCGAGTCATCATGCCAGTTCTTCATGAACAGCCCAATAACGTCGTATCCTTGCTCTTTAAGTAAATAAGCTGTTACACTACTATCTACTCCTCCTGAAAGTCCTACTACTACTCTTTGCATTTTATACTTTTGAAGCTGCAAATTTACGAAATAATAAACATTTTCTTTTTACTCAGTAATTGAGATTTTAATATTCTATACTTATTTCGAAATAGAATACTCCTTTATGTGAATACTTATAGGCTTACCACTTATGATATGCTATCATTTTAGTTTTTAGGAACTGAATGTACCTTTCTTTTTCTCTTACCGGTAACAACTTCACCATCCATATAAAACTCCCATTTGCCATATCTTTTACCATTCTTATACATCCCTTTTTCTTTTAAATCGCCTTTTAAGTCATAGTATTTTCCTTCTCCTTCTAACTTTCCATCTACATAATACACTTCTTCAATCATAATTCCTGTTTCAGTAAATATTTTAGACAGTCCATTTTTATTACCGTTTGTATAAGTACTTTCTTCTGTTAATTTACCATTTCTATAGTAGTTTTTTAAAACTCCTTCTAGCTTCCCATCAACATATTCTTCTTCAGAAAAAAGTTTTCCGTCAGAAAAATAATATGTCCATTTTCCTACTCGCTTTTTTCCTATCATCCATCCTTTTGTTTTTACTTTTCCTTTTGGCGTAAAAAACTGTACAAAAGCACTATCTGATTTTGAAGAAAATTCTTTTATGACTGATGGTATTCCATAAGAGTTTGATTCATAAAATTTGAATTTCCCTATTTCTTTTCCATTTTTAAACTTTCCTGAATATCTTATATTATTTTTATTATCGTTGTAATACTTTTTCCAAACACCGTGTCTCTTTCCATTAGCATCAAATTGGTTTATTTTTTGTGCTTGTGCAGCTATTGTAAAAAATACTGATAATAAAAGTGCGATTGAAAATATCCTTTTTATATTTATCATGCTATAATCTGTTTTTCATTTCAAATTTACATAAACCATACCAATATGAGTATTGATTTTTTAATTTCTGTATTAGAAAATGTTGATAATCCTGCTAGAGTAAACAGAAATAAGGCTGCTAATATTGTGTTAGCACAACCTGAATTGATAAAATATTTGGTTACTGTTACTTTTGATGTTGATAATAAACTATCTATTAAAGCTGCTTGGGTATTAGAATGGATTTGTACACACAATGGAATTGAACATATTGTTCCTTATTTAACTATTTTTACAAAAAATATTTCGAAAGTGCATTTTGATAGTGCTATAAGACCTTGTGCTAAAATTTGTGAACATTTAGCTACAGCATACGCATCTAAAGAAGTTAACTTAACTCAACAAAAGCTTTCTAAAAATCATATTGACTTAATTATAGAAGCTGGTTTTGACTGGTTAATTACTGATCAAAAAATAGCCGTTAAAGCCTATACCATGAATACTCTATACTTATTTGGTTTACAGAAAGACTGGGTACATACCGAATTAGAACATCTTATTCGTACTAAGGTAGTTCATGAAAGTAAGGGTTGTAAAGCTAGAGGCAAGAAAATATTAGAGTTGATTGAGAAACATTAAAGACTAAGTTTATCAGGAAAATAATACTTATAAAACCTCAGAAGAAAAATCTTCTGAGGTTTTTATTATTTTACAAACAACTAAACAGTTATAGTTTTATTTTATTACCAAGCCCATCCTGATGTAGAAGAAACTTGATCATTCCAAGATTTCTTCCACCACCACCATCCAGACATGGTATACCACTTAAGGTTCGCTACGTTTAGCCCTATGTATCCTGTTGGTGAATAAAAACCAATAACTTTTCCTCCGTAACAAGAATGTTGATATAAATATACTACTTGTCGTCTATAAGTTGGTTTTCTAATTTTTAAAGACGATAATTGGTCATTATTCCCTGATCCTACCCAATGATCTCTATAGTAATAACGATTTAGCCTTCTCATTCCTGTCATTTCTGTATTATAGTAGGCATGCTTATAAAAGTAGAAATTTCCTGATCCATAAACATCATAGCTACTACATTTTGATGATTTTCCTTCTGTTGAAGCTTGATCACCTGGAAAACCTTCAGCTACTCTTGATGTATATTCTTTTAAATCTTCACCATTATCAAAAACCTTTACTTCAATATCAGTACTTCCTTCTTTAGGGTTATTGAAGAATAATGATTTTGGAGCTCTTTCTTCGTTTCCAAAAATTTCTTGAGCAAGTTCAACATCACCATTAGTTTCTATAACTTCTCCTCTCTCTTCATTATATAAATATGAAACTTTGAACTGTTTACCGTAATAATCATACATATGATTAATCGTAACTGTGCCCTCTTTAGCTAGTTCTGTATTTTTACTATTTATTTCATTTTCAACAATTTCTTCGCTTTGACAGCTAAAAAATAGTGTAAAACACATTATAGCTATCCATAAAAAATTTTGTCTTTTCATTTTTTTCTTGTTTTTTGTGATTCTTAGTTTTTACTAAGAATTCGTTGATTAGTTTATTTCTAATTTTTTACAGGTATTAAAACCTCTCCGTTTTTAAAACGTGAATAATCTACAACGTATTCACCTGCTTGTAAAACAACATTTGTTTTATCTAACTTTGTTGCAACATCTTCTCTTAGATATACATCTTCTGAAATAATAAAGTTTTCTTCTTCTAAACTTCTAGAAAACACTAATCGTAATGATTCACCTTCATTTCTGAATGCTATCACACCATTATCTTCATCGTTATTTCCTTCCATAAGTTTCGAGAAAGTTTCTTTTACTTCTTCTGATGAGTCTGAACTTACACTTCCATATACAAGTATGTCGCCATAGTCGTTTTTAAAACATACTCCAGGACCTGTAGTACAAGTTCCTCTACTAAAACGCCAATCCATAACATATACCCATGGTGCGTAATAGGCTCGAGCTTGTTTTACCTCTAAGTTTTTGTTGTTTAACAATTCGTTTGCAGTGTCTTCTTTTTGACATGCTTGTAGTGCCATAAGAACGACTCCTACAATTACAAAGTTTTGTAGTTTTTTCATAAAATAATAGTTTTCGGGGTTAATTATCGTTGCAAATATATATGACCCCTAAAACCTAACCATCAGGATAACAATCATTTTTAACACAGGAAAATCACCCTTTAAATAAAACTAGGATTATGTAAACTTTCACCATAACACTATAAAAAACAGTCAAAAAATAAATAGGTACTTACTTGATTGGGAGATAAATCTTGTGTTGTTAGTTACCAGTATAAACCTCTCTGTAAAAACTAACTATCAACACCTTTTACATTTGAAAATCATTATAGATTGAAATCAATATTAACAATTTAAATTATTATGCAAAAAAAGGTTTTAAAGTTAAGGAGTGTTCAAAAATTAAACACAGTTGAACTAAAGGAAATCAAAGGGGGCGTTGGAGATGGAGTACAATCGTAGGGTAATTCTTTAACACAACGCCTGATTATGGTAAGCATACTGTTCTAAGTTAGAAATAGAGATACCATAGCCAAACGAGCAAAGGTAATACACCTACCTATTTTTATTCTTACAAAGATTTAAGTTATGGAGGTTACATATGGTATCCTTTATAGTTAAAGAAGAAGAAGTAGTAGTAGAAAAATAAGCCTAATAGCTTGCTTTTTTATTTAACATCCTTTTTAAAGTTTGTTGGTTTACGATACCCTTGAAAAGGTTGCTTTAACAATTCTTTTAAACTTGAGTTTTTTATTTCATCAGGAAACGTATCTACTCCATACACAATTTTTTCTCTATCTAACTCCATGTACGTTCCTAATAATCGATCCCAAACAGAAAATATGTTTCCGTAGTTAGAATCTGTATATGGTAGTAAATTATGATGGTGTACTTTATGCATATCAGGAGAAACGATTACATAACTTAACAGTTTATCTAATTTTTTAGGTATCTTAATATTGGCATGTGTTAATTGCGTAAACACCAACGACATAGACTGATACAACATGATTATACCTATTGGCGTTCCTACTAACAAAACACCTACTAAAGTAAATGTAAAACGGATAACATTCTCTATCGGGTGATGTCTGTTTGCTGTTGTGGTATCTACTTTATGATCTGAATGATGTACTAAATGTACCATCCACAAAGGTTTTACTTTATGCTCTACCAAATGCGCTAAATAAGCTCCGAAGAAGTCTAAAAATAACACACCTAACAATATGTACAACCATAATGGCATTTCAGGAAGCCAATTAATTAATCCAAAATTATTTGCTTGCACCCAATCGGCTGTTTTTAATAATAAAAAAGCCAATGCAAAATTAATGATTATCGTAGTTGCTGTAAAAAATAAGTTAGGCCATGCATGTTTCCATTTGTTGTATTTAAAACTAAATAAAGGTACAGCTCCTTCTAATAACCAGAAAAAGGTTATTCCACCAACTAAAATAATACTTCTATGAGAAAATGGAATTGTTTCAAAATAGTTTAGTATTGTTTCCAAAGGATTATAATATTTTTTCTAAAATAATAAAAATCACTAAAATATTAAGTAAAGAGAAGTCTAAACATATCTACTTTATTAAGTTTAATTTTTTTTAGAACTACCCGATTGTGGTAAACGCTTTTTTAGCTCCTCTAATATTCTATAGGTTGCCGGACAAACCTCTGTGTTTTTAATAGTTAAGTCTGATATCTGAATAAATTTTTTACGATTGGTGTGTGGATATTCTGAACAAGCTTTGGGGCGCACATCATAAATAAAACAGGTGTTATCAGACTCATCTAAAAAAGTACACGGAGCTGATTGTAATACCATGAAATTGTCCTCATCTCTTTGCAAGTATTGCTTTGTAAAATCAATCACTTTCATTTTTAGATGTTTTGAGATACGTTCTACATCCTTTTCTGTAAAGATTGGTGAGGTCGTTTTACAACAATTTGCACATTCTAAACAATCGGTACGTCCAAATTCTTCATCATGCAATTCTTGCATCAATAAATCCAAGCGTTTGGGTGTTCTTCTCTTTAATCGTTGAAAATACTTCTTATTTTCTTGCAAAGCGTCTTTGGCTAATTTTGGTAAGTTTTCAAGGTCTTTATCCATAGTGCAAAGGTACGAAAGCACCTTTGAAGTCATACATTATTCTACCTTAAAAAATCATAAGGCAAATCGTGGGAAGAAAAAATTAAAAACACTAATTTTGTGCGACAATTAAAAAGAACCAATGAATATTCAATCGTTAATAGAAACGAAAGTAAAAGAAGGATTTTTAGCCTTGTATAATGTAGAAATTCCAACTGTAGAATTTCAAGCAACCCGTAAAGATTTTGAAGGTGACATTACTGTTGTTGTCTTCCCATTACTACGGTACAAAAAAGGAAATCCTGTTCAAATTGGTGAAGATTTAGGAAAGTATTTGGTTGAAAACATCAACGAAATTACTAGCTACAATGTAATCAAAGGTTTTTTAAACTTAGTAGTTGACGATTCTTTCTACGTAAACTTTTTTAATCAAATAGCTACGAATTCAACTTATGGTTTTGTGAAAGAAGACGATACGGATGCACGTATGGTAGAGTATTCTTCTCCTAACACCAACAAACCTTTACACTTAGGGCATGTTCGTAATGTGTTATTAGGATATTCGGTTGCTGAAATTTTAAAAGCTGCGGGACATAAAGTTTACAAAACACAAATTATCAACGATCGGGGTATCCATATTTGTAAGTCAATGTTGGCTTGGCAAAAATTTGGAAATGGTGAAACACCTGAATCTACTGGATTAAAAGGTGATAAACTAGTTGGTAATTACTATGTAAAGTTCGATCAAGAGTATAAAAAAGAAATAGCTGAATTAGTTTCCAAAGGAATTTCTGAAGACGATGCTAAAAAACAAGCTCCACTTTTTGTTGAAGCACAAGAAATGCTACGTAAATGGGAAGCTGGTGATAAAGAAGTGGTTGCTCTTTGGGAAATGATGAATGGATGGGTATACAAAGGTTTCGACGTTACGTATGAAAACATCGGTGTTAACTTTGACAAGTTATACTACGAAAGTAATACCTATTTACTAGGAAAAGATGTTATTGAAGAAGGACTTAAAAATGGTGTTTTCTTCAAAAAGGAAGATGGTTCTGTTTGGTGTGATTTAACTGAGGAAGGACTAGACGAAAAACTAGTGTTGCGTTCTGATGGAACAGCAGTGTATATGACGCAAGATATTGGGACTGCTATTCAACGTTCTAAAGATTTTCCTGATGTAAACGGAATGGTGTATACTGTAGGTAACGAACAAGATTACCACTTTAAAGTATTGTTCTTAATCTTACAAAAACTAGGCTATTCTTGGGCAAAACAATTATTCCATTTAAGTTATGGAATGGTGGATTTACCTTCTGGGAAAATGAAATCTCGTGAAGGGACTGTAGTTGATGCCGATGATTTAATGGACGAAATGACGAATACAGCTCGTGAAATTTCACAAGAATTAGGAAAATTAGAAGGATATTCAACCGAAGAAAAAGAGGAGTTGTATAAAATTATCGGATTAGGAGCTTTAAAATATTTCATTTTAAAGGTTGATCCTAAAAAGAGAATTTTGTTTGACCCACAAGCATCGGTAGATTTCCAAGGAAACACAGGTCCGTTTGTACAATATACCTATGCAAGAATTCAGTCTATCATACGTAAAGCTGACTTTGACTACAGTGGTTCACTGAGCGGAGTCGAAGTGGAATTACACGAGAAAGAAAAAGAACTCATCAAGCAATTAGAATTGTATCCTGAAGTAATTCAGCAAGCAGCGAGTAATTATTCACCAGCTGTGATTGCCAATTATACATACGATTTGGTAAAAGAGTTCAACTCATTCTATCAAAACGTATCAATTTTAGGAGAAGAAAATCAAGATAAAAAAATATTTAGAGTTCAGTTATCTAAAAAAGTAGCTGACACCATAAAATCTGCATTCAATTTATTAGGAATTCAAGTTCCTGAAAGAATGTAATAATTAACAAACAACAAGTAAAAATAAACGACATGAAATACGACGTATTAATAATCGGAAGTGGTCCTGGAGGTTATGTAACTGCCATTAGAGCATCTCAATTAGGATTTAAAACCGCTGTAGTTGAAAAAGAAAACTTAGGTGGAATTTGCTTAAACTGGGGATGTATTCCTACTAAAGCATTATTAAAATCTGCTCAAGTATATGATTATTTAAAACATGTTGATGAATACGGTTTAAAAGCTGAAGCTATCGATAAAGATTTTGAGGCAGTTATTAAGCGTAGTCGTGGTGTTGCTGAAGGAATGAGCAAAGGTGTTCAGTTCTTAATGAAAAAAAACAAAATTGATATCATTGACGGTTTTGGTAAAGTAAAAGCTGGAAAAAAGGTAGATGTTACTGATAAAGATGGTAAAGTAACTGAATATTCAGCTGACAATATTATTATTGCTACAGGAGCACGCTCTCGTGAGTTACCTAGTTTACCTCAAGATGGTAAAAAAGTAATCGGTTACCGTGAAGCTATGAGCTTACCAACACAACCTAAATCGATGATTGTTGTAGGTTCTGGTGCTATTGGAGTTGAATTTGCGCACTTCTATAACTCAATGGGAACGGATGTAACTGTGGTTGAATTTATGCCAACAATTGTTCCTGTAGAAGATAAGGATGTTTCTAAACAAATGGAGCGTTCTTTCAAAAAAGCTGGAATTAAAGTAATGACAAGCTCTTCTGTTGAATCTGTTGATACTTCTGGTGATGGAGTAAAAGCTACCGTAAAAACTAAAAAAGGAGAAGAAATTTTAGAAGCAGACATCGTATTATCTGCAGTTGGAATTAAAACAAACATTGAAAATATTGGTTTAGAAGATGTTGGAATTATTACTGATAGAGATAAAATCTTAGTAAACGACTGGTATCAAACGAACATTCCTGGATACTATGCGATTGGAGATGTAACTCCTGGTCCTGCACTAGCACACGTTGCTTCAGCAGAAGGAATTACTTGTGTTGAAAAAATAGCAGGTTTACATACTGAAGCAATTGACTACGGAAATATTCCTGGTTGTACTTATGCTACTCCTGAGATTGCTTCTGTTGGTTTAACAGAAGACCAAGCTAAAGAAGCTGGTTACGAATTAAAGATTGGTAAATTCCCATTCTCTGCATCTGGTAAAGCAAAAGCAGCAGGTACTCCTGACGGATTTGTAAAGGTTATTTTTGATGCTAAGTATGGTGAATGGTTAGGATGCCACATGATTGGTGCTGGTGTTACTGATATGATTGCGGAAGCCGTTTTAGGTCGTAAATTAGAAACTACTGGTCATGAAGTATTAAAAGCTATCCACCCTCACCCAACGATGAGTGAAGCGGTTATGGAAGCTGTTGCCGATGCGTATGATGAAGTGATTCACTTATAAGATATATATATTTTTTAGAAAGTATATAAAAATTGATAAGCCTCACCAATTGGTGAGGTTTGTTTTTTTACACAAAATTTATTCTTAGATAAGTTTATAATAAAGGTAACCGCCTCTCTTTTACTACACAGTTTAAGCAACCTTCTGAAGCACTTCATAACTATCAATTATTAATAATTCCTTATACTTGAACACTATGTTCATGATAGTAATTATAAAACAGACTTTTAAAAGTTTTTATTAAATAAACTTAGAAGAAAAAATTATTAACCTACTTGCCTTTCCTTTTAAAAAAGTATGTAATCTCCTTACTTTTATTACGTTTTTTTAACGGTTTACTCAAGCCCTGTTGTATAAATTTATAACAACTTTAAAATTTATGATTATGTTAAAAAATATTTCAAACATGGGCTCAATATTAAAAACATCTGAGCAAAAGTTTATTACTGGTGGAATTACTAGCGTATGCCCTAAGGAAGGTTTGACCTGTAACAGCCAGTACCCTTCTCCTGTAAACTGTATTACTGACGTACCATATTGTTGTGTTGATGGATACTTTCAAAAATGCTACTAAACTAAAAAACATATGCCGTCCTAAAAAAACACTTATTTTCTTCAAAAAAACATAAACAACTAAAAGTCAACAATAATTAATTAAAATCATTTTAAATTACATTTTTTTCAATAAAAAAAATATTTATTTATTTTTTAGGTATAATAATTGATGATTATTTATCATTAATACAATCTACTATACTATGGAAAACTATTTACAAGAAAGTTTTGCATTGGGGGGACAATTGTTATAGAAAAAGGAAAACTCGAAGCTGCTAACTTCGAGTTTTATTTTTATATAATTTAATTAAAGAAATTATCTAATTAATTTTTTATACTTGATACGTTTTGGCATTAAATCACCGCCCAAACGTTTCTTTTTATTCTCTTCATAATCAGAGAAAGATCCTTCAAAGAAATATACTTGACTATCACCTTCAAAAGCTAAAATATGTGTACAAATACGATCTAAAAACCATCTATCATGCGAGATTACTACAGCACATCCAGCAAAATTCTCTAAACCTTCTTCTAAAGCTCTTAATGTGTTTACATCTAAATCGTTGGTAGGCTCATCTAATAACAACACATTACCTTCTTCTTTTAAGGTCATGGCTAAGTGCAAGCGGTTACGCTCACCTCCTGATAAAGTAGCTACTTTTTTGTTTTGCTCACTTCCTGAGAAGTTAAAACGACTTAAATAAGCTCTTGAGTTTACTTGTTTTCCTCCCATCATGACTAAATCTTGACCTTCTGAGAAATTTTCCCAGATAGACTTTTCAGGGTCTATATTTGAATGTGATTGATCAACATAGGCAATTTTAGCAGTTTCTCCTACTTGAAAACTTCCAGCATCTGGAGTTTCCTCTCCCATTATCATTCTGAAAATAGTAGTTTTACCTGCCCCGTTAGGGCCAATAATACCTACAATTCCCGCTTGCGGAAGATTGAACTCTAAGTTTTCATATAATAACTTATCTCCATAAGCTTTAGAAACACCTGTAGCTTCAATTACATTGGTTCCTAAACGTGGACCATTAGGAATGTAAATTTCTAATTTTTCTTCCGTTTGCTTTTGGTCTTGGCTCATTAATTTTTCATAATTCTTCAAACGTGCTTTTTGCTTTGTTTGACGTCCCTTTGCTCCTTGACGTACCCATTCTAACTCTCGCTCTAATGTTTTTTGACGCTTAGAAGCTGTTTTACTTTCTTGTGCTAAACGTTGTGATTTTTGATCTAACCAAGAAGAATAATTTCCTTTCCATGGAATCCCTTCTCCTCTATCTAATTCTAAAATCCATCCTGCAACATTATCTAAGAAATAACGGTCGTGTGTTACAGCAATTACAGTTCCTTTATATTGCGCTAAATGATGCTCTAACCAATGTACAGACTCAGCATCTAAGTGGTTGGTAGGCTCATCTAATAATAAAATTTCTGGTTCTTGTAATAATAAGCGACATAAAGCTACACGACGACGCTCTCCTCCTGATAATACTCCTATTTTCTTATCTCCATCTGGTGTACGTAATGCATCCATTGCAATTTCTAACTTCGTATCAAGTTCCCATGCATTAGAAGCATCAATTTTATCTTGTAACTCAGCCTGTTGATTCATTAACTTTTCCATCTTGTCTGGATCAGAATACACTTCTTCTAAACCAAACATATCGTTGATTTTGTTGTATTCATCAAGAATAGCAACTGTTTCTGCAACCCCTTCTTTTACAACTTCCATTACTGTCTTATCTTCATCAAGCTTAGGTTCTTGTTCTAAGTATCCTACTTTATATCCTGGAGAAAAAGTAACATCTCCTTGGTAATTTTTTTCTACTCCAGCTATAATTTTTAATAAGGTAGATTTACCTGAACCGTTTAAACCTAAAATACCAATTTTAGCTCCGTAAAAGAAACTTAAATAAATATCTTTTAAAACTTGTTTTCCTGTACTTTGATAGGTCTTAGAGACCTTATTCATTGAAAAAATGACTTTTTTATCGTCGCTCATTTCTCTATATTTTCTTTAATTAAACTCTTCCTTTTAAGGCGTTAAACACCCATGCATTTGCAAAAAATCCTAAACCAACAGCACCAAAACCATAACCAGCTATTTCATCATATTTAAATACTGCTAATCCAATAAGTAAAATTCCCATTAATACCATTATAAGCGTTGCCCAACCAAGAACAGTGTTTTTATTCATTGCCATAATTTACTTTTTTCAAAAAATTTGAGCTACAAATATCGGTAATTATTTAGACTTATTCACTTTAGTTTCTCTCATAAAAAAAGTCTTACCACAGTAAGACTTTTTTCTATTATTAAATTTCAGCTAAAACTAAATTTCAGCTGCCAGTCTACTTCCTTGGTTTATGGCTCTTTTAGCATCCAATTCTGACGCAAAATCTGCTCCTCCAATTACATGAACTTTCATTCCTTTCGCTTCTAGCGGTTCTAATAACTCTTTGAATGGGACTTGACCAGCACAAATAATTACATTATCAACTGGCAATACTTTTTGCTCTTCCTTTTGAACATAATGTAAACCTTCATCATCTATTTTTGTATACTGTACCTCTCCTATAAATTGTACTTTTTTCTTTTTTAATACCGAACGATGAATCCAACCTGTAGTTTTTCCTAGATTGGCTCCAAATTTTCCTTCGCTACGCTTAAACATAAAAATTTCTCTAGGTGATGGGTGTATTTTTGGAGTAACTCCTTCTATACCTGCACGTGCTTCTAGACTTTTATCAATACCCCACTCTTCGAGCCAAGCATCAATATTTTGTGAAGTACTTTCACCTTCGTGTGCTAAATATTCTGAAACATCAAAACCAATTCCTCCTGCTCCAATAACCGCAACACGCTTACCTACAGGTTTCTTTAATTTTACAACATCAATATAACTCAATACTTTTTCGTGCTCTACACCTTCAATTCTTGGTGTTCTAGGTATTATTCCAGTAGCTAAAATAACCTCATCAAAATTACCGTTATATAAGTCTTCTGCAGAAACTCTTGTGTTTAACTTTAAATTTACCTTATGTAATTCTAGCTGCTTATTAAAGTAGCGAATGGTTTCATAGAACTCTTCTTTTCCTGGAATCTGTTTTGCAATATTGAATTGTCCTCCTGTTTCTTTATCTGCATCAAATAAAGTAACATCATGTCCTCTTTGTGCTGCTACTGTTGAAGCTGCTAATCCTGCTGGTCCTGCACCTACAACTGCTATTTTTTTCTTTTTTGATGTTGGATTGTAGTTTAGCTCTGTTTCATGACATGCTCTTGGGTTTACTAAACAACTTGCCACTTTTTTCTGAAAAGCATGGTCTAAACAAGCTTGATTACAGGCTATACACGTATTTATTTCGTCTACTCTTTCTTCTTTGGCTTTGTTTACCCATTCTGGATCTGCTAAAAATGGACGTGCCATTGAAACCATATCTGCATGTCCTTCTGCTAATACTTTTTCAGCAGTATCAGGCATATTAATTCGATTAGAGGTAATTAATGGAATAGACAATTCTTCTTTCATTTTTTTAGTTACCCAAGTAAATGCTGCCCTAGGAACTGATGTAGCAATGGTAGGAATTCGTGCTTCGTGCCAACCAATACCTGTATTAATAATTGTAGCTCCTGCCTTTTCTATTTCTTTACCTAATTGTACTACTTCTTCCCAAGAACTTCCTTGTTCTACCAAATCTAACATTGATAAACGATAAATAATGATAAACTTCTCTCCAACAGCTTCTCTAGTTTTACGTACCAACTCAACAGCTAAACGAATTCTGTTTTCATACTTCCCTCCATAATCATCAGTTCTTTTATTAGTTCTTGTAACTATAAACTGATTAATTAAATATCCTTCAGACCCCATGATTTCTACTCCATCATATCCTGCTTCTTGTGATAGTTTAGCACAGTTTACAAAGTCTTTTACAGTTCTTCGTATTCCCGATTGCTTTAAGGCAAAAGGTTTAAAAGGAGTTATTGGTGATTTAATTTTTGAAGGTGCTACATTGAATGGATGATAGCCATAACGTCCAGAATGTAAAATTTGCATACATATCTTACCTCCTTCTTTATGTACTGCTTCTGTTATTTTTTTATGTTCTCGTACATGTTTTTTTGTACTCATACGAGCAGAAAAAGGAGCTGTCCATCCTTGAATATTTGGAGAGATTCCTCCTGTAACAATCAAACCTACTCCACCTTTAGCACGTTCTGCATAATAAGCAGCAATACGTTTTATTCCATTTTTCTCTTCTTCTAGTCCAGTATGCATTGAGCCCATTAATACTCGATTTTTTAAGGTTGTAAAACCTAAATCTAGGGGTTCAAAAATATGTTTGTATTTCATTGTCGTGTTTTTATAAAGTATTATGCATGCATAACAAATTGCAAGATACGATTTTTTAGAAAATAAAAAACTCGAAGAAATTTTCTTCGAGTAAATTTATATTTTTAAATTTAGTTATCCTCTTTATTAGTTTATTATATTTTACCTTCTATTGTTTTTAATTTAGGTTAAAAACAAATTCTTAAATACACTAACTAATATTTTAATAGATACGACCAAGGGAAAAATCGTTATTTGATGCTTAAAGTTATCTTATTTTATCCAGTAAATTACTTAACTGAAGAGCTTCTTCTTCTGTAAGATTATCAATAAAATCTAAATGTAGATTATTGTCGATAGCTTTTAATAGTTTATTACCTTCTTGTGTAATACTTATGTACACTACTCTTCTATCATGTTTACATCGTACTCGATCTATTAATTTTTTTTCAAATAATTTATCCATCAACCTCGTGGCATTAGGAGCGCGTTCAATCATTCTATCTTTTATTGTTTGAACTTTTATCGCTTCTTTTGCTCCTCTTAAAATACGAAGAATATTAAATTGTTGTGGTGAAATACCATACTGCTTAAAGAACTTATTCTCTTTACTATTTATCCAATTAGCAGTATATTTAATATTAATGAATGCTTTAACTTTATTATTTTGAAATTTTGAATTGATGTCTTTTGAAATATCTCCCATTGTTTTGGTTATTAGCTATTAGCTACTAGCCCCTTGTTTTATTGTTGAATTAGATAAGATTAGCCTTTTAACATTAAGTCTAACATTAACTTATTAAACGTATTTGATGATGGTGTTAAATACACTTCGTTGTCAACAAATAAAGTTGGGCACTTCACTTGTCCTTCATAAAGCTCTTTACTATGTTCTTTTGCTTCATTATCAACAGAAACATCTTTGCAGTCAAGTAGTACTTCTACAGATTTTAGGATTTTTTTATATGCAACAGTGTGTGCATATCCTTTTCTTCCATATAAAACTATCTTTATTTTAGCTTCCTTATTTTGAATGCAAAAATACAAAAACAACATTTACATACCAAGGAAAATAAATTCTTTGCAAATAATGAAAAGAAACATTTTTTACTCTAATCTTCTCAATTATCCTTTAAACTCAACTTTTACATGCGTACCGTCACAATAAGGTTTATTAAGGGAAGCTCCACATCTACAAAAAGCAGTTGTTTTGTTTTTCTTCTCTGTTGTTCCATCTAGATTGGTTACATGCAAGGTTCCATAAATTAATAGAGGGCCGTTTTCTAATACTTCTACTTTAGTTTCTGTATGAGCTGCTACAGGACTGCCTTCTTTTTTTGAAGTATATGATAAGGCTCCTGACGGACACTCTTCTACTTGTTTTTTTATTCTTTCTGTAGTTGCTCCATCCATGTTTACCCAGGGTCTATTTTGAGGATTAAAGACTTGCAGTAAACCTTTCCAGCATTTTTTTGAATGGATACACATACTGGGTTTCCAAATTACAGTGATATCATTATTACTATATTTTTTTATAATTTCTTTTGCTTCTGACATACTATTACTTTTTATGTTTATACTGCTTTTAAGAAAGTGGTAACTGCTTCTTTTATCTTTTTATTAAACTCTTCATTTACAACACTTCCATCTTTAAAGTTATCATAAAATTTTGGTAAAGAAAAATCGGTTATGATATTACCTCCCATATGTGGAAATCCATTTTTAGCAATTTGCATAACTGAAGCCCCTCCTCTACCTCCTGGTGAGGTTGATAGCAACAACATAGGTTTGTTAAGCCATAGTTTTTGTTCTACACGTGACATCCAATCATATATGTTCTTGAAAGCTACTGTAAAATTTCCATTATGCTCTGCTAGCGATAAAATTACTCCATCTTTTTCTTTAATTTTTTCTAGGAATTTTATTGCGTTTTCTGGTATACCATTCTCCATTTCTTCATCAATCCCATAGATAGGTAATGGATAATCATTTAAATCTATTACTGTAACCTCAGCATCCTTTAGTAAACTTGAAGCGTAGGTTACTAATTCTTTATTAATTGATTTTTTACTATTACTACCTGCAAAAGCGATTATTTTCTTCATTTTATGTTGTTATTTTTGAGTCTATTTCTGTTGCTCCTTTCACCATTTTTGCTACGGGACATTTACCTGCAATTTCTAATAGTTTTAGACGTTGCTCATTAGTAACTTCTTTTTCAAAGGAAATTTCTTCTACTAATCTTTTTTTTATTCCCTCAGAAGTTAATTGTTCTTTTTGACTAACATTTACTATAATTCTTCCTAAATCCCAACCTTTCCTTTCTGCATACATTTGTAAGGTAATTGATACACATCCACCAATTGCTGTAAGTAAGTATTCTACAGGAGTGGGGCCATTATCATTTCCTCCTTTGTCTAAAGGTTCATCTATAACTGCAAAATGATTTCTCATTTTACTTTCTGCTAAGTAATTTCGGCTAGTTAGAGTAACTGTTGCTGTTGGATTGTTGCTCATTATATTTTTTTACTATAAATATATGAAACTATTAATAGTACCATTGCAATTGCAGCTCCTAGTTGTTCTCCATCTCCAATCATAATATGAGCAAAAAAAGCGAGAACAAATGCAAAGAAAAAACCTGCATATGCCCATTCGTTTAAAAATTTTCCTCTTAAAAACCACAAAGCTATTACTCCTAATAGTTTGACTACTGCATACGGATAAATAATATATGTTGGATACCCAAATGCCATAAACATTTTTGCTACTTCTGCATGATTAAAAAAATACATTCCTGCCGAAAAAAACATTAATAATGTTAATAAGCCTGTAGCTACGTAAAAAATAATTTTATCTCTTTTCATTTTACTTGTTCTTAAATTTATTAAACAAATATATGAAAATTATTTACCACGGTATATATTCTCTAGGTATTTATTTAATTCTACAAGAATTGTTTGAATTCTAAAAAACACATATATTTGCACTTATATAAGTATTTATATAAATTATGGATGTATTGAAAAGTTTAGGAGAGATTGGTTTAGGTTCTAGATTAAAAAGAACTAGTGATTACTTGATGCGTGAAACGCAATTGGTATATAATGAGTTTAATATTGATTTTGACCCTTATTTATTTCCAACTTTTAAAATTATTAAGAATAAAAATGGCGTTACAAATACCGAAATTACTAACAGTTTAAAAACATCACAACCATCTACAACCCAATCCATTAATAAGCTTTATAAAAAAGGGCTTGTTATCTTAAAAGAAGATAAAGTAGATAAAAGAAAAAAAGTTGTTTTTGTTTCAGATAAAGGAAAACAACTTATAAAGGATATCACTCCTATATGGAACGGTATTGAAAATATTTTAAAAGAATATACAAGTATTAAATCTGACTCACTTACTGAACTTATAAATAAATTAGAAATTAAGTTTAACGAAAAGGACTTTAGCAAAGCTATTATAGAACACATAAAAATGAATACAACACTAAACTCAATGACAATCACCACATTTAAAGAAGAATATAGTACTTCTTTTTATGATTTGAATATTGAATGGTTACAAACCTTTTTCTATGTAGAACCTTATGACAAAGAGGTTTTAAGTAATCCTCATAAGTATATTATTGACAAAGGCGGACACATTTTTTTTGCTAAATTAAATAATGAAGTTGTAGGTACTGTTGCTTTAATGCCTATGAATGAACCTAATGTTTATGAATTAACTAAAATGGCTGTTTCTCCAAAACATAGAGGTTACAAAATAGGACAACAACTTATGCAACATTGTATTGATTTTGCAAAAGACAAACGGTTTGATAAATTAGTTTTATACTCAAATACTAGACTTGAAAACGCTATTTACATTTATAGAAAATTTGGTTTCTTAGAAATTCCTGTTGAGGAAGGTTGTCCTTATGAACGTTGCAATATTAAAATGGAATTAAAAACAAAATATTGATAATTTACGATATGAATACAACTCAAACAATTAATACCCTACAGGAAGCTGAAAAATTGAAAAATTACTTTTCTCCTAAAATAATTTCAGAAGTTAACAATGAATATGTTAAGCTCGCCAAAATTAAAGGGGAAGATATTCCATGGCATAATCACGAAAATGAAGATGAGCTTTTTTATATTATTGATGGAAATCTTTTAATGGAAATAGAGAGTCAACCTAGTTTCACCATGAAAAAGGGTGATTTATTTGTAGTTCCCAAAGGTGTAAATCACAGAGTTAGTTCTTCGGAAGATTGTTTAATTATGCTTATTGAAACAAAATCTACCAAACATACTGGTGAGATAATAACCCCTATCACAAAATCTATTGAGAAACAAAAGTATTAAAATATCAAGATAAAAAGTATAGTTTAATCTTTATTAAATTACACCAATTAAAAAAGGTAGTTGCTTAAATGGCAACTACCTTTTTTAAAAGACATTACTTATTCCAATAAACCGAAGCTTGTCCATACTGAAAATGAATTGGCATATGCGAAGGATTATTTTGGAACATATATAGTTCATGAGGTGGTTTTTCAAATAACATAATAATATCTGAACCTCCAAACCTAAATTTACCAAACTCTTGACCTTTCACTACTGTTTGTCCTTGTAGTTCAGTATACATATCTACCCCAGAAACCTGACACATCCCTATTGGTAAAATAGCTACTTTCCCTACTTCAGGCCCCGCGTCCATAATTACTAATCCTCTAGCTTGAGAAAACTCATATCCATTTTCTCCACCATCAGGAGCATCAAACTGTCCATCAGCTGCTGTTTCAACATTCAAATACACTTTTCCTTCTACTGGAAGAATTTCTAAAATTTTTCCACTAACTGGTGTATGAAAACGATGATAATCAAACGGACTTAAGAAATAATGAATAAATGTACCTCCATAAAAATTTTCTCCATACTTACTAAACTCTAACAACTCATCTACACTACCAATAGTATGTGTTCCTTTTAACGTAATTTCATCTACATTCCCCTTTTTATCAATTGGATAATATGCCTTGAAAGTACAATCTGCAGGAGAAACAATAGTTGTATTATCATCTGGAGCTGCTATAGGACGCAAAGGAGATATTCCTGTTTTTGGATCCGCATGATTAAATTCTCTGTAAAAAAATTGATTGAATGTTTTCCAACTACTTTCATTATCAGAATACAAAGGAAAATTATACACACTTTCGCCTTGATTATTTTTATCATCTTTAAACGATTGTAAGGTTTCTTCTGTTAAAGAAGCTTCCGTATCTAAAAAAGTACCCCAAGCATTTGCAAAACTCACTAACCAATTAGCAAACTCAGGATAACTCTGCATCGTTTTTCCTTCTGAATCTTTTTGATCAATTAACCAATAAGATTGACAAAGTAAATCATATACTTTTTGGTTGTATCCATTTTTAGTTCCATCACTTGTCCAAGCATTAGGGTATTCTGGATCTCTACTTTCGTTAGGAATCATTTTTACATAGATATCTAAGTAGTCATAATATGTAGCTACAGTTTCTGGCCACCCTTTTCCTTTAAACTCTTTATCAATTGCTTTGTATAGCTCTTTATTTAAAGGTGGTATAGTTTTGTCAGAACTTCCATTTTTTGATAATTCTACCGCTTTTTTTAATGATTCTCCAAGACTTTTTTCCATTGCTGGATTACCATCTATAATACTTTTCAGTTGCTCT
Organism: Tenacibaculum sediminilitoris; assembly: GCF_964513795.1. NCBI lineage: Bacteria > Pseudomonadati > Bacteroidota > Flavobacteriia > Flavobacteriales > Flavobacteriaceae > Tenacibaculum > Tenacibaculum sediminilitoris. Next base: position 59,619 of record NZ_CAZEQR010000022.1, on the reverse strand, counting down.
ACAACTGCTTCATGAATTTCAATAGTTGTGCCTGTTTCCATAATTAGTTAAGTTATTGAATAATTCCTACTCTTTTATTAGAGGTTTTTCGGATACCACCTATGCCAATAAAAATTGATTATAGTTCATTAAATATCTTGTCATTATATTACAAGTATTTAATACCCCTAAAAGTTCTGATAAAATAACCTTCATTCATTATATTATCAGATTATTCAAATTTGAAGAATTAATCCGTTAATCTCAGAAAAAAAGTCATAAGTATATCATTTTCATACATAAGAGCAATAATCTTAGTAATAAAAAATAAATTAATTATTTTTTATAGGAGCACTAAAATGATATAGCTAGTATTTGAAGCTAATTATTTCTATAAAAAAACTCCACTTTTACAAGCGGAGTTCTACTTCAAAATAATATAAAGCTATTTAGCTGAAAGATAATAACTTTATAAGTTTTTATATATTTAAAAATGAATGAATTACTTACAAACTAAGCTACTACAGGTGCTTGTTGTAATTCTACTTTATTTTTTGCTTCAAACTGATCAGATGTATTTTTTGCTCCTCCTGCTTTCAATGCTTTATCACCTGCAAAAAATGTTTTATGATCATCACCTAAGTCAGAACCTGCCATTCGTTGGTGCTTTACACACGATACGCCTTTTCTAATCTCTTGTCGTTGTACACCTTTTACATATGCTAACATTCCTTCTTCTCCAAAATACCCTTCTGTTAAATCATTCATATGCAACGCTGTTGTGTGATACGTTGGTAAAGTTATTAAGTGATGGAAGATTCCTGCTTCTCTTGCTCCATCTATTTGGAAAGTGCGGATTTTCTCATCTGCCAATTGACAAAGTTCTGAACCATCATACGCAATATCCATTAAATTATTTCTGTCGTACATTGAAACATCATACCCTTGTACTACCATTTCATCATATACTTGATTACGGAAGTTTAACGTCCAGTTAAATGAAGGCGAATTATTATATACCAATTTTGCATTTGGCACTACTGCTCTCACTCTATTTACCATATTTGCTATCTGACCAACGTGAGGTGTGGGCGTTTCAATCCATAATAAATCTGCACCGTTTTGTAAGCTTGTTATACAATCCAACACCACCCTATCTATATTAGTTCCTTCTCTAAATTTATACAGTCCATTTGCTAAACGTACAGGACGCACTAACTTTCCTTCACGTTTTAACAGCACATCATCTTCTCTTGCTTCATCAATCGTAATTTCTTCAGCTTCTACAAATGCTAAATACTGAGAAGCTAAATCTCCTGGTTCTTGACTTACTGGTAATTTTTGTGTTAATCCTGCTCCTTCAGAATCTGTTCTTGCAACAATAATTCCGTTGTCAACCCCTAATTCTAAGAAAGCATATCTAATGGCATTTAGTTTTGCTATAAAATCTTCATGTGGTACGGTTACTTTCCCGTCTTGATGCCCACATTGTTTAGCGTCTGAAACTTGGTTTTCTATTTGAATAGCACAAGCACCTGCTTGAATCATTTTTTTAGCTAATAAATATGTTGCTTCTTCATTTCCAAAACCTGCATCGATATCAGCTATAATTGGTACTATATGTGTTTCGAAATTATCAATTTCACTCTGTACATCTTCTCCGTTTTCTAATCTTCGAAATAAATCATTTAATTCTATAGCATCTGCTTGACGTAAAAAATCATAAATTTCTTCAATTAATGCTGCAACTGCTGTTTTTTCATGCATTGATTGATCTGGTAACGGTCCGAATTCTGAACGTAACGCAGCTACCATCCATCCTGATAGATATAAATAACGTTTGCTTGTTGTTTTATGATGTTTCTTAACAGCAATCATTTTTTGTTGTGCTACAAATCCATGCCAACATCCTAGAGATTGTGTATAATTAGATGAATCTGCATCGTAGGAAGCCATATCATTTCGCATAATAGCAGCAGTATACCTAGCAATGTCTAAGCCTGTTTTAAAACGGTTTTGTGCTACCATTCTAGCAGCATTTACTGGAGAAACTGAATTCCATGTTGTTCCGTACTTTTTCTTTAAGTCTTTCACAGTTTGTAAAGCAGAACTATAATTAGCGTGTGCTAAATTTTTCATAATTTTGTAATTGATAAGGTTATTAATTTTATTGATAGCTCGCCCTCTTAAATGTTGCCGCATTTTTGAGGGCTTTTTCTATAGATATTTATAAGCTGGTAAGGTTAAAAATTCAACAAATTCTTTATTTAAAATTAACTCATCAAATAATTGAATAGCTAATTCAAACCTTCCATTTTTGTAGCTGTCTTCACCTACATAATTTTTTATTTTTTTAAGCTCTTCATTTTTGAATTGCTCATACATTCCTTTTGTAAATTTTCTACCATCTTCTAACATCACATTTTTATGTAACCATTGCCATACCTGTGTTCTAGAAATTTCTGCAGTTGCTGCGTCTTCCATTAAATTATACAAAGCAGCAGCTCCTTGTCCCATTAACCAAGATTCTATATAAAGAATTCCAACGTTGATGTTTTCTCGTATACCATTTTCAGTAATTGTACCTTCGGGTAAGGCCACTAAATCTTCTTCAGTAATTGTTAAGTCTTCTAACTTTTTATCTATTTGATTTGCATTTGGCATAGCTGCATTAAAAACATCCATCGCAATTGCTACTAAACCAGGATGTGCTACCCAAGTTCCGTCATGGCCGTTCTTTACTTCTTGCTCTTTATCTTTCTTAACCTTTGCAAAAGCCTCTTTATTCAAGTCATCGTTGTTCTTAACTGGAATTTGTGCTGCCATTCCTCCCATAGCATGTACACCTCGTTTGTGACATGACTGAATAACTCGTAACGAATATGCTTTCATAAATGGGCTACTCATGGTTACTTGTGAGCGATTTGGCACTATAAAACCAGTATGATTTCTAAACTTTTTAATATATGAGAAAATATAATCCCAACGCCCACAGTTTAAGCCTGCCATATGGTCTTTTAACTCATAAATTATTTCATCTAACTGAAAACTTGCTGTAATCGTTTCAATTAACACTGTTACTTTAATTGTTTTTTGTGGCACATTTAAATATTCTTGCGCAAATACAAAAACATCATTCCACCAACTCGCTTCTTTATAATGTTCTAGTTTAGGTAAATAAAAATAAGTGGCACTTCCCTGCTCTTGTAGGGTTTTAATATTATGGAAAAAGTACAGACCAAAATCTACCAAAGAAGCCGACATTTCTACACCATCAATCAACAAATGTTTTTCATTTAAGTGTAGCCCTCTTGGTCTTACTAATAGTGTAGCAACTTTATCTTTTAATTCATAAGCTTTATCTTTTGCAGCATTGTAAAATGAAATTGTTTTATTTACTGCATCTCTTAAATTTACTTGACCGTCTAGAATATTTTGAATGGTAGGTGAGTTACTATCTTCAAAATCTGCCATAAATGTTTTTGCTCCAGAGTTTAAAGCATTGATAATCATTTTACGTTCTACAGGTCCTGTAATTTCTACTCTCCTATCTAACAAATCTTCTGGTAACGGAGCACATACCCAATCACTTTCTCTAATTTCTTTTGTTTCTAAAGGAAATGCTGGGCTATTTCCCGCATCAAAATAAGCTTGTTCAATTTCTCGTTCGGCTAATAACTGAAGTCTTTGAATGTTAAACTTTTCTTGAAGCTGAATTAAAAACACTTTGGCTTCATTGGTCAAAACACTTTTATACTCGGTTTGATCAAAACCTACACATTGAATTTCTTTTGCTAAAACATCTTGATTCATACTATTTTATTTTTCTTATTGATTGACAGTTCAATATTAAAAAAAAGAACTCGAACAAAAAAGCGAACGTTCGCTAAAAATAGTTCATTTACTTATTTTTATTAATTCGCTAATTTTTATACCTTTGAATTATGAATCTTTTAATAAAAACACTTTGGAAGAAGAATATATCAGACTAGTTTTCGGTTTAAAGCTAAAACAAATACGAACAGATAAAAACCTATCTCTCTTTGGATTAGCAAAATTAACAGGGTTATCGAAATCGTATTTAAACGAAATTGAGAAAGGTAAAAAATACCCAAAAACTGATAAAATTGTTATTCTTTCTGAAAAATTAGAAGTGCCTTACGACCACTTAGTATCACTAAAATTAGATAAAAACCTAGCACCTATTGGTGAAATTTTACAATCAAAGATTTTAAAAGAGATTCCACTTGACTTATTTGGGATTAAAGAAAACAACCTAATTGACATAATTGCCAATGCTCCTGCTAAAGTGAATGCCTTTATTAGTACCATTATTAAAATATCACAAAACTATAACTTAACAAGAGAAAGTTTTTTTCTTGCTGCATTGCGTTCATATCAAGAAGCGCATAACAATTATTTTGAAGATATTGAAACAAAGGTTACTAATTTTACCAAGGCTTATCAAATAAACCCAAAAAAACCTATTACTTCAAAAGACTTGGAAGATATTTTAATTGAAGAGTATGGGTATACTATTGATAGTGAAGAGTTGTCTAAACATCAAAAACTATCTGAATTAAGAAATATTTATATTCCAAAGAATAAAACGCTACTCATATATAATGACATCAACGAAGCACAAAAAACATTTATTTTTGCTAAAGAGCTAGCCTATAATTATTTACAAATTGAAAACAGGCTATATACCTTCCCTTGGATAAAGTTTGAGAGTTTTGATGAAGTATTAAATAATTTTATTGCTTCTTATTTTGCTGGTGCTTTAATTATTCCGAAAGAAGATTTAATTCAAAAACTAACACATCTTTTTTCTTTAAAAACTTGGCAACCTTTACAGTTGCATAAAATTATTAGAAACTATAATTGTTCTAATGAAACATTCTATCAACGTTTAACCAATGTCTTACCTAAACATTTCAATATTAAAAACCTATTCTTTTTACGCTTTACTCATAAAGAAGGTTCTCCTGTACATAGACTATCAAAAGAACTACATATTACGCAACAACAATCTCCACATGCCAATCGTAACAATGAACATTATTGCAGAAGATGGATTGCTATTAAAACGATTCAGGATTTAGAAAAATCCGAAGAAAAAAAATCTGCTCACGGAATTCAAATATCATCGTATGAAGATTCTCAAAAGGAATATTTAGTATTATCTGCGGCTACTGCCGACCCTTTTAAAGATAAGATTAACCGCAGCGTGAGTATAGGTATGTTACTTTCTCCACATTTAAAACGAAAACTTCATTTTTTTAATGAAGACACTTTCACTAAGCAAACAGTGGGTATTACCTGTGAAACCTGTGCAGTACAAAACTGTAACGAACGTATAGCTAAACCGTATATTTTAATGAAACTATCTAGAAATAAAGAAATAGAAAAAACTATTGAAAACATCATTCAATCATATATGTAAACACCTTGTTTTATGCATCGTTTTTCTTATTTTAGCACACGCAAACAAATAACTCACCATGGATCTTAACTTCAATAAAAACGAAGACCACAATAAACTTTTAGTATCGGATTTACGTAGACGCTTTGCCAAAATTAAATTAGGTGGAGGACAAAAACGTATCGACAAACATCATGAAAAAGGGAAAATGACCGCTCGTGAACGTATCGATTACTTATTAGATAGTAAATCTAAAGCTATTGAAATTGCTGCTTTTGCAGGTGAAGATATGTATCAAGAACACGGTGGATGTCCTTCTGGTGGTGTAGTTGTGAAAATGGGATATGTTAGCGGGAAACAATGTATTGTTGTTGCTAATGATGCTACAGTAAAAGCTGGGGCTTGGTTTCCTATTACAGGTAAAAAGAATTTAAGAGCTCAAGAAATAGCAATAGAAAACAAATTGCCAATTATTTATTTGGTAGACTCTGCCGGAGTTTATTTACCTATGCAAGATGAAATTTTTCCTGATAAAGAACACTTCGGAAGAATTTTTAGAAACAATGCTGTAATGAGTAGTATGGGGATTACCCAAATTGCTGCAGTTATGGGAAGTTGTGTTGCTGGTGGTGCTTACTTACCTATTATGAGTGATGAAGCACTTATTGTAGACAAAACAGGAAGTATTTTCTTAGCTGGTAGTTATTTAGTGAAAGCAGCTATTGGTGAAACTATTGATAATGAAACGTTGGGTGGAGCAACTACACACTGTGAAGTTTCTGGGGTTACCGATTACAAAGCAAAAGACGATAAAGATGCTTTAGACACCATTAAAAACTTAATGGATAAAATTGGAGATTATGACAAAGCTGGTTTTAACCGCAAAGAAGCTTTCCCTCCAAAAGAAAATGAAGATGATATTTTCGGAATTTTACCAAAAGCACGTAACGAGCAATACGATATGATGGAAATCATTAAACGTTTGGTAGATAATTCTGATTTTGAAGAATATAAAGCAGGCTACGGTCAAACAATTATTACTGGATATACTCGTATTGATGGATGGGCAGTTGGTATTGTTGCCAACCAACGTAAAATTGTTAAATCAAAAGGAGCTAAAACTAAACCTAGCGAAATGCAGTTTGGTGGTGTAATTTATAATGATTCAGCCGATAAAGCTACTCGATTTATTGCCAACTGTAACCAAAAGAAAATTCCGTTGGTTTTCTTACAAGATGTTACTGGATTTATGGTAGGAAGTAAATCTGAACATAGCGGAATTATTAAAGACGGAGCCAAAATGGTGAATGCTGTTAGCAACTCTGTAGTTCCTAAGTTTACCGTAATTATAGGTAACTCTTATGGAGCAGGAAATTATGCAATGTGTGGTAAAGCCTATGACCCTCGTCTTATTTTTGCGTGGCCAAGTGCTGAACTAGCTGTGATGAGTGGAACATCTGCCGCTAAAGTATTGCTACAAATAGAAACAGCCGCCTTAAAGAAAAAAGGAGAAGAAATAACTCCTGAAAAAGAAGCAGAATTATTCGATAAAATAAAGTCGAGATATGATAATCAAATATCTCCTTATTATGCTGCAGCAAGAATTTGGACTGATGCTGTGATTAACCCACTAGATACTAGAACATGGATTTCTATGGGTATAGAAGCTGCTAATCATGCGCCTATTGAAAAGAAATTCAATTTAGGAGTTTTACAGGTTTAAAAGTAGTACAGAAAACAGTATGAAAAAAAAAGTTTTTTGGGGTCTTATTGCTCTTGTAATTGGTTTTGTTATTTACCAAATTTATATTTTCACTTTATCTGAAAATGATAATATTAAATCTATTTACTTAATTCCCAATGATGCTGTTTTTATAGTTGATACTGAAAGACCTATTGATACGTGGGATGAAATAAGTTCAAGTGAAATATGGACACATCTTCAAACAAATCAACAAATCAATAAGCTATCTGAAGGTCTCAATAGTTTAGATGAAACTTTTAAAGCAAAGAAGGAAATTTTTGATTTTATAGGTGAACGTAATCTAGTTATCTCAGTACATGTATTTAGCCCCAGAAAATATGGGTTGTTATACGTTGCTGATTTACAAAAATTCTCAAAACTTATTTTTCTAAAAAGAGCTATAAGTAATTTAGCAGGTGAAGATTATGAAGTAACCAAACGAGTATATAAAAAGCACGAAATTATTGAGTTGTATAATAAAGATACAAGAGAAACTTTACACCTTTCCTTTATTAAAAATCAGGTTATAGCTTCCTATACTCATCTTCTGGTTGAAAAATCAATTGACCAATACTTAAATCCAGTTATTGGTCGTGATTTCAACTTTTTAGAAATAAAAAAGAAAACAGATACTGATGGCTTTTTTAACATTTACCTACAGCATAAATATCTAAAAGATTACTTAAGTTGTTTTACCAGTTCTAACAATTTAGATTTCTTAAATAAAGAAGCATTCTTCTACTCTGGCTTAGATATATCAATTGTGGAAGGGGTTATAGTTCAAGCCACAGGTTTTACAAATGTTAATAGCAACTCGCATACCTACCTAAAAGTATTACAAAAATCTGGAGCTGGTAAACGCAGTGCTGCTAAAATTGCTCCTAAAAATACTTCTTTATACCTTAGTTTCGCTTTTAATGATTTTAAAACATTTAACAGCAATTTAGAAAAGCTTCAACAAGAAAACCCTGCTGAATTTAAAATATATTCTGATCAGCTTGCTATGATTGAGGATAAATTAGATATAAATGTATCTGAACATATTTATAGTTGGATTGGTAGTGAAATAGCTTTAATTCATTTTAACACCGAACTCTCAAAAAACAAAAAAGACATCGCTGCTATTATTAAAGCTGATGACATTGATGATGCCAAAGAAAATCTTCAGTTTGTTCTTTCTAAAATTAAAGAAAACACCCCTTTAAAATACAAGCAAATCGATTACAGAGGTTATCCTATTAACTTTTTTGATCTTAAGGGATTCTTTAAAATGTTAGCAGGAAACATGTTTTCTAAAATGGACAAGCCTTACTTTACAATTATTGATGATTTTGTAGTTTTTAGTACTAGTCCAAATACTATTAAAGAAATTATTAATAATCATTTAATAGGATACACACTTGAAAGCTCAGAAAAATTTGATGATTTTAATTATCATTTTGAGAAAAAATCTAGTGTCTTTGCTTATGTAAACACTCCTAACTCATACAAAGACCTTTTAAGCCTAGTTGACAACAAAACTCAACATCAACTTCAAAAAAACAAACCATATATAGCTTGCTTTTCTCAAATTGGAATGCAACTTATTGCTTCTAATGAATTATTTGAAAGTAACATTTCTTTTGTTTTCGAAGACCCTAAGAACATTGAAATAAACATTAAAAAAGACCAGAAATTAAGAGAAGAATTGCTACAAAAATTAACTCCTTATAAAGACTCTACAAGCATTCAAAACTCAACAACATTTTTTAAGTTTCCACCAATACACCCTTCTGATTTAAGTGCTAAATCTTATAAAGAATATTATAAAAACGGAAAGCTAAAATTTGAAGTTGATTTAGATGACGGCTTAAAAGATGGTTCTTATAAATCGTTTTATCAAAACGGAAATATAAAAGTTAAAGGACGTTACAAGAACGACAAGCAAATTGGAACTTGGAAAGCTTATGACGAACAAAATGGAGATGTAATTTTCAAAAAACATTTTTAATTGCAATATTTTATAGCATTAGTTACATTTGCCAAGCAAAATTAAAACAGAATACACATGGGAAGAGCATTCGAATTTAGGAAAGCAAGAAAGATGAAACGTTGGTCAGCTATGGCTAAAACCTTTACTCGTATAGGTAAAGATATCGTTATGGCTGTAAAAGAAGGTGGTCCCAACCCAGAAACCAACTCTCGCTTACGTGTTATAATTCAAAATGCGAAAGCTGCAAACATGCCAAAAGATAATGTTGAGCGTGCTATTAAAAAGGCGTCTGATAAAAATACTGAAAACTATAAAGAAGTATTATTTGAAGGATATGCACCTCACGGAATCGCTGTTTTAGTAGAAACTGCTACAGACAATAATAACCGTACGGTAGCTAATGTTCGTGCTGCTTTTAATAAATGTAACGGAAACTTAGGAACTTCTGGTTCAGTAGCTTTTATGTTTGATCACGTTGTGAACTTCAAAATAAAAGAAGACTCATTAGGAATGGATTTAGAAGAGTTTGAAATGGAAATGATTGACTTTGAAGTTGAAGAAGTTTTTACGGATGATGAAGACGACTCTGTAATGTTATATGCCCCATTCGAGCAATTTGGGTCTATTCAAAAATATTTGGAAGAAAACAATATAGAAATTCTTTCTTCTGAGTTTGAACGTATTCCAACAACCACTACTGCGATTTCAGATGAACAAAAAGAAGAAGTAAACAAACTTTTAGAAAGACTTGAAGAAGATGATGACGTTAATAACGTTTATCATTCAATGGAAGAGTAAAGCCTTAAAAATCAACATATATATGTTGTTTTTTTATTTTCTAAAAAAACATATAGAACTATGGAACATAAAATGACTATCATCATTCCAGTTTTTAATGAAATTGATAATTTAGATAGAATATATAGCACATTTACTGATTACTTCTCTAAAAGTAAAACTAAAAGTAAAGTTTTATTTATTGATGATGGTTCTACCGACAATAGTTTCAATAAAATTTCTGAAATCTGTAAAAACAACCCTGACTTTGAATACTTAAAATTTAAAGAAAACTGCGGATTAAGTGCTGCTATAAAAGCTGGGATTGATCATATTAACACCGAACTAATCGGGTATATCGATGCTGACCTACAAACTACTCCCTATGACTTTGATATTTTATTAGAAGATATTAATAACTATCAGGCTGTAATTGGATATAGAGGAAAAAGAAAAGATACGTTAAGTAAGAAAATACAGTCATTAATTGCTAACAGCATACGACGTAGTTTAATTAACGATGGTGTCATTGACACTGGTTGTCCTCTAAAAGTACTACATACTGATGTTGCTAAAAAAATTCCTTTCTTTAAAGGGATGCATCGTTTTATTCCAGCCTTAATTTTATTACAGAATGGAAAAATAAAACAACTGAAAGTACAACATTTTGAGCGTATTGCAGGTACTTCAAAATTCAATATTTTCAACAGGTCATTAAAAGCTCTACGTGATACTTTTGCTTACCGATGGATGCGAAAAAGTTATATAAATTATACTATTGAAAAGTCAAAAATTAGCTAATGAGCGACTGGCTTTCATATAAATCTTTTGTATACATTATCGGTTTTGCTGCTCAAATTTTGTTTTCAGCAAGGCTTTTATTACAGTGGATTCAATCTGAAAAAGTTAAAAAAGTTTTAACCCCTGAATTATTTTGGCAATTAAGCTTAATTGCCTCTTTTTTATTGTTTGTTTATGGGTGGTTTCGAGACGATTTTGCTATTATGCTCGGACAATCATTGACGTATTTCATTTATATTAGAAACATGCAATTGCAGGGGTCATGGATAAAACTACCTAAACTTTTACGTGGATTTTTACTTATTTTTCCTTTTTTAATAGCACTATATTCTTTTAAAAATAACCAAATTGATGTTGAACGTTTGTTTCGTAATGAGGATATTCCTCTTAACTTATTAATATGGGGAAGCATAGGTCAGGTAATTTTTACGCTTCGCTTTATATATCAATGGATATATTCTGAACGTAAAAAAGAATCTTCTTTACCTCTAGGTTTTTGGTTATTAAGTCTTGTTGGGTCTCTTATGATTTTAAGTTATGCCGTTATTAGAAAAGACCCTGTATTATTTATTGGTCAATTATTTGGTTTTATTATTTATATTAGAAACGTTTATATACTGATAAAGCACGATAGGCTGCAATAAAACTAACTTACAATTTATAAAGCACTAAATCTTACTAAAATGAAAAGTAAACTATCTTTCAATATATTTTTAATAATAGCAGCCTTTAGTTTACTAATTAATGTAGGTTCTTATGGAGTTATAGAGAGTAGCGATGCTAGATATGCTGAGATTAGTAGAGCAATGTATGAATCAGGTGATTATATGCATCCAAACTTATTGGATGTTCATCATTATCATAAACCTCCATTTACGTATCAAATTACTGCTTTAGGTTACAAAATATTTGGTGTTAATGCTTTTGGGGCTCGCTTCTTTTTACAATTAGCCATAATACTACAACTTATTTTAGTGTATCGTTTAAGTATTTTGCTTTTTAATAATAAAAAAACTGCCCTATGGTCTGCTATTATTTACTTTAGTTTTCCTTTGGTATTAATGTCGTCACGTAACTTAACTACTGATGCCTTTTTAGCTACTTTTGCTTTGCTGAGTATTTACTCTTGGGTACGATACCGTAAGTCTGGAATTTTTAAATGGCTCTATGCTTTTACCCTAAGTTTAGCTCTTGGTTTTTTAAGTAAAGGGCCTGTGATATTTATTGTTCCAATAATTTTCATACTGTTTTACAATCGTACAGAAGAAGCTAAAAGAAGTTTTTCTATCCACCATATTGCTGCTTGGTCATTATTTTTAGTAATCTCTGCTTCTTGGTTTGTCTATTTAGGTTACAATAACCCTTCTTTTCTCGATTATTTCTTAGGAAAGCAAACTGCTGATAGATTCTCTAAAAATGCCTTCGGAAGAACAGAACCGTTCTGGTACTTCTTAGCTTTTGCTCCATTAGTAGGCTTGCCGTGGTTTTTAGCTTTTATTTATTTACTTAAAGATCAAAAAGAACTATTGAAAACAAAAACAATTCATTTCGCTATGTTAATGGCTTTTGTAATTCCTTTAATTTTCTTTTCAATTTCTTCCTCTAAACGTATTTTATACATTCTGCCTTTGTATGGTTTGCTTGCTATTTTAATTGCAGATTTATTTTCACGAATTAAAACAGAAAAAATAAAAACTATCAATGGTTTTATTCTTGGTTTTTCTGGATTGATTCTATTAACCTTTATCATAGCTCCATTTATAAATACTGGCATGAATTTTCCGTATTACTTAGCAGCTGCTAGCCTTCTTGTTGTTGTTATGATTTTTTTACTCTATAAATCAAAAGAAGAAATCAAATTCAAGCCAATATTGACTTCTTTAATCGTTACAGTATTTCTATTAATTGGTGCTTCCACAATTTTAGCTAAAAATGAGTTAAAGGTGAATGCTTCGAAGCCTGTAACCGATTTCATTATTAATGAAGGTTTAAACTCAAGAGATGTTTTGGTCTACAATATTAGAAAGTCATCTATTGCATTTGGATTAAATAAATCCATTATTTCTTTATACAACGGTCATAGTTCTTTAAATAGAGAAACTCAGTTTGAAACAGACTTAAATTGGAAAAAACACTTAATTAACCTTAAAAACCCTACTGAGTTAGAAAGTTTACATCAAATAGTAGCAAAACCTACTGTTTTACTACTTTATAAAAAACAACTTCCAGAAAAACTAAATTGGTTAGCTGAAAAATATACTCATAAAAAGGTAATGGAAAAATGGACTATACTTTATTAGGCACAAAACTATAATAAACCTAATAAATCCAACGTTTCTTTACGTTGGATTTTTTTTGTTTCAGTTACTATGAATTTACCTACAAAATAAATTGCTTTTGGGATTTCATACTTGGTAAGCCCCAATAGGTTTTTCACTTCGTTCGAAATGACGTCATTTTTCTCTCCTTCTACTATCAAAATTAGCTTTTCTCCTAATTTCTTATCATTGATACCTGTAACAAAAAAACGATTTGAAATAATTTTTGAGAGTTTTTCTTCTATTTTTTCTGAATGTAGCTTTACTCCTCCAGAATTAATCACGTTGTCATAACGTCCCAACCATTCAAATTCAGTATCAGAAATCAAACGAATTACATCGTTTGTTATAATTTTTTCTTCGGCTACTTTTGGCGCATTAATCACCAAACAATTTCGATTGTCTTGAGAGAGTTGTACGTTAGGAAGTGCCTTGTAGTGAGGTTTCTCACTATCGTTCGAAATGACATTGTTTAACTTTTTAACAGCAATATGTGTAATTGTTTCTGTCATTCCGTAAGTGGCATAAATTTCAGTTGATTTATTTTGAATAGCTTCAATTAAATCATTTCCTACAACTCCTCCTCCTACAATAAGCTTCTTTATTTTATCTATATCTCCTAAAGAGCTTCGTAATTGTAAAGGTACCATCGCAGAAAAGTCATAGACTGTATCTGTTCCTTTTAATGGATTAGAAACTACTTCTACTACATCTAATCTCCACCCTAATGCTAATGCACGGACTAACATCATTTTACCTGCAATATAATCGGTTGATAAACAAAGTAAAGCTGTAGTATTTTCTTTTAAATTGAAGAAAGCTCCTGTTGCCTCAGCAGAATTTACCATATGCTTTTTTTTCAGCGGTATTGGTTTGGGCTTTCCTGTAGAACCAGAAGTTTGTACTACTACAAAATCATCTGCATTAAACCAATTGGATAAAAATGAAAAAACAGAGTTATTTATTGTTTTAGAAAAACTCAATAGTTCTTCTTTCGAAGTAAAAGAAACTCCGTTTAATTGAAAATTTTTATGAAAAGTGAGATTTTCCAATTATAGTAAAATGACATTTATAATCGTTCTTCAGTTATTATTGGTTTTTCAATATGCCCCAATAACTTTTCTTTCCAGTTTTTCCAACCGTATTTTTTTGAAAATAATAGTAGCATTAAAGGATATAAAACAAACACTGGCAAGAACATTTCAACTCCTACAGAAGGATCTGAAGTATCAACAAACAAAGCATCAGTTTGAAAAACAGTCCAGTCTGTTGTTACTAAAAATGCTGCCACAATATTATTAATAGCATGCAAGCCTAATGCTAATTCTGTTCCTTCATCCATTAACGTTGTTATTCCAAAGAAAAAGCCTGTGCCTATATAAAACACCATAGAAATATATCCTAGCTTCTCTACTTCTGGATTTGCTCCGTGTAGTAAACCAAAAGCTACCGAAGTTACTATTAATGGAACCCATTTGTTTTTAAACCAAGTACCAAGTCCTTGCATAAAATACCCTCTAAAAAGTAATTCTTCAAAACTAGTTTGAATGGGTAAAAACAAAAATGATACTATCACTAAAGTGAAAAAAGGGAGAGGCTTAAAGTTCCATGTATAATTTTCAGGAGATAAAAGAATATCAGAAGATACTACTACTACAGATATTACTCCCCATACAAAGAAACCAAACCAAAAGCGATTCCAATCTATTTTATTTCTACTTGTTATAACTGTTTTAATAGCTCTTTTATGGATGTATTTTATTCCTAAAAGCAATGATGCTAAGCCAAAAGCGAACATAACAACCACCATAAACAAAAATAAGTTCTTATTAATACCCAAACTCATAAAGCTATCTTCTGCTGCCCTTAAAAACTCATTTGTGCTTTCAGAATGTAAAACTGCTGTAACGGCTAAAGGAATTATACCTATAAATTGCCATCCAAATAAAACTATAAAAATAACTAGTAGGTATAAATACCACTGATTTTGTCCTTTATATGCTTGTTGTATAAAATTCATTCTTAACTATTAAAGTGCCAATTTTTATTCGTGTTGTATCCTAAACTTCCGTTTGTAACTTCTAACGGACTTTTAAAGTTATTGGTAAATAAGCTTCCTGTTCCTAAACCTTGTGGTAATGGATTTTTCAATGTGTATGTCCATTGTGCTATTGCGTTTAATCCAATATTACTTTCCAAGGCACTGGTTATCCAATTACCTGCGTTATGGTTGGATGCTATTTGAATCCATTCGTTACTTCCTTTAAACCCACCAACCAAACTTGGTTTTAAAATAATGTATTGAGGTTGAATTGTAGCAATACATTTTTCTTTTTCTTTGGAAGAGAATATGCCAATTAATTCTTCATCTAGAGCAATAGCTAATGGAGTTTTTTCACACAAATTAGCCATTTCTTGCCACTGTCCTTGCTTTATAGGTTGTTCTATAGAATGTAATTCTAACTCTGATAATCGCTGTAATTTTTCTAAAGCATTCTTTGGTAAAAATGCTCCGTTGGCGTCTACTCGTAACTCTATTTCTTTAGCTGAAAATTCTTTTCGAATTGACTTCAATAATTCTACTTCTGTATCAAAATCAATCGCTCCAATCTTCATTTTAATTGTCGTAAAACCTTGCTGTAATTTGCTTTTTATTTGTTCTTGCATGAAGGTTTTGTCTCCCATCCAAATTAATCCATTGATTGAGATTTGCTGTTTTCCTTCAGTAAAGTCAGATGGAAATAATTCAAACGGTGTTTTGCTTTCTAAGGATAAAAATGCTTGTTCTAAACCAAACTGTATCGACGGGAACTCTATGAGTTCGTATAACAATTTTTCTAAGCCCCAATTAATGTTGTTGCACGCCCACTGTAATTTCTCTTCATAGTTAGGTGTATCATCAGCACTTAAACCTCTAAATAAACCACATTCTCCAAAACCTTTCCTCCCTTCTCTTTCTAAAATTAGAAACCAAGTTTCTTTAGTTCTTAAAACTCCACGAGAGGTTCCACTAGCTTGTTTAAAATTCAGTAAGTATTTATGGTGGGTAGCTTTTATCAATTGTAAATGTTTTAGTGATGGGCCTCAGATGCTTTTTTAAAGTTCTCTAAATATTGTTGACTCATTTTTTTAAGTGCTCCTTTAAAGTACGGAAATAAACAACTCATTACATACGATTCACTAGTACAGGTGGTAGTTTGCAATATCTTAGTTGAGTTTCCTTCTGAAGTAAATATATAATCATCTGTTTTTAGCATATTTTCTGCATCAAAGTGAAGAGTAACCTTTTCATTTTCTTTATACGCTAATACTTCTTCTCTCATAGTTACCAATTTACCTTGATTTTCGACAACTACTTTATATTTACTACCTATTTTATTTGGCTGTTCTTCTAAAGTTTCAATTGATTTCACCTCTGGCATCCATTCTTTCATCAATTCTTCATCCTGAAAATCTGAAAAAACTTCATTTACTGGCTTATTAATTATTACTTCATTGGTATAAACAACTTCTTGTGCTACTAGTCCTGTTAAAAAAAATGCAAGAATTAAAACTGTTATAAGCCCTAAAATTATTTTGATTGTTTTCATGTATATAATACCTCAATAAAAAGTTTACTTAAATAGTTATTGTTTGTCCGATTTCTAAAATCACTAATTCCTTCTTAGCTTGTGTAAACTTTTCTTTGGCTTCATCTAAATTTATTTCTATTGGAGGAAAAGTATTAAAGTGACACCCTATCACCTTATTACAAATTACTAAGTCACTTGCTATTATAGCATCATCTACTCCCATAGTAAAGTTATCTCCTATAGGAAATATAGAGGCTGTTAAGTTTGTAGACATTGGTATTAATTGCATATCCATTGTAACAGCTGTATCTCCAGAAATATATAAAGATTTTTCTCCTGCTGTGATTACAAAACCACCTGGTTGTCCTCCATAACTTCCATCAGCAAATGATGAAGTATGAATTGCATTTACATATTTAGCGGAAAAAGTATTGTTAGTATATGTACCTCCATGATTTAAGGGATGTCCTTTTAAGTTCTTTGTTCCATAGTACATCACGATTTCATAGTTTGAGATAATTATTGCGCCAGTTCTTTCCGCAATACTTTCTACATCTAACACATGGTCTTGATGAGCATGGGTGATTAAAATATAATCTGCTTTTAATTGATCTATATTTATATTTGACGCTAGTGGGTTTCCCGTTATAAAAGGGTCTATTAACACATGTGTTCCGTTAATTTCAATACCAAAACATGCATGACCATAAAAAGTAATGTTCATTATTTTTTTCGTTTAGTTCGTTTTTTGATGAATATAATTAGTAATGCTATTAAAAGTATAAATGGCCAAATATTTACTAAGCCAATAAGAAACCATTTTATATTATCTATTCCATTACTAAAAGCGTCTAGTATACGTCTTCCAAAGCTTTTTGAATAAGCTTTACTTATTTTTTCTTTGTAAAATCGAATGTTTAGCGTTGAATAAGATACTTGATTTTGCAAGTATTTCAAACGCCCTTCCATCGATTCTATGTCTGACCTTACATTTGTTAGTTCTCGCTCAACTTCTAAAATTTCTTTTACTGAACTAGCTTTTTTTAGTATTTCGCTATATCGTTGTTCTAATTCTTTTTTTACCTTCAAACGTGCTTGTACATCCAAAAATTGCTCTGTTACATCGTTTACAGAAATATTCTTATTATCAAACCTTTCTACTTTTGATGATATTTCATTGAGAAAAAGGTCAAAGTTTTCAGGTGGAATTCGAACAGTTAAATTTGAAGTAATATTTTGAGAAGACTTATACTCATTATCAGCAGAAATATATCCGTTATATTTTTTAACTGCTTGCTCTATATGATTTCTTGTTTCTAATAAATTATCTGTTTCAAAAGAAATATCGCCTGTTTTAATAAGCTTTCTTTCTATTGTCACTTCTTTGCTATCAGTTACATTTTCTGATAATTCTACAACTTCTTCAGCAATGTCAAAATTTTCTGAAGTTTTAAGGCTTCCGTAAGAGTTGGTATTTTCTCCTTTGTTATTACAACTAATTAGCAATAAAACTGCTCCGAAAAAAAATGAAATAATTCTCATAGTGTTAAATTTTATCGGGAAGTTACAAAATCTGACCTAATCCAAATAAAATTGAAAACAAAAAAGTACTCAAAGCTACTTTTTTAAGTTCCCCATCTAACAGAGCTTCTTCTTTATTTTTATAGACAAAAACCAGGTGTTTTATTAAAGGAATATAAGCTACAATAAACAAGAATTGATATGGTGATTGAAACTTAATTACCGTGTACAATAATGCAACTATAAAAGACGCTACAATTAAAAAATAATGATACAGTTTTGCAGATTCTGCTCCCATTTTTACTACAAGCGTATTTTTTCCTGACACTGCATCATTCTCTCTATCACGCATATTGTTTAGGTTTAATACTGCAGTGCTTAAGAGTCCTATTGTAATTGCTGGCAAGAAAATGGCTAAATTGAGTTGTTTAGTATATAAAAAATAGGTTCCGATTACAGCTAACAATCCGAAGAAAATAAAAACGAAAACATCGCCAAATCCGCTATAACCATACGCTGATTTTCCTACGGTATATTTTATAGCAGCAATAATAGAGGCAATTCCCAATCCGAAGAAAATTACGGAGTATAAAAAGTTGTCTTTGCCAAAGGAAACATAAATTAATAGTAATGCTATAATAGTTGTAATAGCTCCTGTAATAATCATTGCTAACTTCATTTGTTTTGGAGTAATGGCTCCTGAAGCCACCATACGTGCCTCTCCTTCTCTTTCATTATCCGTCCCTTTTACTCCATCTCCATAATCATTGGCAAAATTTGATAACACTTGAAAACCAATGGTAGTTAAAATAGCTAGCCAAAATATTGAAGATTCTAAAATATTTGCTTCACCTATCTTGATAGTTGTATTAAAAAGCTTAGAAGACACTTTAAAAAAAGATTCGTTTAATCCTAAAAATGCTCCGATAATAATTCCTGATACCGATAATGGTAAGGTACGTAAGCGTGCTGCTTTTATGTAGTTTTTAATCATTCTTAAAAAATATTATTCCCGCTTTCGCGGGAATAATGATATCTATTTTTTCTATTATAAATTATTTGCTTCTGCTATTAACTCAGCAATATCTTTTACTTCAATTTGCGCTTCTTTTTCTTTAAACTTCACACCATCAGTCATCATGGTATTACAATAAGGACAACCGGTTGCAATAATTTGAGGTTTTGTTTCTAAAGCATCTTCTGTTCTTAAAACATTAATGTCTTTATCGCCTTTTTCTGGCTCTTTAAACATTTGTGCTCCTCCAGCGCCACAACATAATGCTGTTGATTTATGACGCTTCATTTCGGTCATTTTTACTCCTAAACGACGAATTAATTCGCGCGGACTTTCATACACATCATTGGCACGCCCTAAATAACATGGATCATGATATGTTAAACGTTTTCCTTTTAGGTTTTTATCCCCAATCGTTAAACGCCCTTCTTTAATTAACTTGCTAATATATTGCGTGTGATGATATACTTTGTATTTCCCTCCTAATTCTGGATATTCGTTTTTTAGCGTATTGAATGAATGCGGATCACAAGTAACAATCGTTTTTACTTCGTAAGCATTTAATACTTCAATATTCGTAACGGCCTGCATTTGAAATAAAAACTCATTCCCTGCTCGCTTTGCTGCATCGCCTGTTGAACTTTCTTCGGTACCTAATACTGCAAAATCAACCCCAGCTTGTTGTAATATTTTTACGAAAGCTCTTGTTATTTTTTTTGCTCTATCATCATAACTTCCTGCAGCTCCTACCCAAAACAACACTTCTGGTTGTTTTCCTTGAGCCATCATATCTGCCATTGTTGGTACGTTCATAATTCTTTATCGTTTAATTGTTGAACTATTTTTTTGTTTACAACCTCAAACTACCGAGGTTATTTTTTTAGTTTTTACGGAATAGAATAGTAACGAAACTACTCTTCATCTTTCCAATTTAATCTATCCATTTGACTGTACTGCCAAGGTGCTCCGTTATTTTCAATATTGGTCATCATCATATTTAACTCTTGTGGAGCTGCTGATTCTTCCATTACTAAATAACGGCGCATATCTATAATAATAGATAATGGATCGATACCAATAGGACATTCTTGCACACAAGCATTACAACTTGTACATGCCCATAATTCTTCTGGAGTAATATAATCGTTTAACAACTGCTTTCCGTCGTCTTTGAACTCCCCTCCATTAGCATCTATATTTTTTCCTACTTCTTCTAAACGATCGCGTGTTTTCATCATAATTGCACGTGGTGATAACTCTTTTCCTGTCAGGTTCGCAGGACACGACGATGTACAGCGTCCACATTCAGTACAGGTATAGGCATTCATCAATTGTACCCAGTTTAAATCGGTTACATCGGAAGCTCCAAATTTCTCTGGCATTTCTTCCTCAGCTCCTTCTTCTGGCATCGCATAAGGGTCGGCATCTGGATCCATCATCATTTTTACTTCCTTCGTTACTGCTTCTAAATTATTGAACTGTCCTTTTGGGTTTAAGTTTGCAAAAAACGTGTTAGGGAAAGCTAATAAAATATGTAAGTGCTTAGAATAGTATAAATAGTTTAAGAAAATTAAAATTCCTACGATGTGTAACCACCAAGCTGTTTTTTCAATAGTGTGTAATGACTCTGTAGAAAAGCTATCAAACCAAGGAGCTATGAATTGAGAAACTACATTTCCTACTCCTGCCTCTTGAAATGGAACGTCTGTAGCATTCATTACTAAAAATAACGTCATTAATACCATTTCAAAGTATAAAATAATATTACCATCATTTTTAGGCCAGCCTTCCATTTCTTTATTCCAAAAGCGTTTTACTTTTTCTATATTTCTACGGAACCAGAAAATTATTACTGCTACAAATACTAATAAAGCTAACACTTCAAAATTACCAATTAAAAATCCGTACAAAGCATCTCCTATAATTGGTTGAAAAACACGGTGTGTACCAAACAATCCATCAATAACAATTTCTAACATCTCTATATTGATTAGTATAAAACCAACATATACAACAATATGTAAAATACCTGAAACTGGACGACGTACCATTTTATATTGCCCTAAAGCTATTTTTGCCATGTTTTTCCATCGCTCAGGTTTTCTATCTGTTCTATCAATATCTTTTCCTAATTTAATGTTTCGTATTAATTTACGAACATTCATTACAAAATACCCTATAGCTGCAATTAAAATAAGTGCAAAAAAGATGTTTGGTACATATTTTTCCATCGTTCTTTAATTATTAAGTTCTGTTAGATTTATAATATGAAACGTAAGTTTATTTATTACTTACATTATTAGTGTTATTTACTTCCTTATAAGGTTTTGCTTTTTTCCCAAATAAAGAAAAATGCACAAACCTCTTTGGATTTAATTTCATTTCTCTTAACAATTCTTCCATTTCTTTTGAAGCATTTGTTAAGTTGGTATACATTGTTTCATCAGTCATTAACTTTCCTAAAGTTCCTTTACCAGACTTCATATCTGCTAATAAACTGTTAACGTTTGATAAGGTTGCTTCAAGTTTTTTTACTGACTCCCCTAAATTAGCTTTAGCTAAATCATCTGATACTTTTGAAAAAGTATCTGTAATTTTTTTTGTATTGGCTAAAGTAGCATCGAGATTATCTTTGTTATCGGCTAGCAAAGTATTTACAGAGGCTAATGTTTTACGAACATCAGAAATTGTTCTTTCTAATCCTAAAATACTTCTATTTAAGCTTTGGCGAGATTTTTCATCTAGAATATCATTTACTCCCATAAATAAAGAGTCAGCCCCCACTAAAACATTTTCTAATTTTGCCTGAATAGGATTTAATTTTTCACCTACCGATGAAAATATATCAGACTCTACTTCTCCTTTTAAATAATCTCCTGATTTTGCTATTTCACCATCATATTTAGGTACAATTGCTAAACTTTGACCTCCCATTAAACTTGCTGAATAAATTTTAGCAACACTATTTTTTGAAAATTTAAAATCGGTATTCAATGATATCTTGACTATTAAATTTCCTTTTTTTTCTGGGTTTTCATTAAAGGATATTTCGTCTACATTCCCCACTTTTAGTCCGTTAATTGTAACTGAACTCGCTTCTTTAAGACCATTTATATTATTGTACTCTACAAAAAAGTGTCTTGCATTAGTACTGAACAAATCTTGTCCTTTTAAAAAGTTATAACCCCAAATAAACAAGGCAATAACAACTACAGCAACTATTCCTGTTTTTAGTTCTTTAGACATATAAAATATTTATACGAGCGAAAATAACAATAATTTTGGGAGTATAAATATAGAATTCCTCTAAATTAAAGGTTTTTTAGTGCTTCTTTGATAGAAATTCGTTTTCCGTTTTTAAAAGCAACTACCCAAGCATCTTTATAACCTTTGCTTCTAACCTCTGGTAAAATCTTTTTTATTTCAGATAAACTAGGTGAGCTTCCGTAGTAATACTTGTAATAATCATCTATAAATAAAGACTCTACGTTTTGCAACCCTTTAAAACTATTGGTTAAAAGTTTTTTTCTTGAGGCTGCTATTTGTACACTAAACACCACACTTGTTGAAGTTAATTTTGAAGGTGGTGGTGTTTTTATAATCTCCTCTTTTTTTGGTTTTATTTCTGTAATTGTCTTTTTAACAATTGGCGTTGGTTTTTCTTTTTGTACAACCGGTCTTGGAACTTCTTTTTGTTTAACTGGTTTTGGTATTTCTTTTTCTACTAGAGGTGCATTTACGGTTAATGTTTCACTAATTGTGTTTAACTTTAGTCGTTCAAAATATTTTCTTATTGCTTCCGCTATTGATTTTGCCATTTTAATTTGACCGGTTCTAGAGTTTAAAAATTGACCTTCGCTTTTATTAGTTAAAAAACCTAACTCTATTAAAACACTTGGCATAACCGTTTCTCTTAACACCAAAAAATTAGCTTGCTTTACCTTTCTGTTATTTCTTTTTATTGCTACAAAATTGTTTTGAACCAAACCTGCTATCCCTAAACTATTCTCTAAATTTTCTTCTTGAAGCACAGATAAACCTATTACTGATTCAGGTGAATTTGGATCGTAATCATAGTTTTGTTTATAATTATCCTCTAATAAAATTACAGAGTTTTCCTTTTTTGCTATTTCTAAATTTTCTTTATTTCCGCTTAATCCTAATACAAAAGTACTTGCTCCATTTGGGTCTGGTCTTCTAAAAGCATCACAATGGATAGACACAAATAAGTCGGCTTTTTTTTCATTTGCTATTTTAGCTCTATTATGTAACTCTACAAAAACATCTTTCTTACGAGTATAAACTACCTCGATATCTTTAGATGTTAATAATTCTTTCCCTACATCTAGTGCTACTCTTAGTGCTATGTTTTTTTCTCTAAAACCATTCCCTAAATTACCAGGGTCTTTTCCTCCATGACCTGCGTCTAAAACTACAGTATATTTTTTTTGCGCTAAAACAGATGATACTTCACCTGATAAAATAGCTAAAGAGGTTAGTATAATTAAGGTTAATTTTGAGATATTATATTTAGGGAAATTTAAGAATTGCATCAATAAAATTTAACTATTTTTGGTTTCTAAAATATAGGCATTCAAATAGCACGCCAAAGTTTTTAAATATAACACAAAAATAGTATTAATAATATTGCGAGCAAATCGAACTTACATACTTTTAGCTTTCTATCTTTTTTGTTTTCAATTAGGTAATGCACAAGAAATTGGCAATAAAGGCATTACTCCTCAAAAACCAAAAAAAGATTCTATTTTAACTAAATCAAAAGATACTTTAATAGTTTCTAAAAAGAATTCCCTTATTAATAGAAAAAGAGATACGATTGTAAATGATTCTATCAAACCAAAGGAGGTTATTGATGGCATTATTACTCATAATGCTGAAGATTACACCATACAAAATGCCAAAGACAAAACAATTACTTTATACAATAAAGCTCATGTAACCTATACGGACATTGATTTAAAAGCTGGAATTATTATTCTAGATTACAAAAACAATATGGTATATGCTAAAGGAATTAAAGATAGTACTGGATATCAACAAAAACCTCAATTTAAACAAGGAGGGCAAGAATCTGAACAAGACTCCATTATTTTTAACTTTAAAACAAAAAAGGCTTTAGTTTATGGTGTAAAAACTGACCAAGCTGGAATTATTACTTATGGAGAAAAAACAAAACGGGTAAATGACTCTACTATATACATGAGACGATTACGTTTTACTACTTCTCAGAAAAAAATTCCCGATTACTATATCCAAACAAATAAAGCGAAACTAGTTCCTGGAAAAAAAATTATTGTTGGAGGTAGTAATTTAGTATTAGCGGATGTACCTACTCCTGTTTATTTACCTTTTGCTTATTTTCCTTTAACTAATAAAAGAACTTCTGGTTTTATTATTCCTTCTTGGGGTGAGAGTAACAACCAAGGTTTTTTTATGCAAAATGGTGGGTACTACTTTGCCTTGAGTGATTATTTTGATTTAACTGTTTTAGGAGATTTATACACTAATGGAAGCTGGGGATTGAATACTTCCTCTAACTATTATGTTCGTTATAAATTTAGTGGAAGTTTTAGTGTTCGTTATGAAAACCTTATTAGAGGTATTCGTGGCTTAAGCGACTACAGTAAATCAACTAACTTTAATATCAGATGGAGCCATAGTCAAGATGCTAAATCAAGCCCTAACTCTCGTTTTTCTGCTTCGGTTAACTTAGGAAGTAGCAGATATTATCGTCAATCATTGAATGAATTTAACAGCTCACAATTCTTAAATAACACGTTAAACTCCTCTATTTCATATTATAAAAAATTCGTAGGCACTCCCTTTAATTTAAATGTAACTGCAACTCATTCACAAAACACTAATACCGAATCTATAACAATGACCCTTCCTTCCTTACAATTAAATATGGATCGTATTTATCCATTTGCTGGTACAGGAGGTGTCAAAAAGAACGCTATTCAGCGAATGGGACTTAATTATAGCATGCAAGGTCAATATCAAATTAACACGAGTGATGATGAGTTTTTCACACCAAAAATGTTTAAAACTGCTAAAAAAGGTGTACAACATAATCTAAGTACAAATACTAGTATGAAGGCCTTTAAATATTTTACACTATCTCCAAGTGTAAGTTATAAAGATGTATGGTACTTTGATCAAATAAAAAAACGATATGATCCTACTGCTATTGGCAACCAAGGTAATATAGGTACTGCCGTTAACGATACAATTAGTGGGTTTACCCGTTATAATGAATATAATTTTGGTGTTTCTTTGTCAACTAATATTTATGGAACCTTCAACTTTAAAAAAGGCCGTTTAAAAGCAATTCGCCATACAATTAGACCTTCTATTTCTTATGGATATCGCCCTAATTTTGCTGACAGCTATAATTTAACCGTTCAACAAAATTCAGATCCAAACGATTTACTAACCTACTCTCCTTTTGAAGGTGGTATTTACGGAACACCAGGAAGTGGTGTTTCTAACTCGGTTAGTATTTCCGTAAATAATGTTTTAGAAGCAAAAGTGGCTCCTAAAGACCCTAATAGTGATGAAGAGGATAAAAAAATAACTATTCTTAATAACTTAAACTTTAGTACTAGTTATAACATAGCTGCCGATAGTTTACGATGGTCTCCTGTAAGAGCTAATGCCGGAACACGTCTTTTCAAAGACAAGTTAGCATTAAATATGAACGCTACTTTTGATCCTTATCAAGTGAATAGTGATGGACAAAGGATTAACAAGTTTAATAGTTCTATCCTTAGGCTTACTAACTTAGGCGTAACTGCTAATTATTCAATTTCTAGCAAAGACTTTGAGAAAAAAGATGATGAAGATGCCTCTGAAAACGAAAATGAAAGTGGTAATGGTGCACAAGACACTCCTGATGTTTTTGGTGAAAATATGGGGGTTACAAATGGATTCCCTAACAATATTAATAATAGAAATACTAACAAAGACGAGACTAAAGAAACCGAACTTTATAAAGCTAAAATACCTTGGACTCTTAATTTAGCTTATTCCATGAGTTATACTAATACTGGTTTAAAAAGCAATATTGGTAACAACACATTAATGTTTAGTGGAGACATAGAACCTTCTCCTAAATGGAAAATAGGTTTCTCTTCTGGTTACGATATTAAAGAAAATTCTTTTACCTATACCAGGCTTAATTTTTCTAGAGATTTAGATAGTTGGCGTTTTAATTTTAACTGGACTCCTTTCGGTACCAACTCTTCTTACTATTTCTTTATTGGTGTAAAATCTTCTGTATTAAGTGACTTAAAATGGGATAAAAATAAACCACCAGATAGGGTATTATTCTAACATTTAAACAACAAACAATTAATTATAATGAAAAAAATAATCACAACCGATAAAGCTCCTGCTCCAATTGGTCCGTACAACCAAGCAATACTGAGTGGCAATACTTTATACACTTCTGGACAAATAGCTATTAATCCTAAAACTGGTAAGTTAGTTTTAGATTCTATTGAAGCAGAAACGAAACAGGTAATGGAAAACATGAAAGAAGTATTAGCTGCAGCTGACATGACTTTTGAAAACGTTATTAAGGCTTCTATTTTTATTTCAGATATGCATAACTTTTCAAAAATTAATGCTGTTTATGGTGAGTATTTTGATGATGCTACAGCTCCAGCACGTGAAACTGTAGAAGTTGCCAACTTACCTAAATTTGTTAATGTTGAGATTAGCATGATTGCCATTAAGTAAAAAGATTATACATAAAAATAACAAATCCACTTTCTTAAAGTGGATTTTTTTATATCGCTTTTATTAATAATTCTGCTGTTGAAGGATTCGTAGCCAACGGTACATCATGAACATCACACAAACGCATTAACATAGAAATATCTGGTTCATGTGGATGTTTTGCTAATGGGTCTCTAAAAAACAATACCATTTGGCATTTTCCTTCTGCTACTCTACCTGCAATTTGAGCATCACCACCAATAGGCCCTGATAAATATTTTATTACTTCAAAACCTGCTTTTTCTGCTTTTTCTCCTGTTGTTCCTGTTGAAATTAACTGAATACTTTTTTGGCGTAAAACTTCTTTGTGTTCGTTTAAAAACTGAACCATTTCAGCTTTCATTCCATCATGTGCTATAATTGCTATTTCCATAAATAGTGTTTAAAAAAATATTCCCGCTTTTAGCGGGAATACAATATTACAAAATATTTTATGCTTTTATAAAGAAGCTGAATACTCTAATAAATCTACAATTTTAGTAGCATATCCAAACTCATTATCATACCAAGAAATTACCTTGAAAAAGTTTTCGTTTAACTCTAAACAAGCATCAGCATCAATTACTGATGTTCTTGTTTCTGAAACAAAATCTTGTGATACTACCTCATCTTCAGTGTACCCAATAATCCCTTTAAATTCACCTTCTGAAGCTTCTTTTAATGTTGCTAAAATTTCTTTTAACGAAGTCGCTTTATCTGTTCTAAATGTTAAATCAACCAAAGAAACATCAGCTACAGGGACTCTAACTGCCATTCCTGTTAATTTTCCTTTTAACTCAGGAATAACCTTGGTTACAGCTTTCGCTGCTCCTGTTGATGTAGGAATAATATTGTTAACTACTGAACGTCCTCTACGCCATTTTTTATTAGGTCCATCAACTGTATTTTGTGTAGAAGTAGCTGCATGAACTGTAGTCATTAATCCTTCTTTTAACCCAAAATTATCGTTAATCACTTTTGTTAACGGTGCTAAACAATTTGTTGTACAAGAAGCGTTAGAAAAAATGGTTTCATCAGGGGTTAAATCTTTATGATTGACTCCCATTACATACATAGTTGCATCTTTTGAAGGTGCCGAAATAATTACTTTTTTTGCTCCTCCAGTAATGTGCATTGCCGCTTTATCCTTGTCAGTAAAAAAACCTGTAGACTCAATAATATATTCAGCCCCAGCTTCATTCCATTTCAAGTTTTCAGGATTTCTTTCAGCAGTAACTCTAATAATTTTTCCGTTAACGATTAAATTCCCATCTTTTACCTCTACATCTCCATCAAAACGTCCATGAACTGAATCATATTTTAATAAATAGGCTAAATAATCTACCTCTAACAAATCGTTAATAGCTACAACCTCAACATTACTTCTATTCATAATAGAACGGAATGTTAATCGACCAATCCTTCCAAATCCGTTAATTCCTATTTTTATCATTATTTAAAATTTTATATTCGTGTTTAAGTGGTCATTATATCTGACACTCTTAGTAACTCAGTATCTATATTATGTTGACCTTTGATTGCTTTTTCTAAATCAGTAGCTACTACTTTATTATCTTTTAACCCTACCATCAAGTTTGTCTTTCCATCAAGTAATAATTCTACGGCGCTTACTCCTAATCTACTCGCTAAAACTCTATCAAAACAGGTTGGAGAACCTCCTCGTTGCATGTGTCCTAACACAGAAACTCTGACTTCATATTCTGGTAAGTTTTTTTCTACATAATCAGCCAGTTCAAATACATTTTTCCCCGTTTTATCTCCTTCAGAAACTACTACAATACTCGATGATTTTCCTGATCTTCTACTTTTCTTTAGCGATTCAAGCATTCTTTCTAAGCCCAAATCTTCTTCAGGGATTAAAATTTCTTCTGCTCCTGCTCCAACACCAGCATTTAAGGCTATAAATCCAGCATCACGTCCCATTACTTCTACAAAAAAAAGACGATTGTGAGAAGAAGCCGTATCACGAATTTTATCTATCGCTTCAACTGCGGTGTTTAAAGCCGTGTCGTAACCAAGAGTATGACTTGTTCCAGAAATATCATTATCTATCGTACCAGGAATTCCTATAATAGGAAAATTGAATTCTTTGTTAAAAATTACACCTCCCGTAAAAGAACCATCTCCACCAATTACAACTAAGGCATCTACGTTATTTTTCTTAAGGCTTTCATAGGCTTTCTTTCTTCCTCCTTCTGTTCTAAAGTCTTTTGAACGAGCCGATTTTAAAATGGTACCTCCTTTTTGAATGATATTATTCACGCTTCTAGCGGTTAACGGAATTAAATCTCCTTCAATCAATCCTTGATACCCTCTATAAACCCCCATACAATCTGTACGATAATATGCACAAGTCCTTACAACTGATCGTATCGCTGCGTTCATTCCTGGAGAGTCTCCCCCAGAAGTCATTACTGCTATTTTTTTTATTTTTCTCATAAAACGAATATCAAATTTACTCAATTTTACTTGTTTTCTATCAAAAAAAAGACAAATTCATTTCTCCTTTTAGTTCAAATTTAACTATTCATTTTATTTGGTTACTTTTAGCCAACAAATAAAACAAACTATGCTATTAAGCTCTCTTGATTATATCATTATTTTCGGTTTTTTCATTCTTTCATTATTTATAGGAATATGGGCCTCAAAATCAGCAGGTAAAAATAGTTCTGAATTCTTTTTATCAGGAAGAAATATGCCATGGTGGTTGTTAGGCGTTTCGATGGTAGCAACCACGTTTGCTGCAGACACTCCTGGATTAGTTACTGAGTTAGTTAGAAAAAATGGTGTTTCTGGTAACTGGGTTTGGTGGGCTATGCTATTAACAGGAATGTTAACTGTGTTTTTTTATGCTAAATTGTGGCGAAAGTCTGGTATTACCACAGACCTAGAGTTTTATGAGTTAAGATATTCTGGTAAAATGGCAAGCTTTTTAAGAGGTTTTAGAGCTATTTATTTAGGAGTCATTTTTAATGTAATTACAATGGCTGGTGTTTGTTTAGCAGGTGCGAAAATTGCCAATATTCTATTAGGGATTTCTCAAGAAGAAATGTTACTATACTCATCAATTATTGTAGTTCTTTATTCTTCTCTAGGAGGATTAAGAGGTGTATTACTAACAGACTTTGTTCAATTTTTAATTGCCATGATTGGCTCTGTTTGGGCTACGATATATATTGTTGGTTTACCAGAAATTAACGGACTTTCTAATTTATTAACACATCCAAATGTGAGCGATAAACTAGCTATGCTTCCTGATTTTTCAGATAAAGAAGCATTAATTACCTTGTTCATCATCCCCTTTGCTGTACAATGGTGGAGTACTTGGTACCCTGGTGCTGAACCAGGTGGTGGTGGTTATATTGCACAACGAATGTTGGCTGCTAAAGATGAAAAAAATGCTACATGGGCTACTTTATTTTTCAACTTTGCACACTACGCTTTACGTCCTTGGCCATGGATTATTGTTGGATTGGCTTCATTAATCATTTTTCCTAGTTTAGATAGTATGAATCAAGCTTTTCCTAGTTTGACTACAGAAATGCAAGGTCATGATGTTGCTTATGCTGCAATGATGACGTATTTACCTGCTGGACTCTTAGGGATTGTATTAACTTCTTTAATTGCAGCTTTTATGAGTACTATTTCTACACAGTTAAATTGGGGTAGTTCTTATATTGTAAATGATTTTTATAGTAGATTTATTAATAAAAAAGCCTCCGAAAGGCAAAAAGTTGTTGTTGGTAGAATATCAACTGTCGTTTTAATGCTTTGTGCTGCGTTATTTTCTTTCTACCTACAATCAGCCAAAGGTGTTTTTGATTTATTACTACAAATTGGTGCAGGAACTGGACTTTTATTTATTTTACGTTGGTTTTGGAGTAGAATTAATCCATACAGTGAAATTGCCGCTATGGCTATTTCATTTCTTATTGCTATTTTCTTTTTTATCAACGGAAAAATGGAAACTCCTATCATAGAAATTGCAGGTTATTGGCAATTAATTATTGGAGTTTTTATCACAACTATTGGGTGGGTTACCGTAACTCTTTTAACACAACCTACAGATAGTAAAACGTTACAAAGCTTTGATACACTTATCTTTGAAAGAGAAGATAAATTTAAAAATGTTGGATTTAAAATTGTTGGATTTGTAACAGGAACTATTGGGGTATATAGTTTTTTATTTGCTACTGGAAACTGGATTTACGGAAAAACAGGACTCGCAATAATACTTTCAGTAGTTACTGTAACCTCTATGATAATTTTAAAAAGAATTTGGAAATTTATATCTTAAAACCTTTTAATAAAACACAATAGTATTATTATATAGCTTTATAGTAGCTAGAAATTACTTGTTGTATTTTTTTATTTTCAAAAACAGAAGGGTAGAGTTCTTTCACAATCGTGTGGTACTCAAAATCGATTGCTAAAGCTTTTTTTAAATGTGCTATACTATACTCTTCTTTACCTAAAATCATAAACAATCCGCAAAGTCTATACTCTATTTCTGCAAATTCCTTATAAACTTTCCTTGCTCTAATTAAAATTTTAAGAGCTTCATTAAACTCTCCTAAGAACAATAAAATATCTGCTAGCGCTACATATATTTCAATTTCTCTATCTCCTAGTGTCAAACAAGTATTAAGAGCTTTGACTGATTCTTCGTAAAAATTAAGTTTTAAATTAATATCTCCATAACGTCTCCAATATAAAACGTTTGATTCATCTATTTGAATTGCTTTATTAATATAATACAACGCTTTTTGATAGTTTTCTTGATTATAACAAGCATTTGTTAATAAAATCCAACCTCTATCTAAAAGAGGGTCTTCATACACTGCTTTTTTATAAAAATGGATAGCCGTTTGTGTGTTTTCTAATTTCTCATAACACTCTCCTATCCTTATATAAGCATACGCTGTGGGATCATCTAACTCTAGTGTTACTAAATAATTCTCTATAGCTTCTTCGTAGCATTTTAATTCTTCTAAGGCTTTTGCTTTTTCTAAATATCCGCCAATAAAACTATCATCAATTAATACTGCATAATCAAAAGCTGTTAATGCTTCCTTAAACATTCCTAATTCTAAGTATTGTTTCCCTAATTGATGCCACGCAACTTCACTGTATGGATTTTTATCTAGATATGTATTTAAAAATTTGATTGCTTCTTCATAACTACCCTCCATTTCAAAACAATAAACAATATTGTATAAAGAGGAGTAATCTTCATAATCTACTTCAATACATTTAGCAAAGTTTAAACATGCATTTTCAAAATCATCTAAATAAAGATATTCCATACCTATCATAGACCAAACATCGGATGAATCTTCTATAAATTCTAAAGATTCTTTTAAAATTGCAATTGCTTCGGTGTGCTGCTTCTTTTTAGATAGAATTATCGCTTTTTGTATAAAAACCTCATCATTATGAGGTTCAACAGCTTCAATAGCAGACAACATTTTAATTGCTTCGTGTAACTCATCTTCAAAAATTAAAATTTCTACTTTCATTAATTTTAACTGAATTGAAGATGGATGCTGTTCTAAACCTAACTGTACTGCTTTTTTTGCCAACGACTGTTTACCTATATTTAAATAATGCTCTATTATTGTTTCAAACTCTACAGCATCAAAAAAATATACTTCATTGGTTTTTAACATAGATTCAAATTTTGATAAAGACATAAGCTACAGAATTGAATTTATATAAAATTACTACAAGAACAGTACCTATTTACCACCCCCCCTAATTCTTTTCAACAATTTAATTAACAATACTCATTCATTATTATACGCTTATTAATATTACGTTATTTTTGAAAGAGTTAATTTAATAATTTTTCTATATTTGAAAGAACAAAAAATCAATATCTAATTTAAAATAGAAAATCATGAGTAAATTTGACGAAAAAGTAGCACTTTATAAAAAGTTTATGGACGATAGAGACATTCGTTCTAACACTGAACTATTAACTGCTGTAACTAAAGGTTTAGGACCTTCTATCTACAAAAATGATGCTGAAACTGTGTCAGGTAGTGACCCTAAGGAATTAGAAACAGTTAAGAAAAATTTCTTAATGAAAAAATTAGGTTTAGCTGATGGTCCTGAATTAGATAAGGCTATAGGAGAAGTAATGGATAGAATTGGTAAATCTGAAAGAAATAAGTATCGTGCAGTAGTATACTACATGTTAGTTAAGAAATTCGACAAAGAATCTGTTTACGGAATGTAATAGCTTTTTAAACAAAAATATAAATCCTGTATTTAAGTTTTAAATACAGGATTTTTTTATTTTAGCACCAACAAACAACTTACATTTATGTCGCAATTTATTAGCGTTTTTGATATGCTTAAAATTGGGGTGGGACCTTCTAGCTCACATACCCTGGGACCATGGAGAGCTGCACAACAATGGGTACAAAAGTTAAAAGAAACCAATGAATTTCTTTTAATTGAAGAAGTTAAAGTTGACTTATATGGTTCCCTTTCATTAACCGGTAAAGGTCATGCAACAGATTTAGCTGTTTTACTGGGTTTGAGTGGTGCTGACCCCGAGTACATACCTATAGAAACTATTGATGTAATTATCAATGATATTCAAACTAAAGAACTCTTGTTTTTTAACAATGAAAGTAACATTTCTTTTGTTAATGGTTCTATAAAGTTTAATAAAGAGTTTTTACCTTTTCATGCAAATGGAATGACTTTTAGAGGCTATGCTAATGGTGTAGAGATTTCTACAGAAACCTATTACTCTATTGGTGGAGGTTTTATTGTACAAGAAGATGACAACCTTGCTGAAGATATAGAAATTAATAAACAAAACTTTCCTTTCCCTATAAATAGAGCAACTGAACTAGAAATTTATTGTGAAAAAGAAGGTTTGAATATTTCTGATATTGTATACCAAAACGAGCTTGTAATTAATTCTGCTGAAGAAATTGATAAAGAGCTACACCGCATATGGAATACCATGTTAGAATGTATGTATATTGGCTGTCATACACAGGGGGTTTTACCTGGTGGATTAAATGTAAAGCGACGTGCTTTTGAAACACATCAAAAATTAATAAAAGATGCTGAATACACTAATCAACAGGAATGGATTACCGCTATTAGAAGTACAGAAGTTAAGTTCCGTGAAATTTTAAAATGGGTAAGCTGCTTAGCCTTATCTGTTAATGAAGTAAATGCTGCTTTGGGTAGAATTGTTACAGCTCCTACTAATGGAAGTGCTGGAGTTATTCCCGCAGTAATAATGTATTACTTAGTAATAGAAAACCACGACGCTACTTTTGAGCATATTAAAAAATTCTTACTAGTTGCCGGAGAAATAGGAAGTATTTTTAAGAAAAATGCTACAATTTCTGCGGCTATGGGTGGCTGTCAAGCTGAAATTGGAGTATCATCTGCTATGGCTGCAGCTGCGCTAACCGAATTATTAGGAGGAACTCCATCACAATGTTTAGTAGCTGCTGAAATTGCTATGGAACATCACTTAGGACTTACTTGTGACCCCATAGGTGGATTGGTACAAATACCATGCATTGAACGTAATGCCATGGGAGCCATTAAAGCTATTAACGCTGCTGAATTGGCTTTAGAAACCAACCCTAAAGAATCTAAAGTTCCGTTAGATAAAGTGATTGATACTATGTGGGAAACTGCTAAAGATATGAACCGAAACTATAAAGAGACATCAGAAGGTGGTTTAGCTGTTACTGTTCGTTTAGCTGATTGTTAAGGGTTATTTTATTTCAATAGGTTCTCCTATAAACCTAGGATTAACATTTAAGAGAATATCAACAAATACTTTTACCCTTGCTAAATATTCTTTTACTTGAACTTTTATAGCTTTTTTTCCATAAACACCTCTAGCATTATACCCTATTGCTCCAATATCAAAATGGTTTGCCAAATACAATGCTCTTTCGTTATGAAATTGTTGAGATATTATAGTTACTGAGGTTTGACCAAAAACTTCTTTAACTCTTACTACCGAATCTAAAGTTCTAAAACCAGCATAATCTAAAAAAATTTTATCCTCAGGAATTCCTGCTTTAATCAAATCATTTTTAAAATCGGTTGGTTCATCATATCCTTCAGAACCATTATCACCACTAACTAAAATAAAATCAATCTTCTTTGCTTTATATAACTCCACAGCAGCATTCAATCTAAATTGATAGTACAAATTCACCCTACCATCAGATAAATACTTTACCGTACCTAATAACAATCCTACTTTGTTTTTAGGAATTGTTTCTGTAGTGTTAAATAGTTTTTCTTCTGCATTTTTAATTATTATTTTATTTGATATGTAAATAGCAATAACAATTAATAAACAACTTAAAAGAAAAAGAACAGCAACTTTTTTTCGTTTCATTTACCTCGTAAATACTAAATCTGTTTCGGTAGACATTTCTTCAGAAAAACCATACCCATCAACATTAAAACCTTTTAACTCTTCTAAAGTTTCTACATTATTATCTATGATGTAACGCACCATTAATCCTCTAGCTTTTTTAGCAAAGGTCATAATAATTTTATATTTTCCGTTTTTAAAATCCTTAAAAACAGGAGTTATCATAGGTACTTTTAATGATTTTTTGGGAAGCGCTTTAAAATACTCTGTACTTGCTAAATTGATTAACAACTCACCATTTTCTAACTCTTCATTTAGTGACTCAGCCAATGAGGTATTCCAAAACTTATACAAATTTTCTGTTCTTCCTACTTTTAACTTAGTTCCCATTTCTAAACGATAAGGCTGAATTAAATCTAAAGGTTTTAACAAACCATACAACCCAGATAAAATTCTTAACTTCTCTTGTAAAACTGGGATTTTGTCTTCTGCTATAGAATTAGCATCAATACCTCTGTACACTTCACCTGTAAATGCGAATACAGCTTGTTTTGCATTATCTAAAGAAAAAGGAGGTTGCCAATCTTGATTTCTATCATAATTTAAACTTGCTAAGTCATCAGAAATCTTCATTAACTCACTCAATTTTTTTCTTGATAACGTTTTTAACTTCTTATTCAACTTTTCAGATTGCTCTAAAAACCTAGGTTGTGTATATACATCGGTAGCAGCTTTGTTTTCAAAGTCTAACGATTTTGCTGGTGATATAATAATTTTCATTTTGTAAATATTTAAAGTAAAAATAAGGAGCTATTCTAAAATCATCAACTACTTTAAGTAATTAATATTGATTGTAGTATTGGTATTTATAATACTAAACTTGCAACCCATCATATGCTAAAAACACATTTTCAGGCAATTCCCTTTCTACTTCATCATGTAACCCTAAAAGCTCACTAATATGTGTTAAATAAGCTTTTTTGGGATTGATTTCTTCAATAAATTTTAATGCTTCGTCTAAATTAAAGTGTGTATTATGTGGCTCTTTCCGTAAACCTGTTACAATTAAAACATCCAAATTTTTTAGTTTATTTTTTTCTTTATCTGAAATCGTTTTAATATCTGTTATGTATGCTACATTAGCAAAGCGATACCCGAGAATTGGCAAATTACCGTGCATTACTTCAATTGGGGTTACCTCTACCTCACCTAACATAAAACTTTCTTTATGAGAAATAATCATTGGAGCTACCCTAGGCGCACTTGGATATCTATTTTCTGTTGCAAAAATATAATCGTATCTTTTCTGTAAAACATTCAGCACTCTTTCTGTTAAATAAATAGGTACTGAACCTATTTGAAAGCAGTATGGACGAATTTCATCCAACCCTGCAATATGATCAGCATGCTCATGCGTAAATAAAATCCCGTTAATTGAAGCTACTTCTTCACGCATCATTTGCTGACGAAAATCTGGCCCACAATCGATAACATAATTAATATTTTTCCAAGAAACCAATACTGAAGACCGTAACCGTTTGTCTTTTGGGTTCTTAGATAAAGCTACAGGGTGCTTACTTGTTATCATTGGAACTCCAGTAGAGGTTCCTGTTCCTAAAAAAGTTATTTTTACTTGATTTTTTTTCTTCATTTTCACTACAAAAATACAACAAAAATTGTCTGGTAGTTCCTAATTTCAGTACATTTGTAATACGTAACTAAAAACAACAAAATGGCAATTACGTTAAAAGGAGATCAAAAAATAAGCACTGTACCAACTATTAAAATGAAAGCGTTAAAAATTAATTTAAACGCTCATATATATGGAACTTTTGCAGAGATTGGAGCTGGTCAAGAAACTGTTCGTAATTTTTTTAGAGCTGGTGGAGCGTCTGGTACCATAGCAAAAGCTATGAGTGCTTATGACAAAGATTTCTCTGATGCCATTTATGGAATTGAAAAAGACAATCGTTATGTTACTGAGCCTCGATTAAAAAAAATGCTGAAGCATGAAATGGAACTAATTGAGGAGCGACTCGACCGTCAAAAACACCCAGACAAGCTTTTTTTTAGTTACGCAAATACTGTAGCTACTATTAATTTTACCAAAAAATTTAAAGGTCATGGTTGGGTTGGTATTCGTTTTCAATTAGACCCATTAGAAGACTATAATGAAATTGTTTTACATCTTCGTTTTAAAGAAACTGATGCGCGTCAGCAACAAGAAACCTTAGGTATTTTAGGTGTAAACTTAATTTATGGAGCTTATTACTTAAATGACAATCCGAAAGATTTATTAAAATCTTTTTACGATAATATTGATAAAGACCGTTTAGAGATTGATATGATTAACTTCTCTGGACCTCGTTTTATGTATGTTGATAATCGTTTGATGAGTTTACAACTTGTTAAAAACGGAATGACTAATGCTGTAATGTTTGGTCCTGATGGTAATAACCTATTACCAGCACAAGTACTTTACAAAAAAAACATATTAGCGCTTCGTGGTAGCTACAGGCCTGTTACCAAGGTAAACATGGATATGTTTGAACGCTCTAAACAGCTATTCTTTGAAGAAAATAAAGTAGACCCAAAGAATGCAAAAATTATTTTTGAAATTACCTTGAGTAACCTTCGTGCTGAAGGAGAAATTAATGAGCGTGATTTCTTAGATAGAGCAGAACTATTATGCTCTCTTGGACAAAATGTTATGATTACTAACTATCAAGAGTATTTTAGATTGGTTGAATACTTTAGTGAGTATACTAAAGAACGTATGGGACTTGCTATGGGAGTTTATAACTTAATTCAAATTTTTGATGAAAAATACTATCGTGATTTAAGTGGCGGAATTTTAGAGGCTTTTGGTAAACTCTTTTATAGAGATTTAAAAGTGTATATGTACCCATATAAAGATGAAGAAAATGAAGATTACATTACAAGCGAAAACCTTAAAGTACACCCTAGAATGAAAGAGCTTTATAAGTTCTTTAAAAACAATGGTAGGCTAATTGATATAGAAGGCTTCAATCCAGATATTTTACATATTTTCTCAAGGAAAGTTTTAAAAATGATTAAAGACGGAAAAGAAGGATGGGAAGAAATGCTTCCTAAAGGAGTCTCTGAAACCATTAAAGAAAAACGCTTATTTGGTTGTACTAAAAGAATTAAATAATCTTTTTTATTTATTTTTTAAACCTTTTATTATCTTTAAAGTCTAACAGCTAAATAGTTTTAGTTGATTGACGAAATTACACTTATAGATCAATTACAGCAATCTACTACCAAAGAGATTGCTTTCAGAAGCCTTGTGTCTCAATATAAAGAGCGATTGTATTGGCATATACGAAAAATAGTAATTTCTCATGAAGACGCCAATGATGTTTTACAAAATACTTTTGTAAAAGTTTTTAAAAATATTAATCATTTTAAAAGAGACAGCAAGCTGTATTCTTGGATGTATAGAATAGCTACTAACGAAGCTATAACTTTTATCAACAAAAAAGCGAAAGAAAAAAATATTCATATTTCTGATTATCAACTACAGCTCACTTCTACTCTAGATAGTGATTACTGGTTTTCTGGTGATGATATTCAGCTTATTTTACAAAAAGCAATTGCTACGTTACCCCAAAAACAACAATTAGTATTTAACATGAAATACTTTGATGAAATGAAATATGAAGAAATTTCTGAGATTCTCGATACCTCTATTGGTGCTTTAAAAGCCTCGTATCATATCGCCGCCAAAAAAATTGAACGTTTTATAAAGAACTATAATTAAACCTTTTACAAAAAAAATAGTCTTATTAAAGCAATGGATAAAAAATTAAAACATACTATAGATTATATAAACCAGCAAGTTGGTAAGAATAGTGGTTTTTCAACTCCTCAAAACTATTTTGAAGAGATTGAAGAAACCATTAACACATCTATATTTATAGAAAACTTCCCTAAAAAGAAAATATTCAATACTCCTGATGGTTATTTTGATACAATAGAAGGTCAAATTCAATCAAAATTGGCAATAGAGCAAGAAGTTACAAAAACAAAAGTAATTTCATTACGTAAAAGAGTTTTACAGTATATACCTACAGTCGCAGTAGCTTCTGTTTTAGTTTTTATTGGTATTAATTATTTTAGTTCTCAAAAAATTACTTTTGAAGACATTACGATTACTGATATAGAATCTTGGTATGAAAATGGATATGGTAAGATTGACAATACTGAGTTTGCAGCAACACTAAATACTTTAGAATTAGAAGAAGATATATTAGCTTCTATAAGTGATGAAACATTAGAAGATTACTTAAGCTCTGTTGACACACCAACACTTATAAACGAAATACAACAATGATGAAGAAACATTTATTTATATTATTTGTCGCTTTTACATCTTTTTTTTCTGTTCAGTCACAGACTAGAAAAGGAAACTACGAAAAAATTAAAGCTTTTAAAGTAGCTTTTCTTTCAGAAAAGTTAAACCTAACAGAAAATGAAGCCGAAAAATTTTGGCCATTATATAATATGTATGATAAAAAAATGATTGAGCTTCAAAAAGCGGAACGCTACAATATAAAAAAGAAAATACATAGCCGTGGTGGTATTGATAACTTAACCGATAAAGAATCGAAAGAGATTATTGCTAAAATTAAGTCTATTTCTAAAGAACGTTATGTAACTAAAGCTAGTTTTTATGACAAACTTTCTTCTTTTTTATCAAATAAAAAAATTCTAACCTTGGAAGTTACTGAACATGAGTTTCATAGAAAACTTATACGGAAACTAAAAGGAAAGAGAGAAAAAAGACATTAAAAAAAAGGAAGCTATTTAAATAGCTTCCTTTTTTCTACTTACTCACTAAGGCTAAACAAACATATAAATCTGGTTTATTAGCCGTAAATTGTTTAAGCCAAATAGTTAGTTCATCGATTTCATAAGGTAACAACCTACTTAAAGCTTTTTCTAGCTCTTTACAAAACAAATCAGTGTTAAAACTAACCTTTTGAAGTACAGTTTTTGTGTACTCGTACATAGCTCTTGCCATATTTATTGGGGTTATCTGTTATTAAATACAGTACGTAAGTTACAAAAAAAAATCTCAAAATAAATGTTATTTTTTTTCAAAAAAAAAGTGAAACTAGTTAAAGTTTCACTTTTTAATACTATAAGTTTATGTTTTTATAAACTATTTACTTTCTCTATTAAAGCATTTGCTTTCGTTTCTAACTCAGTATTTACAGCTTTGAAATGAGCTTTTTTATTTTCTACATTTTTTGAATTTACTTTTGCTATTAAATCATCAAAAGTTACAATAACTTCATCTACGATAGCATCTGCTTTAGCTTTGTCTGCTTCAGGATTTAATTCTTTAGCTATATTACAAATACTGATAATGTCTCCTAATGTATAGTTAATATCTTTTTTTAAATTTTTTACGCTTGACATAATTATAAATTTTAATGCAAAACTAATCGATTTAATCCAATTCCTGTTATTTTTTTTCAAAAAAGTGCCTTAGATCATATCTAGCTACTATAACATAATTTACAATTATAGACATACGTAATGAATCATTTTCTTGTTTAAGCTTGCCAAAGTCTAAATAGGAAAAATTATAACTTTTATTATTCTCTTTTTCTAATATATTTTTAATCTACAACTACCTTAAAAATAGAATAATCTATTAGAACTCTAAATTGCTATCCTCTATAAAAATTTTAACACATCTTTAATGGTAGGTACTGTTTTATAAGTATCTGATTTTTGTTCTTCTTTTACTTCTTCATGCGCCCATGTTGTATGAAACGGAACATGAATTGCTGTAGCTCCTATTTCTATTAAAGGTAAAACATCTGACTTCAATGAATTTCCTATCATTAAAAATTCTGAAGGATTAATATCTAACCTTTTAACAAGTTTTTTATAATCTTTTATTTTTTTTTCACTCATCACTTCTGTATGATGAAAATATTTTAAAATTCCTGATTTAGCCAACTTACGTTCTTGATCTAACAAATCTCCTTTTGTTGCTACAATTAACTTATATTTTCCGTGTAGTTCTTGCAACACCTCTTCTACTCCATCTAATAATTCTATTGGTTTTTCTAACATCTCTTTTCCTATTTCAAGAATTGCTTCCATTTTTTTAGGGCTGATTTTATAATTAGAAATTTCAAGAGCACATTCAACCATTGACAGCATAAAACCTTTTACTCCATAGCCATAAATTTTAAGGTTCTCAATTTCCTTTTTAAATAACTCTTGATGGATTTTATTCTCTGTTTCGTAATCGGACAACAATCGAGCAAAATCATCTTCAGCATCGCGAAAATAAGTTTCGTTTACCCATAGTGTATCATCAGCATCAAAGGATATTATTTTAACATCATTCATTTTCTAGTTGTTTTAAAGCTTTTTCTAAGTCTTCAGGAGTATCAATACCAATACTTTCTACTGAAGTTTCTATCATTTTTATTTTTTTTCCTACTTCTAAGTACCGAATACATTCAATTTTTTCAGCAGCTTCTATTGGAGTCATAGGTGTATGGTAAAAATCGATTAATGCTTCTTTTCTAAAGGCATAAACTCCTTTATGTTTGTAGTAGTTTACAGCTATTTCTTTATCTCGATGATACGGAATTACACTTCTTGAAAAGTAAATTGCAAAATCATTTGTATCAGTAATTACCTTTACGTTATTAGGGTTTTGAATATCTTCTTCATTTGTCATTTTTACTTTTAGCGATGCTAAATCAATTTTCTTTTGAGTATCAGATTTAAAAGCACTAATTAATTTTGATAACGAAACTTTATCGATAAAAGGTTCATCTCCTTGTACGTTTACCACGATATCTACATCTAAGTTTTCAACCGCTTCAGCAATTCTATCAGAACCGCATTCGTGTTCCCTTTGACTCATCAACACCTTACCTCCTACTTTTTCTATGGAGTTATAAATTACTTCAGAATCTGTTACTACATATACTTCATCAAACAAATTAGCTTTTACCGCAGCCTCATAAGTTCTTACAATTACAGGTTTTCCTCCTAAATCTTTCATTAATTTTCCTGGAAAACGCGATGCACTATAACGTGCAGGAATCATTGCTATTATCTTCATAAATAATAATACGTATTTACGTATCAAAGATACATATTTAAACTACCACTATAAAAACTGATAAAACTCACATTGACAAAGTTTTAACATTAAATACTTTTTGATTTTGTTTAATTATTAAAAACTTTTGCTACTTTTGAATCATTATGAAGGCGCTTTTAGGCACATACACATTTATTTTTAACACAATCAACTCGATTATGTGTACAGCCCGCATGCAAAAACAGTATGTATACGTACCTAAAAGCACCCTAAAAAACAGATTTAAACATCGATTTTAAATAATCAATTTTAATATAAATTTAACCAAAGGTGCTTTTCTAGAAAAGCACCTTTTTATTTACTAATATTTTAAATTTTAAACATTATGAACACTTTTAAGTATCGAAACTCAATTAGAAAACATGTAGCCTCAACTGTAATGTACTCAGTACAAAATCCATTTTACAGAGACCCTGAATTACTAATACTTAATCCTTAAAATTATCATGAAAACATTAAATATCACATTAAACAGTCAGCCAAATCAATTTATAGTTAACAAAAAACAGGTTAGCAAAAATAAAGTGTTAAAAACTTCAGTTTTATACGATAAAATTGAATCTAGCGCGAATACTTCTTTAGGTTTTTATCCAGACTCTTCAAATTTTAGTTTTAACAGCATCGAGTTTGATCTGTTAGGCAACGCATACCTTAATGATAAGCTTGTTATCAAAAACAACATTAAAAAATTGAGTGATACTGAGATTATTTTCGATATAACGGTATCTAAAAAAGAAGAAAAGAAACAAAATATTATATGTACAGCTACTTTTGGCTATACAATTAAAAAAGCATCTTAATTATTCCAAAAAATTGATTTTTAAAATCAATTGAGCAATTGTTAAGTTAGTTTGTTTTGTAATAAGCTTAAGATTTATTTTTCTTAAGCTTATTTTATATACGTCTCTAATAACTCTGAAGAATTTTCTGATAAAATTTCCACTTTATCAATACATGCTGGTACTAAGATGGTTTCTCCTTTTCTTACAATTTCTTGTTGATTTTTGTGAAAAAACATTACTTCTCCTTCTACACACATATAAATTATAAAACTATCTTTTTTAGACAAATCAATTGCTTTCTTTCCTTTTACAGGAAGTATATTTGTTGTAAAATAGGGGCATGTAACTACTTGATTCGCTACATTCTCTTGTTTCAAGTAAGTTGTTTTATAGGAGTTTTCTGCTGAAAAACTAATTGCTTTCAATGCTTTTTCTGTATGCAACTCTCTGTAATTTCCATCAATATCTTTACGGTCCCAATCATATATGCGGTAAGTAAGATCTGATGTTTGTTGAATTTCTGCTATCAATAAGCCCGCTCCAATAGCATGCACCCTTCCTGGTGGAACAAAATATACATCTCCTTTTTTTACTTCATCAATATTTAATATATCTAATAGAGACTTGCTTTTAAGGTGTTTTATATATTCTTCCTTATTTGAGTCTTCTTTAAAACCAATAATAATACTAGCTTCTTCATCGGCTTGTACAACATACCACATTTCGGTTTTTCCAAAAGATTTTTGAAGCCCTGCTAAATCATCATCAGGATGTACTTGAATACTAAGTACCTCTTTAGCATCTATAAACTTTATTAACAACGGAAACTGTTTACCAAAAGTATTATACACGTAATCACCTACTAAATCGTGCTTATATTCTTTTAAAAGACTTCTTAATGTTCTTCCTGCAAAATTACCACTACTTACGATAGATTCATCTCCATCAACATCAGAAATTTCCCAACTTTCACCAATATTGGATCCATCAGAACTCTTATGAAGTAGTTGATTTAGTTTTTTTCCTCCCCATATTTTTTGTTTTAAAATTGGAGTAAATCGCAGTAATTGATTTATCATAAATTATTCACCTCTATAAGTTACGTAGTTTCTTGGAGTTTCGTATAATGTAACTTCTAAGTCTAATTTTTTTGGAATACTTACACGTAACTTGTTATAAATTACCACTGATATATTTTCTACCGTTGGATTAACGCTTTTAAACTCCTCTACTTCAATGTTTAAGTTTTTATGATCTAAAACATCTTCTACTTTTAACCTAATTAAATCTTTCAATTTACCTAAATCATATACATACCCTGTTTCTTGATCTATTTCACCGGTTAACGAAACTATTAACTCATAATTATGACCATGATAATTAGGATTGCTACACTTACCAAAAACCTCATAATTTTTCTCATCA
The DNA here is from genome assembly GCF_964513795.1 of Tenacibaculum sediminilitoris. Lineage (NCBI taxonomy): Bacteria > Pseudomonadati > Bacteroidota > Flavobacteriia > Flavobacteriales > Flavobacteriaceae > Tenacibaculum > Tenacibaculum sediminilitoris. Next base: position 14,946 of record NZ_CAZEQR010000022.1, on the reverse strand, counting down.
GACCATTTCGAATTAAATAATCTATGGGCGGCATTAAAATGTGCTTTTCTATGAACTGTTACTTTAGGCATATTAAATGTACTTAGATATTTTATCGTAAGATTCTTTAAAAATTATTTTAAACCAAGCTGTATACTCTTCAGGGCGATTTTCTATATCATTTTTTACCTCTACTAAAGGCATCCATTTATAAGATGCTGCTTCTTCAGGGTTTACAATAGGTTCGTCGTTAAATCTACCAATCATTACATGATCATATTCATGTTCGGTCAAACCATTGTCAAACGGTGCTTTATAAATAAAAGAAAACACTTCTTCTAGCTCACACGAAAAACCCATTTCTTCTTGCAATCTACGCTTTCCAGCTTCAAGGTTAGACTCTCCATCTCTTTGATGTGAACAGCAAGTGTTGGTCCATAACAAAGGAGAATGATATTTTTTAGCGGCGCGTTGTTGTAGCATCAATTCATTTTTATCATTAAAAACAAATACCGAAAAAGCCCTATGTAACAATGCTTTTTCATGTGCTTCCATTTTTTCCATTAATCCTATTGGATTGTCTTGCTGATCAACTAAAATTACTTGCTCTTTCATCTAGAAAATTTAAGAAAAGCAAACTTACGAAATTGAGAGCAGTTCAACAATTAAAACCTTTTGAACAGTTCGCTTTAAAATGTATCTTTGCATCCTTAAAATTTATAGATGAGTTTTTTAGAAGAAATACAGAAGAGACGTACATTCGGAATTATATCACACCCTGATGCTGGTAAAACAACTTTAACCGAAAAACTATTACTTTTTGGTGGAGCCATTCAAGAAGCTGGTGCGGTTAAAAACAATAAAATTAAAAAAGGAGCAACTTCCGATTTTATGGAGATTGAACGCCAACGTGGTATCTCTGTTGCTACTTCTGTGTTAGCTTTTATTTATAAAGATAAAAAAATTAATATTCTTGATACACCTGGTCACAAAGATTTTGCTGAAGATACGTTTAGAACTTTAACGGCTGTTGACAGTGTTATTGTGGTGATTGATGTTGCAAAAGGAGTTGAGGAACAAACTGAAAAGTTAGTAGAGGTTTGTCGTATGCGTAAAATTCCGATGATTGTTTTCATTAACAAGTTAGACCGTGAAGGGAAAGATGCTTTTGATTTATTAGATGAAGTTGAGCAAAAATTAGGGTTAAAAGTTACTCCTTTGAGTTTTCCTATCGGAATGGGTTATGATTTTAAAGGAATTTATAACATTTGGGGAAAAAAACTAAATATCTTTTCTGGTGACAATAAGCAAACCATCTCTGAAGGTGTAGAATTTGACGATATTGACAATCCCGAATTAGATAAAATTGTTGGTGAAAGTGCTGCCAACACGCTTCGTGAAGAATTAGAGTTAGTGAATGAAGTATACCCTAATTTTGATCAAAATGACTACCTGAGTGGTTCGCTCCAACCTGTTTTATTTGGTTCAGCTTTAAATAATTTTGGAGTAAAAGAATTATTAGATTGCTTTATTGATATCGCTCCTAATCCGCAACCAAAACAAGCTGAAGAACGTTTAGTAGATTCTAAAGAAGAAAAACTTACAGGGTTTGTGTTTAAAATCCATGCAAATATGGATCCTAAACACCGTGACCGTTTAGCTTTTGTTAAAATTGTATCAGGTATTTTTAAAAGAAATACCCCTTACTTACATGTCCGTAACGGTAAAAAAGTAAAATTCTCTAGTCCAAATGCATTCTTTGCTGAAAAGAAAGAAATTGTAGACGAATCTTTTCCTGGTGATATTGTTGGTTTACACGATACTGGAAACTTTAAAATTGGTGATACTTTAACAGAAGGCGAACAGTTAAACTTTAAAGGAATTCCTAGTTTTTCTCCAGAACATTTTCGTTATGTAAACAATGCTGATCCAATGAAAGCTAAACAACTATATAAAGGTTTAGACCAGTTAATGGACGAAGGTGTTGCTCAGTTATTTACAATGGAAATGAACGGACGTAGAATTGTAGGAACTGTAGGAGCACTTCAATACGAAGTAATTCAATACCGCTTAGAACATGAATACGGAGCTAAATGTTCATATGAAAATATAGCGGTACATAAAGCTTGCTGGGTTCAACCAGAAGACCCTAAAAATGAAGAATTCAAGGAATTTAAGCGTGTAAAGCAACGTTACTTAGCAAAAGATAAACAAGGACAGTTAGTGTTTTTAGCCGACTCTTCGTTTACCATACAAATGACACAAAGTAAATATCCAACCGTAAAACTACATTTTACCAGTGAGTTTTAGCCAATAATATACTTTTAGCATTTAATCCTAATGGAAAATAAAAAATATAACGTCATTACGAAAAATGAAGTAATCTTTACGAAGAGATTACATCACTCTGTTAATAAAGGTATATTTATTGCTTTTCTCTTCTCTATTTTCTCTTTTCTATCAGCCTACACTCAAGAGAATTTATCTAATTTACAAGGAAAAGAATTACACAATAAAGTTCGGCTAAATTTTATTCCTGTTGAAATGCCTTCCAATAAATTCCCAAACCTAAAACCAACTATGGGGTTAGCGGGTTTACACTATCAAATTCCTATTAATAATTGGTTCTATGGTGGGGCTGGATTTCATTTTGCGGTAACAGGTGATCAAGGAGGCTTATTTACCTTAGGTGCTGAATTAGGAATAAATAAACAATTGTATAAAAACTTATATATAGATGCTAATTTCCATTTTGGTGGCGGTGGAGGATATCGTTACTTAGTAAATGATGGTGGTTTTATCAACCCAAATATTGGATTACAATACAAGAAAAATAATTATTCCTTCGGAATACAATATAGCCACATTAACTTTTTATCAGGAGAAATAAAAAGTAACTCGGTTTCTTTCTTTGTAGAGATACCAAGTATTTTACGTTTTACAGATTACGATAAAGCCCATCAAAAATTTATAGCAACCAATTTGTCTCCTAATAGTTTTTGGAGCAAACCTGTAGTTAAAAATGTACAGCAAATACGTTTTGATTTCTTTAAGCCTATCGGAAACTCAAAAAAAGACAATGGTAATAATTTAAACGAAACACTCTATGTACTTGGGTTTGAATATCAAAAATATTTGAATGAAAACACCTTTTTATTTGCGCATACTGATGCTATTTATAAAGGGTTACGTGCTGGTTTTATGGATTTATTTATTGGTGCAGGATATCATCCATATCAATCAAAATACATTAATGTTTTTGGAAAGTTAGGAGTTGGAGCAGCTGGTGGTCGTGTAGCTCCTGAAGGAGGATTAATGATCTATCCTTCTGCTGGAATCGATTTAAAACTATTTAAAAACATCGCTCTGAGTGGTCATGTTGGTTATTATCGTGCTATTGCAGGCGATTTAGAAGCGTATACTTTCGGGTTTGGTTTAAAATACTTCGGATTAAACGGTGGAACATCTTCCGAAGAAAATAATACTTATCATACACAGAGTTTACGCTTCGAAGTTCAAAATCAAAGTTATTTCAACGTTGCGAAAACCGATGATGTTTATGACGCAACCAAAATTGATTTACAATTAATAGGCTTAAAGATAAACTATGACCTAAATAAATGGTTATACATAGCAGGAGAAGCTGGTTTTGCTTATGATGGTCGTTCAGGGGGTTATGCACATGGATTAGTTGGAGGTGGTATTTATAGTCCGCACTTTTTAAATAATAGAATGCGAGCGTTTTTAGAAATGATGGCAGGTGCTGGCGGTGGTGCTGGCGTAGATACCGATGAGGGAATCATTATACGTCCTGCATTTGGATTAAGTTATGATGTAGCTAATCAAGTTTCTATAATCGCTTCAGGAGGCCGATATTATTCTCCTTTCGGTAATGTAAATTCAAATAATATTAACATAGGTTTAAGCTTTAACCTTTCAACTTTATCTGTAAAAAACTAACTTTGTCATTGCTAAGAAAAACAATGATTTAGCTATTTTAATAAAAAGATTCTTTTACCTAAGTAATTTTAGATATTAGAGTCTTACAATATAAATAAATAAGAGAAAAATGAATAACGGAATTTATGCAAAGTTTATCACTTCAAAAGGTGAAATTTTAGTAAACTTAGAATATGAAAAAACTCCTGGAACTGTAGGTAACTTTATTGCTTTAGCAGAAGGAAACTTGGAAAACTCAGCAAAACCACAAGGAACTCCTTATTACAACGGGTTAAAATTCCACCGTGTGATTGCTGATTTTATGATTCAAGGTGGTTGCCCACAAGGAACTGGTACAGGAAACCCAGGTTATAAGTTTGATGATGAGATTCATCCTGAATTAAAGCACGATACTCCTGGGAAATTATCAATGGCAAATGCTGGGCCTGGAACAAACGGTTCTCAGTTTTTTATTACACATGTTGCAACTCCTTGGTTAGATGGAAAACACACTGTTTTTGGTAGTGTTGTTGAAGGGCAAGATGTTGTTGATGCTATTGCACAAGACGACACTATGGATGTAGAAATCATTCGTGTTGGTGATGCTGCTGAAGCTTTCAACGCTGTAGAGGCTTTTAGAACTTTTGAGGGGACTCGTGAAAAACGTGAAGCTGAAGCAAAAGCACGTCAAAAAGAATTATTAGATCAAGTAGCTGCTGGATATGATGAAACTCCAAGTGGATTACGTTATAAAGTTTTACAAAATGGAGACGGAAAACAAGCTACTAAAGGAGCTATGGTTTCTGTGCATTATAAAGGTCAATTATTAGATGGGACTGTTTTTGATTCTTCATACAAACGTAAACAACCTATCGATTTCGCTGTAGGCGTTGGTCAAGTAATTTCTGGTTGGGATGAAGGTATACAGTTATTAAAAGTAGGTGACAAAGCTCGTTTTGTTATTCCTTCTAACTTAGCATATGGTACACAAGGTGCTGGTGGTGTAATTCCACCTGACGCAACTTTAATCTTCGATGTTGAATTAATGAATGTAAAATAGTAATACACAAAACATTAGAGTATCAATAAAGTCTTCATAGCTATATGAAGACTTTATTTTTTATGCTCCTCCTTAATATTTAATTAATATTCATAACATTAAAAGGTATTTTATTTAATCGATTCATCATAATTCCTTAAGAGCTTAAGAGTAAAAAAAAGTGATTTTTACAATAACAAACAAACTCTTATACTCATGAAAAATTTACTGCTTTTATTTGTTAGTTTTCTACTAACTAATACTCTTTTAGCTCAAAATATCTGTACTACCTCTGAAGAAAACTCTATTGACTTAAACATTATAAGTGTTAATAAATGTGATATTGTTACTAAAAAACAAAATACAAGAGAAAGAGTTACTAAAACACTAACAGTAAGAAATAGAGTAAAAAAAACAAGAAAATCACTACAAGAAAATCAATCAAACCTAAGTCCTTCTACCAAAGTTTCTATTATCACAACAAATAATAACTTATCTATAGAAAATTCGTTGAAGTCTGAAATTAAAAATGTTTTATTTTCTGTAGTTGAACAAGTTCCATTATTCCCTACTTGTAAAGGTAAATCTAATGAAAAAGCTAAAAAGTGTTTTATAGATAATATGCAAAAACATTTCTCTAAAAACTATTACCCTGAGGTGTTTTCTGAAGAAGGTATTCGTGGTAGAATTTTAATTCAATTTACAATAGATGTGTATGGTACACCTAAGAACATTCAAGTAGTAAGCTCTAAATCTAGTGAAATTATCATTAATGAAATTAATAGAATTATAAACAAATTACCTAAGTTAGAATCAGGTAAAGAAAAAGGGATTCCTGTAAATGTAACATACTCATTTCCTGTAAACTTAATACTTAACTAACATCAAAGTACAAGAACAAGTTTTAGATAATTTCACTGTAGCGACCTTAAAAAACCCTTTAAAAAACACAAATGAGAGTTATTTTTCCCCTTCTTGTTTTGTTTTCAATGTTATTATCTTATTTACAATATATAATTAATGAGGTAATAATATTTAATATTTTAACTCTAAATAGTATTACTAAGTATCTGAAAGAAGTACTAAATACTGAAAAAATTAAAGAAGTTTCGCAAATCTCTCTAGAAAAAGTTTCTTTTTCATCAAGTAGACAAATCTCTTAATTATAAACATGTAAAAAACTCCTATTCTACTACAGTCAAAATGCTTTGAAAGAGAAATTGGTTAAACGCATCATTAGGAACTTTAAATTACCTAAAAGAGGTGATACAAAAGAAAATTGAGAGTAAAGTTTTAGTTCAATTTGCTATACTTATAAATGGAAAGGATATATTATTGGTATAAAGAAGAAGCTGATAGGTTATAATTGCTATACTTCAAAAGTTTATTCATAATAGTCATAAAGGTAATTTTGTTAGTGTATAATATGTTTTTCCTATAATTTTTAGGCTTTAGAAAAAGTAGTTTTATTTATTTCTTCTTTAAATCAAAAAAAAGTTATAACAATCTAACTTACTGAACAATAGGATAAATTTGGTGTTTTAAAAATTTTACGCTATATTTACAGCCATAAGTTAACATAAAATTAACTTTTTTAAACACTAAAACAGAGCATAAATGATGAAAAGACGCCCCTTATTATTCGTTGCTGCTATGCTAATTTCTTTAGCATCTGTGGGACAGGAAGTATGTACAACTCCTGACGAAACGATAGCAGACCCAAACAGTATCACTAAATGTGCTATTGAAGACACTGAAAACGGTACAAAAAAACAGTTATCTATTGAAGTCTCTACCAGAAGGCGCGTTGTTCGTAAGAACAAAGAAGCAGTTTCTGCCATTGGAAATATTAATTCTTCTCAAAAAGTAGCTGACATCAAAAAGAAATCTTTATTGATAGGTAAACTTGAGTTAGAAGACAATTCTACAACAATTGAGAAAATACCTTTTAATTTAGTTGAAGAAATTCCTTTATTTGAGAAGTGTAATAGCGTACCATTAATTAAGCAAGCAAAATGTTTCGAAACAAATATGACGAAGCATATCATAAAAAACTTTAACTATCCTCAAGAAGCTATAAATTCTGGTGTACAAGGAAGAGTTTTAGTTCAATTTACTATAAATGAGCAAGGAGGTGTTGATGACATTTTAATGCGTGGTCCTAAAGGTGGTGAATCTTTAGAGAAAGAAGCTAGAAGAATTATAAACAACCTTCCTAAGTTTATTCCAGGAAAGCATAGTGGAAAAACTGTAAAAGTAAAATATGGAGTTCCTATTACGTTTAGAACACCTGGAGCAAGGAATAATAGTTCTTCTAATAAAGTTGCAAAAGCTAAAAAAGTAGCACAACCAGTTGCAGTTAAAGAAAAAACTATTACTGATTTTGTAAAATTTAATGAGGTACAAAGTATTCCACAATTCAAAGCTTGTACTAGAGTTCCTGATATGCAAAAATTAAAGTGTTTTAACGAAAGAATGGTTAGCCATATTCAAAGAAACTTTAACTACCCTGCTGCTGCAGCTAATCAAAATATTGAAGGTAGAGTTTGGGTACGCTTTATTATTGACAAAAAAGGTAACGTTACTAATATTAAAATGAAAGGTCCTGAGAATGGAAAGTTATTAGAAGAAGAAGCTAAAAGAATGGTTTCTAAATTACCTACTTTTATTCCAGGTGAACATAATAGTAAAACTGCTAATGTTGAGTACTACATTCCAGTTAACTTTAAACTTCATGAATAAGAATAAAAACTCTTAAAAGTGTTTATATAAAAAAAAGCTCCTATTTTAAAATGGGAGCTTTTTTTAGACACCACTCCTAAAAGTTTACACACTTTTAGGAGTGGTATTCATAAATTCTCGGAGTTGTTTTCTTGTATCAGAATTACTCATTCATTTGTCATATAGGCCTGATGATTACCCTATACCGTCAACCCCATATTGGTTTACTTAGGAACAAGCACAGAGTTAAAGGAGAGTTCACAATCTCTAGGGGCTTTTATAATTGTTTATCTCAAAACTGCTTTTTACCATTTTTGAAGTATAGCCGTTACAGATATTACTGTTGGTGGATTTGTTGTGTTTATCATAATCTAAATGTTCATCCAGTTCTCCTTCGAGTAGCTTTTTAATGGCTCGCTTTTGATTGGATTTCAAAAAGAAGTGAGTTCTTCGCCTTTTAGAAATTCGTCGTTTAAAAAATATTCTTTGTTTATAATGTGTAAAATTTAAAATTAAATAAAAAAAATCGAGGGTTACAACCCTCGATTTTTTAAACTTTACATACTTAGTGAGATATTTCCTAAATTATTTAGCATAACAGTAATGCTTTCAATAATTTATAGATACTTTTTATTTCTCTTCAGGGAATAATATTTCCTTTAAAGCTTCTTTTTCTTTTTTTACTTTTTCTTTTTCCTCTTGAATTTTTTTGTCTAATTCAATAAGTTTTTCATTGGTTTTACGAATTATTTCTTCTTTTTCTTTAGCTTCTTCTTCAGTAATTTCTTTATTCTCTTTTAATTTTTTTATTTTTTCCTCAGCTTTTATTACTTTTTTTCTTCCTTTATTTAAAACATCTTCGCTTTCAAAAATATTTTTTTCTTGTTCTTCAATCTTTTCTTTAGCTTCATTTGATCTCATTTTACCAAACTCTCTTCCACTCATTCCGTTTTTATCTCTACCATATGCATTCCCTTTCCCTTTATACTCTTTATTTTCTTTAGTTTTTTTTTGTTTTTTATCTTTCTTTTCTTTTAGCTCTTTTTTATTCTTCATTTCTCGAGCTTTGTCTTTTCCTTTTTCTTCATCTACTTCTTGCTCTAGGTCTTCTTTTACTTTCTTTACTTTATCCTTTCCTTTTTGCTTTACTTCTACATTTTCTTTTTTTCCTTGAGCTTTTCCTTGAGCAAGTGCATGCTGGGTTCCTAAATAGGTAAAAAATACTAAAATTGATACTATTAGTTTTATATTTTTCATGATGATTAAGTTTATCGGTTTATATACTATCTATTTCTCGTAACTGCTCTTCTAACTTTTTTGTAGCTTCATTTAATTTGTCTATACCTGCTTTTACTTCACTTTCTATAGAGTCTATCTTTTTTATAGCTGCTTCTATTTTCTGTTTTTCTTCTTCCTGTTTCTTTTTATCTGTACAAGAAACCATAAAAAGAATTCCAAATGTTAAAATCAATAGTTTTTTCATAATTTTAATTAAATAGGTTAATACACATTTAAGACACTTTATTTATTATAAAGTCACTTTTTTAAACAACAATAAACCAGCTTAATTAGCTGGTTTATTGTTGTTTGAAGAAGGTTAAGGTTCTATACTTTCTTCTTTAACTAATAAACCAAAGAATTTATCTAAATTTGGTAAAATTACTATTCTTGTTCTTCTATTTCTAGCTCTGTTTTTTGCTGAACTATTATCTACAAGTGGCACAGCACTACCTCTACCCGAAGCTATTAATCTACTAGGATCTACTTCATACTTTTTCTCCAAAAGACGAACAATTGATGTTGCTCTTTTTACACTCAAATCCCAATTATCTTGTAAAACCCCTGTATTATATGATCTTGAATCTGTGTGCCCCTCTATCATTACGTCCATACTAGGCTCTGAGTTTATTACCTCTGCTAATTTCTTGATTAGTTTATAGGCATTTCTCTTTACCTTGTAACTAGCTGTATTAAATAGCATTTTATCTGATACTGAAATCATAACCACAGTTTTATCTATATCAATATTTATATCTTCATCATTCTCTAAATCTGATGTATCTATTGATTTTTTAAGATTATAAGCAACTGCTATGTTCATTGAATCTTTTAATGTTTTAGCTTTTGCTAGCTCTGTTGGATCAACATTTTTAAGTGTTTCTCTCATTTTTTCTTTTATAGAATTTGAGATAACAGCTGAGTTACCAACCATATCTAACTTAATGTTGTTTTTTTCACTTAGTGATTCATTTACATTTTTTAATGAGTTAATTTTTTCATTGTAATCATCAACTCTTTTTTCAATTTTAGCGAATTTGGCTTCTAACTGTTTTTTTTCTAGAGTTGTTTTTTGTAAGTTTCCTCTTGTGTCATTGTATTTCTGTTCTAATTCAACATACTTTTTTTTGGATACACAAGACGTTATTGTTAACGCCAAAAACGCTAAGGGAATAAATAATTTTTTCATAATTAATAATAATGATATAATAAGTTAATGTACTCTTATAACTTCTTTTTTAATTTAATATTATATTAAGTAAAACAAAAAAGCTCCTTTTTTAAAGAGCTTTTTTTATATCTAAAAAGAAGTTTCTTAATTCTTATAATCTATTTTTACTTCTTTTGTTGTTTTATTACAATTTTCTTCCTCTTTAAAACACTTATTCTTTTTAAGTTCAGAGTTTTTTTCTGAATTCTTTAAGTTTTTTCTTAAAAACTCTAAAAAATTATTACTTTTTTTTAATTCAATGTTTTTTTGACTTATTCTTTTTTTCTTTTTCTCTTTTTCTCTTTCTTTCTCTTGTTTAATCTTTATTGATTCACCTCCCTTTACGATATAAAAGTAAGAACCTCTATTTAATTGATACTCTTTTTCTGAACATTTTTTACCATCAGTACAGTTATTTAATGGTTTTTCTTCACCATATCCTATTGCGCTTTCAATTCTGTTTCTGGCTATTCCTCTAGATAAAATATAATCTCTTGTAGATTTTGCTCTTTGGTCAGATAGCTTTTTATTATAATCTCTTTGTCCTCTGCTATCTGTATGAGATTCAATTCTTATTATTAGTTCAGGATGATTTGTCATTACAGTAACAATATTCTCCAACTCATATTCTGCATCCTCTCTAATAACAGCTTTATCATAATCAAAGTAAATAGGTTTTATTACTATCTGATTTCCAATAATTAAAGGTATTAACTTTAAATTCGTTGTAATAGTATTATTTCTTGTATTACTTGTCGATATAGTATTCTTACCTGATCGATAGTCAAATTTCGTTGCAGTAATTGTATACTTACCATTACACGGTACATCATTAAAGATATAGTTACCCAAATCGTCAGAAACTGTTTCTGCTATAACCTGTTTATCTTTATTTATTAGTTTTATAACTACAGCATCAACAGGGCTATTAGTTTTATTGTTTTCTATTATACCTTTTACTACCTGTGTACAAACTGGTGGATCTGTATAAATAAAAAAGCTATAAATATCATCATCTCCTTTACCTTTATCTCTGTTTGAAGAGAAAAAACCTCTTTTACCATCTTCACTAATAAAAAATGAAAAATCATCTTTTTTACTGTTAAATGGGTGTCCTAAGTTTTCTGGGGGTGAATATGTTCCATCTTCCTTAATTTTTGTATGAAAAATGTCAAGAAGCCCTAGACCTAAATATCCATTTGAAGAAAAGTACAATACATTATCATTACTCACATAAGGAAAGATTTCCTTTTCAGATGTATTTATAGTCTTTCCCAAATTTAAAGGAACACCATACTCATCCTTCCCTTTTATTTCTACTTTGTAAATATCAGATTCTCCATACCCACCTGGCATATTAGAAGCAAAGTATAATGTCTTTTCATCTGGACTTAATGCAGGATGTCCTATAGAATATTCATCATTATTAAATGGTAATTCTTTAACATTAACCCAAAAACCATTTACGAAACTTGCTTTATAGATTTTTAAGTTAGAAGTATTTTTTTTGTTCTTTCTAACTCTTTTACCGTCAGAGTTATTACGTGTAAAGTATACCGTTTTTCCGTCTTTAGTGAATACTGGTGTTGACTCATGAAACTCAGAAGCTATAGGTTCTCCTAGTTTTTCTACATTACTTAATACTAGTATTGTATCTTTTTTACTTTCTTCTAATGTTTGTATATCTTCTTCTGCTCTATAAATATTTAAAAAAGGTTGATTATTCCATTTATAAATTTTTTGTTTTTTTGAGTCATTTGGAATAGAAGATGAAAAATACGATTTCCCATTTAGTAAAAATCCACCAAAATCAGAATAAGGCGTATTTATTGCTAAGTTTCTTACTCCTATTCTTTTTTTTTGATTTGAATAATCTAATAAATAATCTTCTCGTTGTAGTTCCATATTTAGACTACTACTTTGCTTTTCTACTAGCGTTAAAAGTATTGAATCTGATTTTTTGTAATTTCCATTACTTCTTAAAACTTGAGCATATTTAAATAGTTGCTTATCTTCTACTTCTCCTTTAAAATTAAAAATAAGCTTTTTATACCAAATTTCAGCCTCATTAGTATCAGAATTATTATAGTATGATTCTGCCAATCTACTTAATACGTGTTTGGAACTATCTCCTTTTACTAATACTAAATCTTTATAGAGTTTAGCTGCTTGTACATATGAAAATTCTTCATAATAACGATCTGCTACTTTCTTACTTTGTCCAAAACAAGTTATTGCTAGCATTAACATTATTGATACTAATGATTTTTTAAATTTCATTTTTTTTTTTTAAAAGAATCTTGGAGACCTATATCTTATTTCATTGAATATTTCATATTGCAACATTATTTCGTGTGTTCCTGAATTTGTAACATTATAGTTTGAAGTTGTTAAATCATATGAATACCCAATTAAAAAAGAATCGTTTACTTGAAAACCTAAAAGTGCACTCACAGAGTCATCCCATCTCCAAGAAGCTCCTACTCTAAATTTTTCATTGAACAACAAATTCGCAGATATATCTAATGATAGTGGTGCTCCTGAAACTCCTTTTAATAAAGCTGCTGGTTTAAATTTTAAATCTTCGTTTATATCAAAGACATATCCTGCGATTAAGAAAAAGTGCATTCTCTCCACAGCTACTTCACCTGGTGTTTGTGCATCATAATGTTCCATTCTTAATATATTAGGTACAGATAATCCTACATACCATTCAGGTTCATGATAGTAAATACCAGCTCCTACTGTAGGTAAAAATTTATTGACATTATCTTGAAATATAATTTCATCATCTCTGAAAGTTCCCTTTGACCAATCAATATTTAATAACCTACCACCTAAACGTAGTCCAAATGCTAAATTACCTTCACTACCCGTTTGAATAGTATATGATAGGTTACCATCTAAGTATATTTCGCTTGATGGTCCTATTTGGTCCTTCATTAAATTTATTCCCAATCCCAAACCTGAGTATCCTAAAGGTGTATCGTACGATAAATTTTGGGTGTTAGGAGCTCCTTCAAACCCTACCCATTGCATTCTTCCTAAAGCTGTAATAACAGTATGACCTCTAGAACCAGCATATGCAGGATTCACATTCATTGTATTGTACATATACTGTGTGTACTGGGGGTCTTGTTGTGCCTGAGTATTTGTGATAAGACAAATACTCATTACAAATATTAAGATTAAACCTAAATTAAATTTCATTTGATTTTATTAAAACTTTTATTTATCAGTTCTTGCTAATTCTAAAACAATAATATATTATCTGCTAATATAAATCCAGCCTTTTTTAACTTTGGTTTCGTTTCCGATATCTAAGATATAAAAGTAAGTACCAACAGGTAATTTATCATTGACATTTATGCTAGCTCTACCTTGAGATATTCCTCTAAATACAACACTTGTATTATTATATCCTTTAGCTTTATATACTGTATTACCCCATCTATTGAAAATTTCAATAGTATTTTCTGGGAAATTCTCTATACAATCAATATGTAAATAACTATTTGCTGAATCACCATTTGGACTGATTAAGTTATTAACCTTTATACATCTGAAATCTGGATTACTATCATCATCTCCTTCCCCAAAATTATCAATATCTCCATCTACGCTATCAGAAATTCCATCTCCATCAGTGTCTGAACCATTTGTGTCATTTGAATCAATTACTCCATCTCCATTAGTATCGAACTCTCCATTACCTCCTTCTTCAACATCACTTATACCATCTCCATCACTATCAGGGTCTTGGAAATCTGGAATTCCATCTCCATCTGTATCTGGTTCTCCTCCTCCTTCAGTATTATCAGGTTGCCCATCACCATTAGCATCTGAATAATCTAAATCATCAGCATCAATAACTCCATCTCCATTAGTATCAAACTCTTCATTACCTCCTTCTACTACATCATTGATACCATCATTATCACTATCTAAATCTTGATAATCTGGAATTCCGTCTCCATCAGTATCCAAAATTTCTTCAGTTCCTTCATCTCCTTCTCCAAAGTTGTCAGTATCTGCATCTACGCTATCAGAAATCCCATCTCCATCAGTGTCTGAACCTCCTGTATCATTTGAATCGATTACTCCATCTCCGTTGGTATCAAAATCTTCATTACCTCCTTCGGTAACATCATCAATACCATCATTATCACTATCCAAATCTTGATAATCTGGAATTCCATCTCCATCTGTATCTGGTTCTTCATCAATATCAACAGAATCATCAGCTTGACCATCACCATCAATATCTGTATATCCTAAATCATTACTATCAATAAGTCCATCGCCATTAGTATCTAAATCGCCATCTCCACCTTCTACTACATCATTTATACCATCATTATCACTATCTAAGTCTAACGAATCAGGAATACCATCTCCATCTGTATCAGTGATTCCATCTCCCTCTTCAACATCTGGAATACCATCGTTATCATCATCAACATCTTCTGAATTTGGTATACCATCTCCATCAGTATCTAATAGTTCGATTACTAATTCGTCTACTGTTGTGTCTGAACTCGTATTTCCTGCTGCATCAGTTGCTTCTACAGATACATCATAGGTACCATCAACTAAAACATCGCCTGCTGGAATCGTTAACTCCCATGTTCCATCACCATTGTCTACTAAGTTTCCGTCTCCTTCGGTATACGTTACTCCGTTAACAGTTACCGTAATCGTATCTGCTGAATCTGCTGTTCCTGTGATTACTGGTGTTGTATCATCCGTTACTTGCGCATCTACAGTTGGTACTGTTGGT